>CAZOIK010000135.1:0-5716 GCA_964579765.1 uncultured Bifidobacteriaceae bacterium
ACGAGAAATTCCCAAGCGCGATATTCCGGCGGACCCGCTCTATCAGAGTCCGCTCGTGAGCAAGTTCATCAACTGCATCATGAGCGGCGGCAAGCGCAGCACCGCCGAGCGGATCATCTACAAGAGCTTCGACATCATCAAAGAGAAGACCGGCGACGATCCGCTCAAGGTGTTCAAGAAGGCGGTCGACAACGTGAAGCCGAGCCTCGAGGTGAAGTCGCGCCGCGTCGGCGGCAGCAACTATCAGGTGCCGGTCGAGGTCAACCCGAACCGCCGCCTGTCGCTCAGCATCCGCTGGCTGGTCGGCTTCGCGCGCGAGCGCGGCGACGGCAAGACGATGCAGGAGAAGCTGGCGAACGAGTTCATGGACGCCTCGAACCTGCGCGGCGGCGCGGTGAAGAAGCGCGAAGACGTCCACCGCATGGCCGAAGCGAACAAGGCGTTCGCGCATTACCGCTGGTAAGCACCAAGGACCAAGGACGACACGTGCCCAGGCAGCACCCACTCGGGAAGACGCGGAACATCGGCATCATGGCCCACATCGATGCCGGCAAGACCACGACCACGGAACGGATCCTGTTCTACACCGGGATTACGTACAAGATCGGCGAGGTCCACGAGGGCACGGCCGTCATGGACTGGATGGAGCAGGAGCAGGAGCGCGGCATCACCATCACGTCGGCCGCGACGACGTGCTTCTGGCGCGACCACCGCATCAACATCATCGACACGCCGGGCCACGTCGATTTCACGGCCGAAGTCGAGCGTTCGCTGCGCGTGCTCGACGGCGCGGTCGCCGTGTTCGACTCGGTCGCCGGCGTCGAGCCGCAGTCGGAAACCGTGTGGCGCCAGGCGGACAAGTACCGCGTCCCGCGCATCTGCTTCGTCAACAAGATGGACCGCGTCGGCGCGGACTTCAAGCGCACGTTCGATCAGATCATCAGCAAGCTCGAGGCGAACCCCGTCGCGATCCAGCTGCCCATCGGGTCGGAAGACAAGTTCCTCGGCGTGATCGACCTCGTGAAGATGAAGGCGATCACCTACAAGGACGAGACGATGGGCGCCGACTACATCGTCGCCGAGATCCCGGCCGACATGCTCGACGAGGCGAAGCACTACCGCGAGCAGCTGCTCGAGAAGGTCAGCGAAGTTGACGACAAGATTCTCGAGAAATACCTCGGCGGCGAGGAGATCTCGGAAGACGAAATCAAGGGCGCGATCCGCAAGCGCGTGTTGAGCTCGGTGCACTCGAAGAGCGAAGCGGCGTTCGTGCCGGTCATCTGCGGCAGCGCGTTCAAGAACAAGGGCGTGCAGCCGATGCTCGACGCGGTGGTTGACTACCTGCCGTCGCCGCTCGACGTGCCGTCCATCGTCGGCATCGACCCGAACAAGGCGGCCGACCCCGAGCATCCCGACGCCAACCAGATCACCCGCATGGCGAGCGACGACGCGCCGTTTTCCGCGCTGGCCTTCAAGATCATGACCGACCCGTTCGTCGGTCAGCTCGCGTTCTTCCGCGTCTACTCGGGCGTGCTGACGGCCGGCTCGGCGGTCTACAACTCGACGAAGCAGAAGTCGGAGCGCATCGGCCGCATCCTCAAGATGCACGCCAACAAGCGTGAAGAGATCAAAGAGGTGTACGCGGGCGACATCGCGGCGGCCGTCGGCCTCAAGAGCGTCTCGACCGGCGACACGCTGTGCGACGAGAAGCACGCGATCGTGCTCGAGTCGATGGACTTCCCCAAGCCGGTCATCTCGCTCGCGATCGAGCCGAAGACCAAGGCCGATCAGGAAAAGCTCGGCGTGGGCCTGCAGAAGCTGCGCGCCGAAGATCCGACGTTCCACGTCCAGACCGATCAGCAGACCGGCCAGGTGATCATCGCCGGCATGGGCGAGTTGCACCTCGAGATCATCGTCGATCGCCTGAAGCGCGAGTTCAACGTCGAGGCGAGCGTCGGCAAGCCACAGGTCGCCTACAAGGAGACGCTGACGCGCCCGGCCGACGGCGAGATGAAGTACGCGAAGCAGACGGGCGGCCGCGGTCAGTACGGCCACGCGAAGATTCACCTCTATCCGGGCGAGCCTGGCAGCGGCTACATCTTCGAGAACGAGATCGTCGGCGGCGCGATTCCGAAGGAGTTCATCAAGCCGATCGACGAAGGGATCAAGGAAGCCCTCACGCGCGGCGTCCTCGCCGGCTACCCGATCGACGACGTGCGGATCGTGCTGTACGACGGCAGCTACCACGACGTCGATTCGTCGGAAATGGCGTTCAAGATCGCCGGCTCGATGGCGTTCCAGGACGCCGCCAAGAAGGCGAAGCCGGTGCTGCTCGAGCCGGTCATGCGCGTCGAGGTCGTCGTGCCGAAGGACTACCTGGGCGACGTCATGGGCAACCTCGCGAGCCGGCGCGGCCAGATTCAGTCGCAGGAAGATCGCGGCGGCACGCAGATCATCAACGCGCGCGTGCCGCTCTCGGAGATGTTCGGCTACGCCACGGACCTCCGGTCGCGCACGCAGGGCCGCGCGACGTACTCGATGCACTTCGACCGGTACGAGCAGGCACCGCAGAACGTCAGCGAAGAAGTCGTTGCGAGAATGCAGGGCAAATAAATGGCTACAGCTTCCTTTAGCGACAAGATCCGAATCCGCCTGAAGGCGTACGACTATCGCGTGCTCGACCAGTCCACGACCGAAATCGTGGACACGGCCAAGCGCACCGGCGCGCGCCTGGCGGGGCCGATTCCGCTGCCGACGGCGAAGAACAAGTGGACCGTGCTGCGGTCGCCGCACGTTGACAAGAAGTCGCGCGAGCAGTTCGAGATTCGCACGCACAAGCGGCTGATCGACATCTTCGAGCCGACGCCCCAGACGGTGGACGCGCTCATGAAGCTCGATCTGCCCGCCGGCGTGGACGTGGAGATCAAGGCGTTCGGGAAAGAGCACAAATAGCGTCTGCGGCCAGCCGCAGTGAGAAAAAAAGTAGACACCCTATGGTGACTGGCATCATCGGAAAAAAGGTCGGCATGACCCAGGTCTTCGACGCGGACGGCACGGTCCATCCCGCGACGGTGATCAAGGCCGGGCCGTGCGTCGTCGTGCAGGCGAAGACGGCGCAGACCGACGGCTACGAGGCCGTGCAGCTCGGGCTCGTCGAGGAGCGCGCGCCGAAAGGCAACAAGCCGACGGCGGGGCATTTCAAGAAGGCCAACGTGCCGCCGACGCAGGTGCGCCGTGAAGTGAAGGTGGCCGCCGGCGGCGATGCCGCCAAGCCGGGCGATCAGGTGCTCGTCTCGATTTTCGCCGACGGCGAGCGCGTTGACGTCGTCGGCACGAGCCGCGGCAAGGGCTTCCAGGGCGTCGTCAAGCGCCACCACTTCGGCGGCGGCGCGGCGACCCACGGGTCGATGTTCCACCGCGCGCCCGGGTCGATTGGCGCGTCGTCGTTTCCCTCGCGCGTCGTCAAGGGCATGCGCGCGGCGGGCCGGATGGGCGGCGATCGCATCACGACGCACAACCTGAAGGTGCTGCGCGTGGACGCGGAGAACCATCTGCTGATCGTCGAGGGCAGCGTGCCCGGCGCGCCGGAGAGCTACGTCACGGTCCGCAAGGCGGTCAAGGCGAAGCGGGTCAAAGTCGCGCAGGTGGAAAAGCCGAAGAAGGGCAAGAAATAGCCATGCAGCTCGATGTCGTGAACCACGAAAACCAGAAAGTCGGCACGGTTGACGTGCGCGACGACGTGTTCGGCGGCCGGGTGAACGGCGATCTGATCTGGGAATCGGTCGTTCATGCGAACGCGGCCGACCGGCGCGGCACGCACATGACGAAGAACCGCGCGCTCGTCAGCGGCAGCGGCAAGAAGCCGTGGCGGCAGAAGGGCACCGGACGCGCGCGGGTCGGCGAGATCCGCAACCCGCTCTGGCGGCACGGCGGGACCGTGTTCGGCCCCACGCCGCGCAGCTACGACTACGCGCTGCCGAAGAAGGTCGAGCGCGGCGCGCTGCGCGCGGCGCTCGCGCAGAAGATGAAGGACGGCGCGCTCGTCGTCGTCGAGGCGCTCGCGGCGGGCGAGGGGAAGACCAAGGCCGCGGCCGAGATGCTGAAGCGGCTCGGCGTGGACGGCAAGGCCGTGCTGATCGACGTGGCGCTCGACGAGAAGCTCGCGAAGTCGGTGCGCAATATCGCCGGGGTCTCCTTCGTCGCCAGCGGCAAGGTCCACGCGCGCGAGGTCCTGAACGCGCGGAAGGTCATTGCGACGCGCGGCGCCCTCGAGAAGCTGCAGGAGGTGCTGGCGTGAAGCTCACCGACGTGATCCGCCGTCCGCTCGTCACCGAGAAGACGTCGATCCTGCGCGAGGACGGCCGCACGATCGTGTTCGACGTGGCCGTCGGCGCGAACAAGACGGAAATCAAGCAGGCGATCGAGCGGCTGTTCGGCAGCAAGGTTGACAGCGTCCGGACGAGCATCTCGCACGGCAAGGAGAAGCGGCAGGGCCGCTTCGCCGGCCACCGGTCGGACTGGAAGAAGGCGTATGTCCGGCTGCGCGAGGGCGAGAAGGTGCCTGAGTTCATGGAGGGCGCGTAATCATGCCCATTCGATCCTATAAACCGACGTCCGCCGGCACGCGGTTTCAGACCGTGCAGGTGTTCGACGAGATTACGACCAGCGAGCCGTACAAGCCGCTCGTCGAGCCGCTCAAGAGCACGGGCGGGCGCAACAACCGCGGCGAGCTGACGTCATGGTGGCGCGGCGGCGGCCACAAGCGGATGTACCGCGTCATCGACTTCAAGCGCGACAAGCGCGAGATTCCGGCGAGGGTGACGACGATCGAGTACGACCCGAACCGATCGGCGCGCATCGCGCTGCTGACGTACGCCGACGGCGAGAAGCGCTACATCCTGCAGCCGATCGGCTTGAAGGTCGGCGACACGATCGTCGCCGGCGAGCACGCGGACATTCTGCCGGGCAACGCCCTGCCGCTCAAGAACGTGCCGCTCGGCACGCTGCTGCACAACGTGGAGCTCAAGCCCGGCAAGGGCGGACAGGTCGCGCGCAGCGCGGGATCGGCCGTGCAGCTCGTCGCCAAGGAAGGCGAGTACGCGTCGGTGAAGATGCCGTCGGGAGAAATCCGGAAGATCTACATCGAGTGCTTCGCGACGGTCGGCCAGGTCGGCAACCTCGAGCACGAGAACGTGTCGATCGGCAAGGCGGGCCGCAGCCGCTGGCTGGGGCAGCGCCCGCACGTGCGCGGCGTCGCCATGAACCCGGTCGATCACCCGCTCGGCGGCGGCGAGGGCAAGACGTCGGGCGGCCGTCATCCGGTGTCGCCGTGGGGCCTGCCGACCAAGGGCTACAAGACGCGCAACCGCAAGGCTACGGACAAGTTCATCGTCCAGCGGAGACAGAAATAATGGGCCGCTCGCTCAAGAAGGGTCCGTTCGTCGACACACCTCTGCTCGAGAAGATCGAGCTGATGAATCGGGGATCGGAGAAGAAGGTCATCAAGACGTGGTCGCGCCGCTCGACGGTGATCCCGGAGATGGTGGGACACACGCTGGCCGTGCACAACGGGAAGAAGTTCATCCCGGTGTACGTGACGGAGAACATGGTCGGGCACAAGCTCGGCGAGTTCGCGCCGACGCGCCTCTTCAAGGGCCACACCACGAAGGTGGCCGAGAAGGCCGCGGCCGCGGCCCCCGCGGCCGGCGCGGGCGCG
>CAZOIK010000136.1:0-28132 GCA_964579765.1 uncultured Bifidobacteriaceae bacterium
GACCGTCACCGGCGCCTGGCTGGCGAGCATCGCCTTTGCCACCGGCGCCATGCCGACGCTGTACGCGCAGCAGCCGTCGTCGGCGCAGGTCGCGGCCGCGACCCCGAACACGCCGCAGATGTCCGAGCAGGTGTTAAAGAACGTCCAGGTGCTCAAGGGCATCCCGGTCGATCAGTTCATGGGCACGATGGGCGTGTTCACGACGTCGCTGAGTCTGTGCTGCGGCAACTGCCACACCGGCGCGGGCACGTCGAACCCGAAGTGGGAAGACGATCCGCCGCGCAAGCGCACGGCACGCGCGATGATCCGGATGGTCCAGAACATCAACAACACCAGCTTCGGCGGCCGTCAGGTCGTCACCTGCTGGACGTGCCATCGCGGGCAGTTGAGCCCGGCCGTCACGCCGCCGCTCGACTTCGCCTACGGCGACGCCGTCGTGGTGCCGCCCGACGTCCTGCCGCGCGCGACCTCGGGCGGCGTGCCGACCGTGGACGAGCTCTTCAACAAGTACGTCGAGGCCATCGGCGGCGCCGCGAAGGCGAATGCCCTGCGCAGCTACGTCGCGCACGGCAGGAGCCTGCTCTTCGGCGAAGTCGGCGCGGGCAACCCGGCCGAGATCTACGCCGAGGCCGACGGCCGCGTCGCGACCTTCGTCCACCAGCAGGAAGGCGACGTCGTCCGCGCGTATGACGGCATGAAGGCGTGGTGGCAGATTCCGCTGACCGTCACGCCGCAGTACCCGCTGACATCGACGCTGCTCGAAGGCGCGAAGTTCGACGCCGAGATGGCGTTTCCGTGGAAGATCAAGTCGTTCTTCACCAACTGGCGCGTGAGCTTCGGCCAGGCGATCAACGGCCAGGACGTCAACGTCGTCCAGGGCAGCACGCCGAGCGGCATGATCGGCACCCTCTACTTCGACAAGAAAACGGGGCTGCTCAAGCGGTACATCCGCTACGCGAACACGATGGTCGGGCGCATCCCGACACAGGTGGACTACGACGACTATCGCGACGTCGCCGGCGTGAAGATGCCGTTCAAGTACAGCTACGCGTGGGTCAGCGAGCGCGACGACTGGACGCTGACGAGCTACGACGCGAACGCGACGATCGACGCCAAGAAGTTCGGCCGGCCCGATCCGAAGACGGCGGGAGACGTGGCGGAGAGAAAGGCGCAGTAGTCTCCAGTCCCCAGTCTCCAGTCTCCAGTCGGAGTCGGACGCCGGATAACCGGCAGCGAGTTGCGGGGCGGGGCCGAAAGGCTCCGCCCCGTCGTGTTTTCTCCCGCGCAACAAGATCCCTGCCGCCGTGTCATGATCGAGGCTCGCGTTTATGAGCGAGGCTCTGCTCGTCCACCGCCTGCAGTTCGCCTTCACCGCCACCTTCCACTACCTGTTTCCGCAGCTGACGATGGGGCTCGCGCCGCTCATCGTCGTGCTGAAGACGCTGGCCGTCACCAAGGGCGACGAGCGGTACAACGAAGCCGCGCGGTTCTGGGGACGCATCTTCGGCATCAGCTTCACGCTGGGCGTCGTCACCGGCATCCCGATGGAGTTTCAGTTCGGGACGAACTGGGCGCGGTTCTCGAGAGCCACCGGCGGCGTCATCGGCCAGCCGCTCGTCATGGAAGGCGTGTTCTCGTTTTTCCTCGAGTCGGCGTTTCTCGGGCTGTTCCTCTTCGGCGAGAAGCGGCTCGGCCGCTGGGCGCACTGGGCCGTGGCGCTCGCCGTCTTCCTCGGATCGTGGCTCTCCGGCTTCTTCATCATCGTCACCGACGCGTGGATGCAGCATCCGGTGGCCTACCGCCAGCTCGCCGACGGGTCGTTCGACGTCGCGAGCTTCTGGGGACTGCTGCTCAACCCGTGGGCGCTCGTGCAGTACGCGCACACCATGTGCGGCGCGCTGACGACGGGCGCGTTCGCGATGGCGGCGACCGGCGCGTACTATCAGCTCGAACGGCGGGCGGTCGCGCACGCGCGGATGTTCTTGACGGTCGGCGTCGTCGCCGGCGTGACGGCGTCGGTGCTGCAGATCTTCCCCACCGGCGACGTCCACGGCCGCATGATGGCGCGCCACCAGCCGGCGACCGTCGCCGGGATGGAAGGCCTGTTCCGGACGGAGTTCGGCGCACCGCTCGTGATTCTCGGCCAGCCGGATCCAGATCGACAGCGCATCGACAACCCGCTCGTCGTCAACCGCGCGCTGAGCTTCCTGATCTACGGCACGGGCACGTCGGCCGTCAAAGGGCTCGACGCGTACAGCCCTGAGGATCGGCCGCCGAACATCCCGCTGCTCTTCTTCGCGTACCACATCATGGCGGGCCTCGGCACGCTGTTCGTGCTCGTCATGACCGTGGCGGCGCTGCTGCTCTGGCGCGGCCGCCTGTTCGACACGCGATGGATGCTGTGGGTGCTGATGCTGTCGGCGCCGTTTCCGTTCATCGCGAACACGGCGGGCTGGCTGACGGCGGAGGTCGGCCGGCAGCCGTGGATCGTCTACGGCCTGATGCGCACGGCGACGGGCACGTCCACGACGGTGAGCGCGGGCAACGGGATGTTCACGCTGCTCGGGTTCATGGGGCTGTACGCCACGCTGTCGATGCTCTTCCTCTTCCTCGTCAGCCACGAGCTCGCGCACGGACCCGAGCCGGCCGCCTGACGCGATGACGACCATCTGGTTCTGGCTCGTCGCGCTGATGATTGCCGCCTACGTCGTCCTCGACGGGTTCGACCTCGGCGCGGGCATCCTGCACCTCGCGATCGCACGCACCGACGCCGAGCGCGAGACCGTGCTGCGGACGATCGGCCCCGTGTGGGACGGCAACGAAGTGTGGCTGATCGCCGGCGGCGGCACGCTGTTCTTCGCGTTTCCCGGGCTGTATGCGTCCGGCTTCAGCGGCTTCTACCTGCCGCTGCACATCGTGCTGTGGCTGCTCATCTGGCGCGCCATCGGGATCGAGTTCCGGAGGCACAGCGCCTCTCCGGTGTGGCGCGCGCTCTTCGACGGCTTCTTCGCGCTCTCGAGCCTCCTGCTGTCGATCTTCTTCGGCGCCGCGCTGGCCAACGTCCTGCGCGGCGTGCCGCTGCAGCCCGACGGCTACTTCTTCGCGCCGCTGTGGACGAACTGGCGCGTCGGGCCGGAGCCGGGGATCCTCGACTGGTATACCGTCACGTGCGGCCTCACGGCGCTCGTCGCGCTGGCGGTGCACGGCGCCAACTCCGTCACGCTCAAAACCGAGGGCGATCTCACGCGGCGCGCCGCGCGGGTGGCGACGCGTCTGTGGCCGGCGCTGGTCGTTCTGACGATCGCCAGCCTCGTCGCCACGATCTGGATCCGGCCGTCCCTCCTCGACAACTACCGCGCGCACGCGGCGGCGCTGCTCATTCCCGCGGCGGTCGCCGCCAGCCTCGTCGCGATGCGGATCTTCCAGGCACGCGGACGCGAGCTGAGCGCGTTCCTCTCGTCGTCCACGTTCGTGGCGGCGATGCTCGCGGGCGCCGCCGAGGCGCTCTATCCCAACCTGCTCGTCGCGAGCGCCGACGGCGCGCGCAACATCACCATCGACACCGCCGCGGCCGGCGCGCATGCGCTGTCGATCGGGCTGATCTGGTGGACGGCCGGCATCCTGCTCGCGATTGCGTACTTCGTCTTCGTGTACCGGATGGCGGGCGGCAAGGTCCGGCAGGCGCCGTCGGGCGACGTCCTACAGTAGCCGCGCCGGTCGGCGCTATAGTGTGTGCCGACATGTCCGTGGCTGCAGTCCATCCCCCAGGCATCCGGGATGCGGCCAATCGATCCGCGCAGACGTCCAAGGCACAGTTCCGCGGCCTCGCGGCGCGCGTCGCGCTCGCGCGCGAGGAAGAACGCGCCGCCGTCGCGCGCCAGCTGCACGACGAGCTGGGCCAGGACCTCACGGCGCTCAAGTACGAGCTCGTGCATACCGCCGCGCTGCTCGTCGAATCCGGCCTGCCGCGCCATCTCGTCGATCGCCTGCAGTCGCTCATCGGCATGGTCGAGCTGACGACGTCCGCGGTGCGGCGCATCGCGCACGATCTGCGTCCACCGGAGCTCGATCACCTGGATCTCGGCGCGGCGATCGAATTCGAGGCCGCCGCCGTGTCGCGGCGCACGGGCCTGCGCTGCCGCGTCACGCCGCTGCCGCACGCCTGCCGGCTCGACGCCCAGCGATCGCTCGCCGCTTATCGTGTGTTCCAGGAGGCCATGGCCAACATCGCGCGACATGCGAACGCCAGCGCCGTGCGCATCCGGCTGAGTGAGGCGCGCGGCCTGTGCACGATGGAGATCCACGACAACGGACGAGGGATTACCAGAGAGGAAGTCAGCCATCCCTCGTCCATCGGGCTGCTCGGCATGCGCGAGGCGGTCAACCCGCTCGGCGGGACGCTGTCGATCACGGGCAGCCGGGGCCGGGGCACCCGGGTCGTCGTGCGGTTTCCGCTCCGCTCGCGGGCGCGCCGCACGCGCCGTCCGGCCACGCGTCGATCGTCATGACACGCATCCTGCTGATCGACGACCACCCGATCGTGCGCCTCGGCGTCCGGCGGATTCTCAGCGAGCACTTCAGCCCGGTGTTCATCGGCGAAGCCGGCGACGCCGAGGGCGGCATGGCGCAGGCGCTCAGCGAGCCGTGGGACGTCGTCGTCCTCGACATCACGATGCCCGGCGCCGTCGGACTCGACGTCCTCAAGCACATCCGCGCCCGGCGGGCCGATCTGCCGATCCTCGTGCTGAGCATTCACCCGGCCAACCAGTTCGCCCGCCGCGCGCTGCACGCGGGGGCGTCGGGCTATCTCACGAAGGACAGCGCGCCGAGCGAACTGGTCGGCGCGATCGAGGACATCCGGCGCGGCGGCCGCTACGTCAGCGACGCCGTGCGGGCGACGATGGCCGTGGCGCGATCGCGGATCGGGACGCACGAGTCGCTGTCGGATCGCGAGTATCAGGCGCTGCGCATGCTCGGATCGGGCCGCACGGTGTCGGAGATCTCCGAGGAGCTGGGACTGAGCGTCAAGACCGTGAGCACGTACCGCGCGCGCGTGCTGCAGAAGCTCGGGATGCGGACGAACGCGGAGCTGATGCGGTATGTGATGGAGAACGGCCTGCTGGATTCGTAGGGCGGGCTCTTCGTCCAGTTGTCGTGCGGACCGTCAGGTCCGCTCTCGGGCAGGCCTGAAGGCCTGCACGACAGAAGCCACTCACCACGCGGCCAGAATCCGCGCGACCTGCGCGTGAAACACGACCGCCGCGCCGGCGGCGCCGACGCCCATGAAGAACACGAACATGGCGACCGCCGCCGCCCGCCCGAGCAGCGGATGCGGCCGCGCATCGACGGCAGCTGCGTCCTCAATCACGGCCGGGGCCTGCGCTGTCGAGGCCTCGTCCCAGAACGCGGCGAACTCGGCCATCGCCGGCGCGGCCGGCGTCCGCCGCTTCGCCGTCATGCCCTGCTCGAGGTGGGCGAGTTCCGCGAGAAATTCCTGTTCGTCAAGCAACGATGCGCCGATCGACGTCTGCATGCTGGCTCCGTTGTCCTCCCGCACAGCCAGGAACATGCCAGCACTTGCATCGAGCTAAGTGGCGTACTCATAATGAATTACATAATTCGCTCGGCCCTCGCACACTGTGCGCGGGCTGTATCCGCACACCGTGCGCACACCGCGCGCCTGTCGGGTCCGTCTGCAGGCGGACCGTCAGCCGGCGGTGGGAGGCGCACAGTTCTTGCTTGAATCAGGAAACCCGTGAGCCTCTCTGCACACTCTCGACGGAAATCCGTCGCCGCCGCCGTGGCGCTGTCCGTGGCCGTCTGCGCCGGCGCGCGTCTGGCCGGACAGCAGCCGCCGCCCTCGAACGACGCGATCGCGCGTCTGGGCGCGGCGCTCGCAGACGGCGAGGCGACGCTGCGCTACAGTCCCGGCCACGGCTATCTGCCGAGCCTCCTCGACCTGCTCGGCATCAGCGTCGATTCGCAGATGCTGGTGTTCTCGAAGACGAGCTTCCAGCACTCGCTGATCTCGCCGGCGAACCCGCGCGCGGTGTACTTCAACGACAACGTCGCCATCGGCACGGTGCCGGGCGGCACCGTCTACGAAATGATGGCGCTCGAGCCGTCGCACGGCCTGGCGTTCTACACGCTGGACACGAAAGAAGCGGAGCACCCGGTCTTCAAGCGGCGCGGCGTCGAGTGTCTCTTCTGCCATGCGCCCGGCAACAAGGGCGCGGCGGCGATGGTGGTCGCGTCGGTCATCCCCGACGCGCACGGCGAGCCGGCGTACAGCAGCGCGTTCATCGACACGATTGACGACCGCACGCCGTTCGAGCGCCGCTGGGGCGGCTGGTACGTGACGGGCACGCACGGATCGCAGCGGCACATGGGCAACGCCGTCGCCAGCGATCCGGACCACCCGCTCGATCTCGACGAGCGCGGGACGCAGAACGTCACGTCGCTCGCCGGCCGGCTCGATCTCGCCAAATATCTCGCTCCGACGAGCGACATCGTCGCGCTGATGACGCTCGAGCATCAGGTCGGCGCCGCGAACCGCCTCGGCGCGCTGGGCGTCGAGTATCAGCGCGCGCAGCACGCGGGCCTCACCGACGCGGACCAGCGGACGATTGACGGCGAGATCAAAGACCTCGTCGATTACCTGACGTTCGCCGACGAGGCGCCGCTCAGCGAGCCCGTGCAGGGCGTGTCCACGTTCACGCAGACGTTCGCCGCGCGCGGCCCGCGCGACACGCACGGCCGCTCACTGCGCGAGTTCGACCTCCACACGCGCCTGTTCCACTATCGCCTGTCGTACATGATCTACAGCGACCTGTTCACCGGCCTGCCGCCGAATCTGCGCGCGCGCGTCTACGCGCGCCTGCACGACGTCCTCAGCACGCGCGATCCGGTGGCGATGGAGATCGTCCGCGCCACGAAAACCGACCTGCCGGCCGGCTGGTAGCGCCCCAATTGCTATAGCGCAGACCTTCAGGCCTGCTGCGCGTCTCAACCGCGCGCGCGGTCGAGCCGGAGCACCGGCAGGTTGGCGCGCGACCGCACCGGCGCTTCCCGCGCCATCACTTCGGTGACGCCGCCCACCACCGGGAAGAGATTCGGCGCCACGACCTGCGCGGTCGGCAGCCCGTTGCTCGGCCAGCCTTCGCTCGGATCCGTGCTCATGCGCTCGAGCGCAATCGCGGGCGCGTGAACGAACGGAATGAGGACGTTGGGCTGCCCCGAGATCGTGTCCAGGCCGAAGACGGCGAAGTAGTCGGGCACCCACCAGTCGTCCGAGGCGAGCGTCAGCGTGAACTGGCCGCCCGCCACGTCGGCGCGGCTGAAGGGCGCCGCGAGCTCGGTCAGGTAGAAACAGGCATGTGAGCGCGCCAGGTCGCCCTGCGGC
Organism: uncultured Bifidobacteriaceae bacterium; assembly: GCA_964579765.1. Taxonomy (GTDB): domain Bacteria; phylum Acidobacteriota; class Vicinamibacteria; order Vicinamibacterales; family CAVVIG01; genus DATNBT01. The sequence goes on from CAZOIK010000136.1 coordinate 7,403, forward strand.
GTCTTCGGCAGGAGATAACTCAGCACGAGCCGGCCGGGCGCTCCAGCCTGGAGCGTGACCGGACCGGCGGTTCCCGTGTCCGACGCCGACCCGCCCGGCCCCGGGCCGCCGGGGAACATGTTCGGATACTGGTCGGTCGCGCACACAACGAGCAGACGCCACGCGCGGGTCGTCCCGCGCCCGGGTCCGACCGGCCGCAATGCCACTTCCGGCACGCCTTCACTGCTGTCCGTGCTCAGCCAGATCCCGGCAGACGACGCGGTCAGCGGCGTGGCGAGATCGATCAGCGCGCCGAGCGGAGCGACGCGAACGTCGGGCAAGCGCCCCGAGATGCCCCACGCAATCACGTGCTCCGGCGCCCACGCGTCGTCGCCGCTGGCAATCAGACGGAGGACCAGCCCGTCGGAATCGAGGCCCTGATCGGCGACGTCGATCCTGAAAATCGCCGAGCGGCCTCTGCCGAGCCCCGCCATGTCGGCGTCGAGCGGCACGAGGAAGAGATCCTGCGCGCCGCGGCTGACGAGGAGCGTCGGCGGATTGTCGGTGTCGGCGTCGTTGATGTTGCGGGTCCGGGTCGCCACGTAGAGTTCGGTCAGTCTCGCCATGCGTCCTCACACGATCCGTGGTGCGGGAAACGGTCGTGCAAGCGACGCGCCGCGACGCGGTCCGTTTTCCGTGTGATCGCGCGCGTGTGGGTTTCTCCGCGCAACTATGTCGTCAATCCGGCGAGTTTAGGGCGTGCGGATGCCGTCAAGCCTCCAATCAGCGCTGGAACCATGCGCGCCCGCGCGTTCGATCAGGTCGTGACGGCCGACCACGTCCAGCAGACCGACCCACGCTACGAGGCGTTCGCGTCCGGGGGCGACGATGCGCGAGGTCCTCGGCACGCCGATGCGAGTCGCGGCCGTCGAAGACATCCTGCAGGGAGTCCTTCGCCAGCTCCTCCAGCCGCCGCCTTCAGCGCTCGCGCGGCGGCGGCGTTCGCCGCTTCCGCCGGCCGGGCACGCCGTGCACACGCCGCGCGCGCTGCCAGGCGTTCATGGCGAGCGGATTGGCGTGGAAGACGTTCAGCACCGCCGCGTCGAGGCCCCGGATGGTCTCCGCCGCACAGGCCAGCGCGCGGCGGATGTTCAGCGTCGCCGACACGTGCCGCGTTCGGCTGTCCACGCGCGCGGTCTGCACGCGCTCGAACGCCGCGATCGCCGCCCGGAGATCGGCGAGAAACGTCGGTGACATGTGATGATCGACGAACGCCGCCTGGTTCGGCGCGATCGCCTCGGCCATGCTCCGCGCGACCTTCAGCAGCTCGTAATCGCGCGGTCTGCGGAGCCGGCGGAAGTGCTCCGCGACGTCCCCGCGGCGCTTCGTCAGCGCGCGCGCCGTCGCGCTGATCGCCGCAAGCTGCGCCAGGAGCGCCGCCCTGGCCTCGGCCCGCGTGCACGTGTTCTCTCCAGCGCGCAATCGCCCTTCGGCTTGTTCATCGACTTCGTGCTGGATCGCCCGCACGTGCTCGTCCAGCGTCGCGAACAGCCGCGCGCCGGCCGTGCCGCCGGCAAGCGACCGCCGATATTGGACGCCGAACGCGACCACCCGCTGCATCATCCTGACCCGCTGGCAATCGACGTTCCTCACAGGCGCTCCCTTCGTCGCGCGTGGCGGTGACGCGTCGTGGGTGACCGCGGCGACGTCACGTACGGCAGTGGCCCCGTCGCGCTGGGCCATGGCCGCGTCGCACATGGCAGTGGCCCCGTCGTGCCTGGCACTGGCCCCGTCGCGCCTGGCACTGGCCCTGTCGTCCGCGGCAACGGCCGTGTTGTGCCTGGCAGCAGCCGCGTCGCGCCTGGCAGCCCCGCTGTCGCCGACTGCCAATCACACGTGGGACCTTACCAAACGCGCAGACGGCCGGCGCAACCCGTCCGGAAGAAACCGTGAACCCGGGGCTCGTGCATAATTCACCTCCGGCTCGCTCGTATTCGACCGCGACAAGGGCGACAAAGGAGGAATGCCGTGAAGCATTGGATGATCGCCGGCGTGCTGGCAGTCTGCTGCGCGTGGAATGGCGTCGCGAACGCGGGACAATCGGCGACGACCGCCTGCGATCGCGAGTGTCTGCGCGGCAAGGTCACCGAGCTCCTGTATGCGCTCGTGAAACACGACGTGAGCCGCCTGCCGGTCGCCGCGACGCTGCGCGTGACGGAGGACGCCGTCGCGCCGGTGCTGCTGGTGGTGCGCCTCAAGGTGGTCGCCGACAAGATCGCCGAAATCGAGCTGGTGGCGACACGCAGCCGCGCCGAAGGCCTCATCTTCGACATCGACGCCTTGAGCGCGCCGAGCGCGGCGATGAACTACGCGCCGAGGCCAGACCAGCTGGCCACGCGCGACGATGCCGTCAAGGCGGCGCTGCATTACCCGCAGGGGCTCGCTGCCGCCAAGACCTTCGCCGCCGTGAACGCGCCCTTCGCGCCCGACGCCTACCGCTTCGAGAACGGCCGGCTGATGGCCGGCCTGGGCTGTACGTTCGCCCCCGGCTGCCAGAACATCTCGACGCAGTCGCTCGCCGTCTTCCAGCGCCTCGGCGAGCCGCAGACCCGCGTCGTCGCCGTCGATGAACGCATGGGCATCGTCTGGCTGCGGATGGCGTGGGGCGTGCGCGAGCGCGGCGGCGATCAGCTGACCGTGTGGGAGGCGTTCAAGGTCTACGACGGCCAGATCCACGCGGTCGAAGCGTTCATGCGGATCCTGCCGTTCGACAAGCGCAACGGCGGCTGGCAGTAATCGCGAAGCGCCGAGCGCGCCATTCGCCAGCGACCCTTCCTCTATTCTGTCGATGTACGCGAGCGTAAGATGTGGGCGCCCGAAGGAGGCGACATGCGAATCCAGTCTTTGTTGGTGATGACACTGGCGGCGTTCCCCGCGATGTCCGTGCTGGCGCAGGCCCCCGCGCTGCCGCCCGACATCAACCCGATCACGCTCTCGCGGTTCGCGCCGGTGACGCCGGCGGATCTCGACGAGGAGGGCCAGAAACTGCTCGCGGCGAGGACGAACCCGCCCAGGCCCGGTCCGGGCCCCGGCGCCGCCGGCGCCTACAGCCCGAAGACCTCCGAAGGGCGCGGCCTGATCGGACGCGCGCTCGGCGTCCCGACCGGCGAGAAGTTTCCGCTCGGCAACCGCATCTACCAGCTCGTCGTCCTGATCACGGCCCGCGAGATCGATCAGCAGTACGAGTGGTCCGCGCACGAGCCCATGGGCCGGCGTGCGGGGCTCGAGCAGTCGGTCATCGACGTCGTGAAGTACGACCGCCCGGTCGATGGCCTTGCCGAGAAGGACGCGACGCTGATTCGTTTCTTCCGCGCGCTGCTGCGCGCGCACAAGGTCGAGAGCGATCTGTTCGCCCGGATGATCGCAACCTACGGCAAGCAGCGGACGGTGGAGATGATGGACCTGGCCGGCGACTACTGGACCGTCGGGACGATGATGAATGCCGGCGACCAGCACCTGCCGCCGACGCGCCCGGCGCTGATGCCGCCGCTCGCCGTCACCGGACGCCGCGTCGATTGAGGCGCGGCAGGAATCAGGATCCTGGGTCGTTCGGATAGTTGAAGAAGCTCGGCGCGCAGCCCTGGCGGTCCACCTGCGCGACGTCCCAGCATGCCGATCGCGATCTATCGGCGGCGGCGCGCGGGCGCTTCGGGCGTGGGCGGCGTCGTGTAGTCGCCGGTCATGTCGCGCAGCAGCGCGATCGACTGGGCGTTGGGGTTCACCGTCTTCAGGAGCGCGCCGAGCGGCGTGAGGCCGCGCGCGTCCTTGACGTCCACCGACGCGCCCCAGTCGCCAAGGAACTGCACCGATTTCGGGTTGTTCGCCGCGATGTGCATGGCGGTGTCGCCGGCGGCGTTCGCGCGATCGACGTCGGCGCCGTGCTCGAGCAGCAGCTCCATCATCACCGTGTCGCCCGTCTTGGCGGCGCGCATCAGCGCGGTCGAGCCGGGGCCGAGGCGCGCGTCGCCGGCCGTATACGTCCGCTTGAGCACGCGGGCCTTGAGCGGCCGGTTCGGGTCCGCCCCGTGCGCCAGCAGCAGCCGGGCGATGCCGACGCTACCGTCCGTTTCGGCGCGCGTCAACGCCGGGCGGCCGAACGACGTCGTCAGCGTGTGCATGTCCACGGCCGAATAGAGCGGCGTCGCGCCCATCCGATCCGGCTGGTTGACGTCCGCGCCCTTCTCCACGAGCAACGCCGCGACGTCGTAGTGCGCGTTGACGATCGCGAACGTCAGCGCCGGCGTGCCGTCGGGATCCGCGACGTTCAGATCGGCGCCGGCCTCGACGAGCGCGCGCGCGGCGTCGAGCGCCCCCTGGCGCGCGGCATACATCAGCGCCGTCCAGCCGCCGCGCGGCAGCACGGTCTGTCCTACGTACGTGTAATCCGCTTCGGGCGCGTCGCCGATGACGCCGGGCGGCGTGTGCGGATACGCGGTGACTTTCGACGGCGCGTTGACGTTCGCGCCGGCGGCGGCCAGCGCGCGCACGGCGTCCGCGCGGTTCTCGACCGCCGCCCACATGAGGGCCGTCGTGCCCGTCCGCGTCTCGGCCGCGTTCACGTCGGCGCCTTTGGCGATGAGCAGTGTGACGGCCTCGACGCTGCCCGTCCGCGACGCCAGCATCAGCAGCGTGCGGCCGTCGGTGAGCGCCGCGTCGGCGGCCTTCGGATTCGCGCCCGCGCGGAGCAGGAGGTCGATCAGCCGGCCGTCGCCGGCCGCGGCGGCCAGCGACAGCGGCGTCACGCCGTAGCGGTTGGCGGCGTTCACGTCGGCGCCGCGGTGAATCAGCGTCTCGGCCGCCGCGACGTCGTCCACGCTCGCCGCCCGATGCAGCGCCGTCGTCCCGTCCGCCGTCGGCGCGTCGGGCCCGGCCGCCATGAGCGACGCCGACAGGCACATCACCAGTAGCGCGGCGCTTTCAGGGCCGCGCCGGCGGGCCTGAACGGCCCGCCCTCCGTACGTCGTAACGGCCGCGATGAGGCGCGTCATACGAAGTCGATCGTGCCGGTGCTGTCGCCGAACGTCTCGATCGGCACGCCGAACTTGTGCGCGACGTTGAGCCACAGGTTGCCGATCTCGGTCTTCGCCGGCAGGACGAGGTGGCGGTCGCCTTTGCCGACGCCGCCGCCCATGGCGATCATCGGGAGCGGATCCGTCGCGTGGACGTTCGAGTTGCCCATGCCGCTGCCGTAGAACATCAGCGAGTGATCGAGCAGCGTGCCGTCGCCGTCGGGCGTGTTCTTCAGCTTCTCGATGAACTTCGCGAACATGCTGACGCAGAGGACGTTGATCTTCGCCGCGCGCGCCACCTTCTCCGGCTGGTCGCCGTGGTGCGACACGACGTGCCACGGGTCGGCGACGCCGATCTCGCCGAACGTGCGCTGGCTGCCCTCGCGCGACATCATGAACGTGAAGACGCGCGTCTGGTCCGTCTGCAGCGCCATCGCGAGCAGGTCGAACATCAGCGCCGCGTGATCCTCGAACGAGTCCGGGATGCCGAGCGGCTTGTCCATCACGGCCAGATCGGTCGCGTGCCGCGTCTCGGACGTCTGGATGCGGCGCTCGATCTCGCGGACGTTGTCGAGGTAGTTCGCGACCCGCGTGCGGTCGTGCGCGTCGAGCCGGCCCTGGAGCGCCTTCGCTTCGCCGGCGATCGAGTCGAGGATGCTCTGGTCCTCGCGCGCGATGCGCTGCCGCGCCTCCGCCGAGCCGCCGTCGCCGAACAGCCGCTCGAACGCGGTCCGCGGGTTGATCTCCATCGGCAGCGGCGTCGTCGGCGTCGCCCACGAGATCGTGTTCTGGTACGCGCAGCTGTAGCCGGGCGTGCAGCCGCCGACGTAGCCGGTGTAGTCCTCGGTGGCGAACTCGATCGACGGGAACTGCGACGACTGGCCGACGTGCTGCGCCAGCAGCTGGTCGATCGTCGTGCCGATGCGGTAGTCCTCGCCCTCCGTGTGCTTCGGCACGGCGCCGCTCAGCCAGCCGGAACACGCGGCGGCGTGCATCTCCGCCGTCGTGCCCGCGCGTTTCAGGTTGCTGATGACCACGAGGTGCTCGCGCAGCGGCTCGAGCACCTTGAGCGTCGGCGACAGCTCGAATCCCGGTCCCGACGCCGCCGGCGTCCACGACGGCATGTCGCCGCCGTGCGGGATGTACATGAAGCCGGTGCGCATCGGACGCTTCGCCTCGGCGGCGAACGCGGACGCCGCCGGCGCCATCGCGTCGAGCATCGGCAGCGCGAGCGCCGTCCCCATGCCTTTCAGAAACATCCGTCGTGGCAGCGCGAGCTTCGCAATGAACATGGCGACCTCAGTTCTCCCCTGCGGCTTCTTTGACGCGATACTCAAACGGCACGCTGGCGACGATGCCGTTCACGAGCGACGAAAACCGGTACTGCTGCGCGCGGGCGTTCCGGACGACGGCGCGGACCGTGGGCATGTCCTGCGGCGTGAGCCCGCGGCCGAGCGCGTAGACGAGCAGCTTCTCCGTCAGCGTCTGGACGAAGACGTCGGGCCGCTTGAGCAGCGCCTGCCGGAGGCCGGCCGCGCCCTCGATGCGCGTGCCGTCGGCCATCACGTCGGCCGTGTCGAGCGGATAGCCGCCGACGTTCGTCGTCCGCCACGTGCCGTCCACGTCGAAGTTCTCGAGCGCGAAGCCGAGCGGGTCCATGCTCTTGTGGCAGCTCGCGCACGCGGGGTTGTCGCGGTGCTGCTCCATCTGCGCGCGCATCGTCTTCGGCGCGGCGCCGGGCGCCGGCTCCTTGAGCGCGGGGACGTTCGGCGGCGGCGCCGGCGGCGGCGATCCGAGGATGTTCTCCAGAATCCATTTGCCGCGCAAGACCGGCGACGTCGTCGTCGCGTGCGACGTGACCATGAGCACGGCGCCCTTGCCGAGCAGGCCGCGCCGCGCGTCGTCTCTGAGCGTGACGCGGCGGAAGTAGCTGCCGAAGACGTTCGGGATGCCGTAGTGCCGCGCGAGCCGCTCGTTCACGAACGTGTCGTTCGCCGTCATCAGGTCGAGGACGTCGCGATCCTGGTGAATCATGCTGCCGAAGAACAGCTCCGCTTCCGTGCGGAAGGCCTCGCGCAGGTTGTCGTCGAAGTCGGGGAACGTCTCGGGGTTGGGCGTGATGCCTTTGAGGTTGCGCAGCTGCAGCCACTGGCCCGCGAAGTTCTGCACGAGCGCCGACGACTTCGGATCCGCGAGCATCCGGCGCACCTGCGCGCGCAGCACGTCGGGGTGCGACAGCGTGCCCGTGGACGCGACGCGCAGCAGCGTCTCGTCGGGAATGCTGCTCCAGAGGAAAAACGAGAGGCGCGACGCGAGCTCGTAGTCGGTGACGCGGTACGGCGTGCCCGCCGCGAGCGGCGCGCCGTGGCCGTCGTCGAGCGGCTCGCGCTCGGGGCGGAAGACGAACGACGGGCTCGCGAGGATGCGCCGCAGCGCGAACTCGACGCCGGCGTCGAAGCTGGCGTCCTTCCGGCCGGTCCGGTAGAAGTCCATGAGCGCGTCGATTTCCGCGGCGGCGAGCGGCCGGCGATACGCGCGGCGGCCGATCGTCTCGACGATGCGGCGGGCGCAGGCCGGTTCGGCGGCCGCCGACGCGGGCCGGCAGACGAACACGCGCGCCGACGAGGTCTGCTGCGCGGGCGCGACGTTGTACGGCCCCTCGACCGACAGCGACTGGACGTGCGGATCGCCCTCGGCGGCGAACGGGCTGTTGAAGTCGCGGATGAACGGCTGCAGCCGCGCCGTCTCGAGCGTCCACGGCGTCTCCTCGATCACCGCGGCCGTCAGCGTCCGCATCCCGGCCTTGACGTGCGCCCGGACGTGGAGACGCGTCGCTTCGATCGCGTCGGAGGTCGCCGTCGGGTTCTTCTGCAGGTTGACCAGATCGGTGTCGCCGCCGATCGTGGCGAGGAGGATCCGCGTACCGTCGAGCGCGATCTCGACCTGATGCGGATCCTGCAGCCCGCGCATCGCGCTCAGGTTCGTCCGCCACATCCGCACCTGAAACTCGTAGTCGCCGTCGATGGGGAACGTGTGCGTGGCGACGAGCCCGCCCTGCGTGCCGAGCGGCAGCCCGTCGAGATGGCGATCCTGCGAGAGATCCTGCCGCGTCTCGTACGTGTCGCGGTCCACGACGATCCGCGGATCGCCGACGGCAATCGTGCTGATCTTGCGCGCGGCGCTGAGATACGACTGCAGCAGCGCCGGCGAACTGCGGAGCGCTTCGGCGACGTTGTCGAAGCCGTACGCGGAATCGTCGGGCGGCAGCAGCTCGGCGACGTCCACGCGCAGTCCCAGCAGATCGCGAATCGCGTTCGCGTATTCCGCGCGATTCATCCGATGCAGCACGGGACGACCGGGGTAAGGATGCGTGGCCGCCGGCGCGTCGAGCTCGCCCTCGAGCCAGCCGATCAGCCGATCGTAGGTGGCGGCGTCGGGACGCCGCGCGCCGAGCGGCGGCATGACGCCGAGGCGCAGCTTCTTGACGACCTTCTCCCACGTCGCGGCGTCGGCGGCGACGTGATCGAGTCCGGCGGTGTCGAGGACGAATCCCCCGGTTTTCAGCCGCGCGTTGTGACAGGTGACGCAGTACTGCGCAAAGGCGGCCTTCGCCTCGGGGTTGGCCGCGGCCTCGGCCCGCGCGTCAGCACACACGACGGCGGCCAGGCCCGCGACGACGGCAAGCACGATCGAGCGCTTCCGCATCCGCAGACAGGGCCGATTGTACAGCTGGTATGTACATACGGGACCATACTCTTCCGACATAAAATGAGCGCCGCTTCAGGCCCACTGATGACCGCATCCAAAGACGTCACCAGAGACGTCACCAGCTGGACCGGCGCCGCGCCGGGCGCGCACAAGATGCGCACAATCACCGAGGCGGACGTCCGCGCCTACGCGCTCGCCCTGATCTCGTTCGCCGTGGCGCTGACCGCGACGCGGGCGAGCTGGCCGCTGCTCGCGCACACGCCGTTCATCCTGCTCTTCGGCGCCGTCTTCGTGACGTCGCACTGGGGCAACGAAGGCGCCGGGCTCGTCACCGTCGTCCTCGCCGCGCTGGCGTCGCAGTACATCGCGCCGGCGGGCGCGCGGCCGGCGTTTGCGGACAGCTCGCTCATCGTCTTCCTGATCGGCGGCGTCATCGGCAACCGCGTCATCAGCGCGCGCGGCCGCGTGGAGAAGAAGCTCGCGGCGAGCGAAGCGCAGGTGCGCGCGAGCTGGGACAGCGCGGCCGTCGGCACGGCGCTGCTCAACGCGCACGGGCAGGTGGAGCGCCTCAACCCGGCGATGGAGCGGCTGCTCGACTACCCGAGCGCCGCGTGGGCCGGGACGTCCATCGGCTACTTCACGCACAAGGACGACGCCGCCGAGGAACGCGCGTACTTCGAGCGGTTGACGTCGGGCGAGCTCGACGACTATCAGATCGAACAGCGCCTGCGCCGCCGCGACGGCGCGGTCATCTGGGCGCGCGTGACGATGTCGGCCGTGAAGGACGCGGGGCGTCCCACGGGCGCGCTGATGATGATCGAAGACATCACGAGCCGCCGGCAGGCCGAAGACGCGCTGCGCGCCTCGGAAGTGAAGCTGCGCGGGCTCTTCGAGAGCGTGCCGGTCGGCCTGTTCCAGACCTCGCCCGACGGCGCGCTCGTCGCCGCGAACCCGGCGCTCGTGTCGATGCTCGGGTACGACAGCGACGAGGCGATCCGCCAGCTCAACGTCGCCGATCTCTTCGCCGATCCCGGCATGCGCGCCGCCGTGCGCGAGTCGCTGGCGACTCGGCGTCCCGAGATCCCGAACACGCAGACGCTGCTCGAGCGGCGCGACGGCCGGTTCATCACGGCCGTCATCGGCGCGCGCGCCGTGCGCGACCGGTCGGGCGTCGTGCGATCGTACGAGGGCAACGTCCTCGATCTCTCCGACCGGCAGGCGCTCGAGGCGCAGCTCTATCACGCGCAGAAGCAGGACGCGCTCGGCCGTCTCGTCAGCGGCGTCGTCCACGACTTCAGCAACCTGCTCACCGCGATCGGCGGGTCGGCGGAGCTCGCCATGCGCGACGTCGGGTCGCCGTCGCAGCGCGCGGACCTCGAAGAGGTGTTGAAGGCCAGCCAGCGCGCCGCGGCGCTGACGCGCCAGCTGATGTCCTTCAGCCGCCGCGAGAAGCTCGAGCCGCAGGTGCTCGATCTGAACGGCATCATCACCGACGCCGGCGCCCTGCTGCAGCGGCTGATCGGGCCGCAGGTCGAAGTGCGGTTCGCGCTCGCCGACAACCTGCACCCGATCAAGGGCCATCCGGGCCAGATCGAGCAGATCCTCGTCAACCTCGCGGTCAACGCGCGCGACGCGATGCCGGACGGCGGCCGCCTGTCGTTCGAGACGTCGAACGTCATGCCGACGGCCGGCGGCGACCGCTACGTCCGGATGGTCGTCTCCGACACCGGGACCGGCATGGACGAACTGACGAAGGCGCGGCTCTTCGAGCCGTTCTTCACGACCAAAGATCCCGGCAAAGGCACCGGCCTCGGCCTCGCCACCGTCAACAGCATCGTCAACCGCGCGAGCGGCCGCATCACCGTCGAGAGCGAGCCGGGCGCCGGCACGACGTTCCGCATCGAATTCCCCGCCGCGAGCTAAGGCGTGCGGACAATCACTTCACGACCTTCCGCAGCTGGTCGCCGAGCGACCCGAGGCGCTCGGGCGCAGCCGGCAGCGACGCCGCCGAACCGTCGTCGTCCTGCGGTACCCGGCGATCCGCCGCGGGCGCGACGCCAATCCGCCGCTTGTCAACGTCGAGGCTGACGATCTCGAACGCGGCCGTCGTGCCGAGCGCGAACGCCTGCTTCCAGTCCCTGGCGTGTCCGGCCGTCTCGAACGCGGACACATGCGCCAACGCTTCGATGCCGGGCTCGAGCTCGACGAACGCGCCGAAGTCCGCGAGGCGCGTGACACGGCCGGCGTGCACCTGGCCGACCGCGTATGTCGCCGGCACCTTCGACCACGGATCGGCGAGCAGCTGTTTCAACCCGAGCGCGATCTTCCGGCCGTCGTCTTCGACGCGCAGCACCTTCACGGTGATCGGCTGCCCGGTCTCGACGACCTGCGACGGCACGACGCGTGACCACCCCATCTCCGACGCGTGCAGCAGTCCCTGGACGCCGGCGCCCAGGTCCACGAACGCGCCGAAGTCGCGCACCGAGGCCACGCGGCCGGTCAGCACGGCATCGACGGCGATCGACCGGCGCACCTCCGCCGCGGCCGCCTGCTGCTGCGCTTCGAGCAGCGCGCGCCGCGAGACGACGATGTTGCGGCCGCCGGCGCCGTACTCCGTGATGCGGAATTCGTAGACGCGACCGAGATGCTGCTCGGCGCTGGTGCCGCGAGCGGCGTCGATCTGCGAAAAGGGGCAGAACGCGCGGCTGCCGCCGACGCGGACGTCGTAGCCGCCCTTCACCTCGCGTTCGACCTTGCCCTCGACGGTCAGGCCGGCGCGGAACGCGTCTTCGAGCTCGGTGTTCGTCGCGCCGCGGGCGAGCTTGTACGAGAGCGTCAGCCCGCCCTCGGTGGACGTCACGACGGCGCGGATGCGGTCGCCGACCTTCGCGTGGATCGCGCCGGTGTCGTCCTTCAGCTCGCCGATGTCGATCAGCGCCTCGCCCTTGCCGCCGATGTCAACGAAGGCGCCCTTCGCGTTGACGGCGACGATGGTGCCATCGACGGCCTGGCCCTTGCGGACGGGCTTCGGCTTCAGGGATTGCTCGAACAGCGCGGCGAAGTCGTCGGAATCGCTCATCGCATGCAGCTATAGCACAAGCGACGGCGTGGTGTGCACCTTCGTTGCCTTCATCGCTGACGCATCCGTACGTCACTTTCCTGCGTCGTCGGTTCTTCAACATTCCGTGCACTTTGCCGTTGCGGTTGTCGCGCGGCTGAGTTAAATAGAGCCGTCGAGTTTGGACTCGCGAAGGAGTTGCTGATGCTTCGACGCGCCCTCGCCCCCGCTGTCCTGTTTGCCGCAGTTGTGCTCGTCCTCGTCTCGCCGTTCTCGCGCGCAGAGGATCGAAGCCGTAGAGACGACGACGAGCCCGTCGGAGGCAGTCGTCAGATTGAATCAGGTCAGCCTGTCGCGTCCATCCATGCCACGGTCGAACGCATGGATCGCTTCCGACAGGCGCATCCACACGCGGCGCACGGCAGCACGCATGGGGGCACGGCCATCAAGGAGCTCTCGTATCACGGCGGGCTCGGCGGAAACGGTGTCGAAACGGCGCCGAAGATCTACCTCGTGTTCTGGGGATCACAGTGGATCAACGGGGATCCGAATGGCGAGGCCGTGCTGCTCGAGGCGTTCTACAACGGCGTCGGCGGGAGCTCCTGGGCGCACTCGGTCACGCAGTACTGTCAGGGCGTGCGCAGCGGGACCGTCTTCTGCAATGGGGCTGGCACGGCGGCCGGCGATCCGCTGAACCTGCTGGCGGCCTATTGGTACGACAACACCGGCGCCGCGCCACGGCACCCGACGCAGTCGCAGCTTGCCGCAGAGGCCGCGAGAGCCGCGGCGCATTTCGGGAAGACCAGCGGCGCCAGCAACACAAACGTGCAGTACGTCGTCGCCACCGCGCATGGCAACAACGCCAGCGGCTTTGGCACGCAGTACTGCGCCTGGCACAGCTCGGCCCGGTCGTCATACGGCACGCTCGCGTACACGAATCTTCCCTACATCACCGACGCGGGGACGAGTTGCGGCGCAAATTTCAACGGCCTCGGCCCGAGCGCGGGCGTGACGATCGTCGCCGGTCACGAAATGACCGAGACGATCACCGATCCGTTTCCGAACACCGGCTGGCTCGACCCGAACGGCGCCGAGAACGCCGACAAGTGCGTGTGGATCTCGTCAGGTCAGGGCGCGGCGGCGGCGATCACGCTCAGCACCGGGACGTTTGCCGTGCAGTCGCTCTGGAGTAACGGCTTCAACAACGACGTCGGCGGCTGCGTCTTGTCGTACTGAGCCGGGCGATCGATCGCGCGATCACGTACGTAGGGCGACCCTTTCAGGGTCGCCGAGCTCTTTCTCGAGCGTCGGGCGATCGAGCTGCTTGCACCGATCGCCGATGACGATGGCCGCGACGCTGTTGCCGATGGTGTTGGTGACGGCCATCGCCTGGCCCATGAACCGGTGGATGCCGACGACGAGGACGACGCCCGCCACCGGCACGTGTCCTGCCGCGCTCAGCGTGCCGGCGAGCACGACGAGCGCCGCGCCCGCCACGCCCGCCACGCCTTTCGACGTCAGCGTCAGCACCGCGACGAGCACGATCTGCTCGCGCAGCGGCAGCGGCGTGTTCGTCGCCTGCGCGATGAAGACCGCGGCCATCGCCTGGTAGATCGCGCTGCCGTCGAGGTTGAGCGAGTAGCCGGCGGGAATCACGAGCCCGACGACCGGACGCGACACGCCGAGGTCCTCGAGCTTCGCCATCACCTGCGGCATCGCGGACTCCGACGACGACGTGCCGAAGGCGACGAACAGCTCCTCGCGCAGATACGTGATCAGCCGCCACAGGCTGAACCCGCCCCACCACGCGATCGCGCCGAGGACGACGGCGATGAACAGCGCCGACGTGGCGTAGAAGTAGACGATCAGCTTCAGCAGCTGCGTCAGCGTGCCGACGCCGAACGCGCCGACGGTCGCCGCCATCGCGCCGAACGCGGCAATCGGCGCGGTCTTCATGATGAGCGCGACGAGGCGCAGCAGCGTCCGCGACAGCACGTCGATGAACTCGAACAGCGGCTTCCCTTTCGCGCCGATCGCGTTCAGCGCGAGGCCGAACACCACCGAGAACAGCAGCACCTGCAGGATGTCGGATCGCGCGAGCGCGTCCACGATGCTCGTCGGGATCAGGTTGAGCAGGAACTCCGACACGCCGAGCGATCGGCCGGCCGTCACGTACTGCGCGATGGCCGACGGATCGAGCTTCGTGACGTCCACGTTCATGCCGACGCCGGGCTTGAGCACGTTCACGGCGACGAGCCCGATGAGCAGCGCGATCGTGCTCACGACCTCGAAGTAGAGGATCGTCAGCACGCCGGTCTTGCCGAGGGCCTTCACGTCGCCGACGCCCGCGATGCCGACGACGACGGTGCAGAAGACGACCGGCGCGACGATCATGCGGATCAGCCGGATGAACGCGTCGCCGAGCGGCCGGACCGACGCGCCGGCGGCCGGGAACACGTAGCCGAAGACGACGCCGGCGACGGTCGCGATGAACACCTGGCCGTACAGCGTCCTGTGAAACGCGACCGTCCTCGGTGCGCGTTCTCGGCGATCTCCGCGCTGATCGTCGTGGAGCTCAGAGAGCAATGGAATATCCGCCATCGACGGGAATCGCCGTGCCCGTGATGAAGTCCGAGGCCGCGCCGGCGAGGAACACGGCGATGCCCGCGAGATCCTCGGGCCGGCCCCAGCGGCCGAGCGGGGTGCGTGCGACGGCGCTCTGCTCGAGACCGGGGATCTGCCGGCGCGCGCCGCGGCTGAGCTCGGTGTCGATCCAGCCCGGCAGCACCGCGTTCACCTGGATGTTGTCGGGCGCCCACGCGACGGCGAGCGACTTCGTGAGCTGCACGAGGCCGCCCTTGCTCGCGCCGTACGCCGGCGCGAAGGCGGCGCCGAAGGTGGACAGCAGCGATCCGACGTTCACGATCTTGCCGCCGCCGGCCTCCCGCATGTGCGGATACGCCGCGCGCGCGCACAGAAACGCGCTCGTCAGGTTGGCGTCCATGACGGCGCGCCACTCGTCGAGCGAGACCACGTGCGGCGGCTTGCGGATGTTCGTCCCGGCGTTGTTGACGAGGATGTCGAGCCGACCCCAGCGGCGCATGACGGCGTCCGTCATGGCAGCGACGGCCGCCTCGTCCGTCACGTCCACTTCGAATGCGGCCGCGTCGGCGCCGCTCGACGTCAGCGCGTCCACGGCCTCGCGCGACTTCGCGGCGTTGCGGGCCGCCACGGCGACTGCCGCGCCGGCCGCCGCCAGACCGCGCGCCATCCCGAGACCAATCCCGCCGTTGCCGCCGGTCACGACGGCCACGCGTCCGGTGAGCGTGAACATGCGGGCAGCAGTTTATCTGGTCCCTGGTACTCAGTGCTTGGTGCCTGGTCCGTCCTTGGTCCCTGGTCCACCCGGCGCTTCCGGCGCGCCGGCGGCCTGGGGGACGTGCGGGGTGTCTGGCCCCGGGGCGATCTCCACGGCCGGCTTGTGCTGCGGGCGTCCGCCGGCGCGGGGGCCGAGGATCTGCTCGAGCGCGTCGAAACCGATCGTCTCGTCCTTGAGCAGCGCCTCGGCCAGCGCGTCGAGGTGATCGCGCGCGTCGCTCAACAGCCGGTGCACGACGACCTGGCGCTCGCCGAGCAGGTGCTCGACGTCCTGATCGATCCGCGCCGCGGTCGCCTCGCTGTAGTCACGTCCCTGCGATAGCTGATAGCCGAGAAACGGCTGTTCGTCCTCCGACGCAAACGCCACCGGGCCGAGCGCGCCCATGCCCCAGCGCGTGATCATCCGCCGCGCGAGCTTCGTCGCCTCGACGAGATCCCGCTCGGCGCCCGTCGTCGTGTCGCCGATGACGATCGCCTCCGACTCGCGGCCGGCCAGCATCACGTCGAGGCGCGCGAGCAGGTCGCCGCGGCTCATGTTGTAGCGCTCTTCAGCGGGCAGCTGCTCGGTGAGGCCGAGCGCGCGGCCGTGCGGCACGATGGTGACCTTGCGCACCGGATCGGCGGCCGGCGTCAGCCACGCGACGACGGCGTGGCCGCCTTCGTGATACGCAATCACGCGGCGATCGCCGGGCGTGAGCACGGTCGTCCGCTCCGCGCCGAGCACGATCTTGTCCCACGCCTGATCGAAATCCTCCATCGTCACCTGCGTGCGGTCGTGGCGGGCGGCGCCGAGCGCGGCTTCGTTGCAGAGGTTCGCGAGATCGGCGCCGCTCAGCCCCGTCGCCGTCCGCGCGATGCGCTCGAGGTCGACGCCGGGCGCCAGGTGCAGGTGACGCGTGTGGATCTTCAGGATGCCTTCACGCCCGCGCCAGTCCGGGAGCGGCACGGTGACCTGCCGATCGAATCGCCCCGGACGCAGGAGCGCCGGGTCGAGCACGTCGGGCCGGTTCGTCGCCGCGAGCACGATCACTTGCTGGCGCTCGTCGAAGCCGTCCATCTCGACGAGGAGCTGGTTCAGCGTCTGCTCGCGCTCGTCGTTCACCTGGCCGACGCCCGCGCCGCGGCGGCGTCCGACGGCGTCGAGCTCGTCGATGAAGACGATGGACGGCTCGGCCGTCTTCGCCTGCACGAACAGGTCGCGGACGCGGCTCGCGCCGACGCCGACGAACATCTCGACGAACTCCGATCCGCTGATGCTGAAGAACGGCACGCCCGCCTCGCCGGCGACGGCGCGCCCGAGCAGCGTCTTGCCGGTGCCCGGCGGGCCGACGAGCAGCACGCCGCGCGGGATGTGCGCGCCGATCTCGAGGTACTTGCCCGGATGCCGGAGGAAATCGACGACCTCGGCGAGGTCGTTCTTCGCCTCGTCCACGCCGGCGACGTCGGCGAACGTCACCTTGGGCCGGTCCTCGGCGTAGCGCTTCGCGCGATTGCGGCCGAAGCCGAACACGCCCGCCTGGCTGCGCGAGGCCTGACGTCCCATCCAGACGAGCAGGCCGACAATCAGCAGGATCGGCAGGCCGCTCGTCAAGAGCAGCGTGAACCACGGCGTCGGCGGCGGGCTGACGTCGATGACGACGTGATGCGCTTCGAGCGCGGGCAGCAGCGTCGGGTCGCCGACCACGCTCGGGAACGTCGTGCTGAACGTCGAATACTCGGGCGGCTGCGGCGGCGCGGGCTTGGCGCCGCCGCTGGAGTCGGTCTTCGGCGCCGCGGGCTTCGCGCCGCTGCTCGAGTCCGTTTTCGGCGGCGTGGCCGGCTCCGGCCAGTGAATGGCGTGCACGAAGTCGCCGGTAATCGCCTCGCCCTCGATACGCACGCGCGAGACGTTGCCGCTCTCCACCTGCATCACGAAGACGGTGTACGGAAGCGAGACTTCGGACGTCGCCTTCGGGAAGAACGACCAGAAGTTCCAGGCCAGGAGCAGCAGCAGGATCAGCCACGACAGCGGGCTGAGCCCGCCGGCTCCGGGGACGGGCGTCTGCGGCGTGGAAGGCCGCACCGGACGCGGAGGCGGCGGCTTGCGTTCGTCGCCGCTCACTTCACGTCGCCACAGTCCGCGGCGAGCCACGTGCTCGCGATGGTGCCATCCACGGTCATCGTCCTTCCCTGTTCAGTATCCATCGACTTGAACGTCCCCGTCACGCTGGTCGGCGATTGCGCCTCGAAGTGGAGCTGCACGGTGCGAGGGTGTTCCCCAGTGCAGACTTCGGTCGCGTCGAGCACGGTCGAGGTGTTGCGGTTGACCGTGGTCTTGCAGTCGGGCTGGTTCTGATCGTCGGTGAACGTGCCGCGCTCGAGCCGCTCTTTCGTGAGGCAGCTCTTGGCGGTCTGCGTGTGCGCGCCGAGCATCTGCTTCATCATCGCCTCGACGCGCGCCCGCTGCTCAGGCGGCATTTTCGAGGTGTCGATGGCCGGCATCTGCCCGCCGACGTGGGTGGTGGAGGTGGTCTCCCACAGACCGAGCCGCACGTTGAGGGCCGGCGTGTCGGCCGCGGCGAGGAGTACGGGCAGGACGGCGGCAGTCAGGGCAATGCCGATGGAGCGTGACGGTGTGTGCATAAGGCCTCCGCCTCGGTGTCCGGTGCACGAGGCGCGACTGGTGAAGCAAGCGCGGTACCGCGCTACACTACCCGGGGAGACGATGGGCAGGATTTCACGGCGGCAGCTGCTGAAGAGCGCCGCGGCGGGCGTGGGCGCGGCGACGTTCCACGACGTGGGCCGGGCCGAGGGCGCCGCGCGCGTCCGCGTGGCCGCCGTGCAGATGCACGCGACGCTCGGCGAAGTCGTCGCCAACCTGGACAACGCCGAGCGCTGGATCCGGGCGGCGCTGCGCGAAGGCGCGCAGTGGATCGTGCTGCCGGAGTTCTTCACGACGGCCGTCGCGCTCCACCCCACGAAGCTGGTCAACGCGTACCGCACGCTCGACGGCATGCCGGCGCAGATGCTGAAGACGCTGGCACACGAGGGCCGCGCGTACATCGGCGGATCGTTCCTCGCGCGCAGCGGACCCGACGTCTTCAACACGTTCGTGCTCGCCACGCCCGACGGCCAGGTCTTCACGCACGACAAGGACTTTCCGACGACGAACATCGAGAGCAGCGTCTATGCGGGCGGCGAAGACGACGAGTTCGTGAAGGAGCTCGCACGCTGCGGCGTCGCCGCGCAGCCGGCGGCCGCCATCCCGTCGCGCGCGCAGAACGTCAAGAGCGGCGTCTTCGCGGTGCCCGGCGGTCCCGACGTCGGCGTCGCGCTGTGCTGGGAGCAGTGCCGCTATCGCACGGCGCGCCGGCTGACGCGGCACGTCGATCTGGTGCTCGCGGCGTCGGGCTGGCCGTTCGCCGCGCGCGATCGGCTCGTCTCGCGCGCCGATCCGGCGCCGGGGGACGACGCGCTCTCGGCCAGCGCCGCAATCCGCGAGACGCCGCGGCGCCTCGCGCGGCTGGTCGGCGCGCCCGTGGTACACGCGAGCCTCGTCGGCGACGTCTGGAATTCGCCCGGGCCGACCGACACGCTGCTGCGCTTTTCAGGCGAGAGTCAGATCACCGACGCGCACGGCCACACGCTGGCGCGCCGCGGCTACGCCGAGGGTGAAGGGCTGGTGATCGCGGACATCGCCATCGGCCGTACGGAGCCGACGGAGGCCATTCCCGACGGCGTTGCCTGGACGCCGGAGGTGTCCGCGCAGTCGCAGGCGAGCTGGGCCGTGAGCGGCGCCGCGGGCCGCGCCGTGTACGTCACCACGACGCGGCCGCGCCGCAACCGCTGAACGCGCGTCGTGCGGACCTTCAGAGCATTTTTCATCGTGGCGGCGCAGCGGCGACGCTGGCCGCGGGCTGCCGGACGCGCAGGCAGGCCTGAAGGTGATCACAACGCCACGCGCAGGCCGCCAATCCTGAAACCTGAGAACCGGCAGCCGCACTGATAGCACGAGTACGTATACCGCCGCTCCTTCGTGATGTCGCTGCTGTGGCACTCGGGGCACTGGCGCGTCTTCGAGACGCGCAGCCGCAGCAGGCGCTCGACCGACAGCGCCGGCAGCCGCCAGGGCAGCGGACGCGGACGCTTGTCGTGCGCCGGCGGCGACGCGCGGCAGATCGCCTCGAGCACCGTCTGCGCCGCGGCCGGCGGCGCGACGAACGCCAGCGCCAGCACGAACGCGCCGTCATGACGCCGGCAGCGGACGACGCGGCCGTGCAGCCACATCGGATCGTGGCCCGGCAGATCGAGCGCCAGCGGCCACTCGCCGCCCTTCCGCAGCTCGAACGCCATGCGGATCAGCGCGCCGCTCGGACTGAGGTTGAGCAGGTCCGCGACGGTGTTCGCGAACTGGATGTGCGCCCCGGGCACGGCGACGCGGGCATGGCGCGCGCGCTTGCGCATGGACGTGTGAAGAGCGGGATTCTACTCTAGGCGGACTCGGGCAGCGCCAGATTCACCCGCATGGCCGTGGCGCTCGGCAGCGCCAGCCGGAAACACGCGCCGCGCGCCGACGGCCGCAGTTCGAGCGTGCCGTCGTGCGCCTGCGTGATGCCCAGGCTGACGGACAGCCCGAGCCCGGTGCCCTGCCCCACGCCCTTCGTCGTGAAGAACGGCTCGAAGATGCGGCTGGCCTCCGCCTCCGGCACGCCCGGCCCGTCGTCGGACACTTCGATGTACGCGGCGTCGTCGGCTTCGCCGGTCGCGATGCGAATCTGCCGGCCGCCGGCCGACTTCACCGCGTGCTCGGCGTTGAGGAGCAGGTTGAGCACGACCTGCTGAATCTCCTCGCGGTTGGCGACGACGATCGGCAGATCGGCCGAGTAGTCCTCGACGAGGTCGATGCCGCCGGTCCTGAGCTCGTACGCGCGCAGCGCGCAGGTCGCGCGCGCGATTTCGTTGAGATCGGCGACCGCGCGCTCGAGCGTCGTGCGCCTTGCGAAGAGCAGCAGATGCCGCACGATCTTCGCCGCGCGGCTCGCGTCGGATCGAATCTGCTCGAGGTCGCGCCGCACCGCGGGCGTCGTCTCGGATCCGATCAGGAGCTCGGTGAAGCCCATGACGGCCTGGAGCGGGTTGTTGATTTCGTGCGCGACGCCGGCGACGAGCTGGCCGACGGCCGACAGGCGCTCGCTGTGAATGAGCTGCTCGCGCAGGCGGCGCTCTTCCGAGATGTCGCGCTCGACCGACACGACGTGCGTCACCGCGCCGCGCCGATCGACGATGCCGGTGAGAGTGGCGGAGACGGGATAGGTCGAGCCGTCGAGACGGCGGCGCGGGAGCGTGCCGCGCCACGTGCCGTGCGCGCGCACGTGCGCCATCAGATCCTCCGCGGAGATCGTCTCGAGCACCATCAGATCGCGGACGTGCAGGCGCGCGATGTCGTCCTGCTCGCGGCCGATCGCGCGGCAGAAGGCGCTGTTCGCGTGGAGGCAGCGGCCGTCCGGCGTCATCACGAGGATGAGGTCGGTCGCCTGCTCGATCACCTTCGCGAGCAGC
>CAZOIK010000137.1:0-4170 GCA_964579765.1 uncultured Bifidobacteriaceae bacterium
GAGGTCTGCGTCTCTGGCTTGGACGAGCACGCGGACACGACCGCGAACAGACACGCGGCAACCGCGAGCCAGCCGGCCTGAAGGCCGGCACGACAACGAGGCGTACTTGTGGTGCAGGCCTTCAGGCCTGCCGGCTTGATCATTGTCGTTCCGCGATCGTCGTGTAGCGATCGATCGGCACGTCGGGCTTCTCTTCCATTTTCCCATCCGGCCACGCGATGCGCACGCGCGCGGGCCCGGCCGCGTCGCCGAGGCCGACGAGCACGCGCGGATCGCGCGCCGACGCGTAGCTGCCGTCCGTGTGCGCGCGTCGCGTCAGCGTCCGGCCGTCGCTCGTCGTCACGGTGACCTTGGCCTGTATTGCAGGACGTTGGCGGCCCTGAACGGGCCGCCCTGCGTTCCCGGCGTCCGGGCGGCCGCCGAGCAGCAGATTCAAGCCGATCCAGTGTTTGCGGTTGCCGACGTTGTTGATCAGCAGGCGAAGCGGACCGCTGTCGTTCGCGACCACCATGTCCATGTCGCCGTCGTTGTCGAGGTCGCCGAACGCCAGGCCACGGCTCACCTCCGCGATGTCGAACACCGCGCCCGCCTGCTTCGTCGCGTCCACGAACTGCCGGTTGCCCAGGTTCCTGAACACCTGCTTCTTCTGCTGCAGCGAGAACGGCTGATTGCGCGCGAGCGCCTCGACGTTCTGGGTCACCGCGCCGTTGACGGTCACGACGTCGAGCCAGCCGTCGTTGTCGATGTCGATCCAGCCGGCGCCAAACCCGGTGAACGACAGACTGGGCAGGCGGATGCCGGCCACCGCGCTGCGATCCTCGAACACACCGCTCCCGTCGTTGACGTACAGATCGTCGCCCTGTCCCGTCAACTCGGTGATGAAAAGATCCTCGTCGCCGTCGTTGTCGAAGTCGCCCGCGTCGATCCCCATGCTCGACTTCGCTTCGCCTTCCGGACTGAGCGCGACGCCGGCGAGCAGCGCCGTGTTGCGGAACGTGCCGTCGTGCTGGTTGACCCACAGTTGATTGGGCTGACCGTCGTTGGCGACGTAGAGATCCGGCCAGCCGTCGCCGTTGAAGTCCGCCGCGATCGCACCGAGCGCGGGCCCGTACTCCCGCGCCATGCCGGCTTTTGCCGTCACCTCCGTGAACGTGCCGTCGCGGTTGTTGTGATAGAGATGGCTCGGCGCCGCGCGATAGACGTGCGGCGGGCAGTAGTCGAGGCTGCCCGACAGGCTGTAGCACGGCTTGTTCGCCGCCACGCTGTAATCGAGATAGTTGCCGACAAACAGATCGAGATAGCCGTCGCGATCGTAGTCGAAGAACGTCGCCGACACGCTCCACCCGGCGTCGTCGGTGTGGCTGGCTTTGGAGACATCGGTGAACGTGCCGTCGCAGTTGTTGTGAAACAGCTGATTCGGCCCGAGCACCGTCACGTACAGATCGACGCAGCCGTCGTTGTCGAAGTCGCCCGTCGTCACGCCCATCGTGTACCCGTGCGTGACGATGCCGCTGGCGGCCGTGACGTCGGTGAAGTGCAGGACGCCGTCCTTCAAGTCGTTTCGAAAGAGGCGGCTGTTCAACGGCCCCGACGGCTGCGGGTTCGCGGCGCTGAGCGGCTTGCCGCCGAGCATCTGGCCCTGCACGACGAACACGTCGAGGTCGCCGTCGCTGTCGTAGTCGAACACGGCGGCGCCCGGCGGCATGATCTCGGGATAGAGGAACTGGCCGGTCATGCCGTTGAAGTGCACGAACTCGAGACCGGTCTCCTTCGCTCGGTCGGTGAACCAGGCGCCGTCTCCGGCAGCGGAGCCGGCGGTCGCGGCCGGCGGATGGCTCGAACTGCAGGCCGCAAAAAACAAAAACGCAAGGCACGCCGCGCGCGCCTTGCGTTGTGTCGGCCGGCGGACGCCGGCCACTTGCTCGCGGACCTGAAGGTCCGCACGACGGATCACAGTCTAGTTGTACCGCTTGCGCAGCTTGCCGTAGAGCATCTCTTCGGCGAACTCCACGCACTTGAACTCGAGCAACTGGAAGTTCTTCTCCAGGTGCTTGTAGAGCACGACGTTGATCTTCCAGGGCCGCGTGTAGAGCTTGGCGTCGGTGATCGTCGCCTCGTAGTCGATGTGATCCGCGTCCATCAGCTTGAAGCGCTCGACGACGTGCGTGCCGTCGGTCTGGTAGTTGCCGGCGCGATCCATCCACGCGTTGCCGTTGAGGCCCGTGACGTCCACGACGAGCGTGTCGCCTTCCCAGTGGCCGTTGCTCCAGCCCATCCAGCTGTCAACCGGCGCCTCGGTCGGCTTGCCCATGTTGACGACGCGGTTGCTCGACGCGTACTCGTAGGCGAAGAGGATGTTCTGCGGGCTCTGCACGATCTGGAACGGATAGGGCATGTAGTTCGAGCGCGGGATGCCGCCCATGTAGCACTTCACTTCCGGATCGAGCGTCCAGCGGTTGCGGAAGTTCTCGTCGCGCTTGGCCTTGGCTGCGGGCGTATACGGAATGTCACCGCCTTCGACGACGCTCTGACCGGCCGGCTCGGCGCCGATCGCGCCTTCCTGATAGAACGGGCCGGGCGCGGCGCCGTGATCTTCGAGGTTCCAGTTCGCGCCGACCATCGCCTGCCAGATGCCGTTGAAGTTGGGCTTGCCATCGGCCGTGCGGGGAACGCGCGCGGCAGCGGCGGCACCACGGCCCGCCGGGGCCTGGCCTTTCAGCACGGTGGGCACCACCAGCACCGACACGACAGCTGCCACTCCGGCGGCCATCATTGAAGTTTTGAACCAATTCCGCATTGAGCGATCTCCTCTGAAAGCCGACATGATGGCGACGATGCGAAGCGAGACGAATTTCTATCCCATTGCACCTGTGATGTCAACGTGCGTGCAGGGCGTAAGGGCTTGAAAACAGGGGCTGAAACGACAAACGGGACGTCCCAGATCGCCTGAGACGTCCCGCCTGCGAAATACCGAACGTGTATGGAGGACGGACGCTACTCTTTGTGGTTCTCGTCGCCGGGCGCGCCGGTGCCCGCCGAGCCGACGAAGAGCTTCTTGCCGTCCTTGAACGTGATGTCGCGGCCGTTCGCGCGGTTCGCACCGTCTTTGGCCTGGTAGCCTTCGACGAGGATCTCCGTGCCCGGCAGCAGCGACGCCTTCGTCCAGCCGCGGCGGAGCAGCGCGTTGGGCGCCCCCGCCTCGACCATCCAGTTGGTCACCGTGCCGTCGCCGTTCTTCACGTCGAGGTAGATCCAGGCGTGGGGATTGATCCACTCCATCTTCGTGACCGTGCCCTGCAGCTTGACGGGACGCTTCGCGTCAAACTCGGCGGCAAAGGAATGGTGCGCGAGCACCGGCGCCGCGGCGGCCAGCAACGCTGCGCTGGCAATGATGACCGACAACTTCGTTCGCATCGAAAACCTCCCGCTTGAAAAAGCGTGCCTTATCTTAAACGATGTTGACAAGCCGGCTCAAGGAGCCTTGGTATAGACG
Source organism: uncultured Bifidobacteriaceae bacterium (assembly GCA_964579765.1). Taxonomy (GTDB): domain Bacteria; phylum Acidobacteriota; class Vicinamibacteria; order Vicinamibacterales; family CAVVIG01; genus DATNBT01. Next base: position 3,494 of record CAZOIK010000137.1, read on the forward strand.
GTCTTCCGCGTCTGTGGCGGCTGCGGCGGCGCGTTCGTCATCCGCTCAACCGTGAGCACGTTGCCCGCCAGACGATATGTATCGCGCCCCGTGGACGTCAGATAGCCCTTGTCGGGGCCCGCGAAATACTCGCGCTTCCACGTGACGACGAGCGTGCCGCCATCCCAGGCGATTTTGCTCTTCGTCTCGCCGCCCGGCGGCCCAGTGCGCTCCGAACCGTCGAGGTTGTAGATATAGTCCGCGCCTCCGACGGACACGGTCAGCGTGTTGGCGTCCTTCATGATCGCCATCACGTTCGGGTTGCCGCGCCCGCGGCCGACCGCCTGCGGCGCCGGATCGCTTTTCGCCTGGTCCACGATCCACGTACCGCTCAGATCCGGCGGCGTCTGCGCGGACGCGACGCTCGCGCCAGCGGCGCCAATCGCCACGACAACCAGCCACTGTCTCATCGTCGGGGCCCTCATGGATTACGACAATCAGGACGATTGTATTTCAGTCCGCATCTGGCGCCACGCGTGGCGCGCGTCTTCGACCGACCCTTCGTCCTCGATCGTCGTGATGTCGCCGGGATCCCGGTCCAGGATCACGGCGCGCAGCACGCGGCGCATGATCTTCCCGCTCCGCGTCTTCGGCAGCATCGACACGAAATTCAACTCGCCGACGACCGCGATCGGACC
>CAZOIK010000138.1:0-8525 GCA_964579765.1 uncultured Bifidobacteriaceae bacterium
TCACCGGCGCGGAGCTGCTCGATCGCACGGGCAAGCCCATCGCCGCCATCCCCGTGACTGCCGCGACCCGCACCGATCCCGATGGCACGAAGTGGGCGACCGGCGAGCTCGCGCTCGCGCCGCTCGCGCCCGGCGACTACATCGTCGAGCTCGACGCCGGCGACACACGCCTCATGGCCGCGTTCAGGGTCGTCCTGTAGCGCAGGTGCGAGGGCCTGACCTACGCTCCGCCGAGATCGAAACTCAACGTCCAGGGCTTCAGCGGCTGCTTGTCGGTGCCGAGGATCTCGTTCGTCAGGTCGATGTGCAGCGTGCGGAAGCGTTCGAGCGGCTTGGCGAACTTGACGATCAGCTCGCGGCGCGATGCGACGTACTGGGTCGTGAACTCGACTGCCGGCGTCGTCGGCTCGCCACGCTCGGCCGTCTGCGACTCGAGATAGTGGGCCTTGACGTGGCCTTTCAGCGTCGCCTCGTCGATGTCACGCGAGAACTCGATGCGGACGGTGGTCGTCATCGAGACGTCGGTCTCGTCCTGCGTCGGCGCGCTGAACACCACCTCGGGCGGCGGCGCGGGCGCGACGTGTACCTGTTCGATCTCGGCCGGCGTCACCTCGACGGGCTTGCCCAGCTTCACGTCGTCCTGCGTCGCCTCGATCCACTGGAGTCCGCGCGCGCTGCGGAGGGTGCCCGTGACCTCGAGCCAGCGTCCGCTGTCGAGCCGTGAGTCGAGCGAGAAGTTGAACCCTTTGCCTTTCGGCTGCGCGCCGCTGACCCAGACCGCGGAGTCTGACGCGCGGAGGACGAAGTCGTACCGGCTCTTGCCCGGCGCGTCGGGCAGATCGCCGAACAGGTTGCGTCCGCCGAACTGGCCCGTAATCGTCACCTTCTGATCGACGAACCGCGACGGGTGGAGCACAATCGCGCGAATCGACGCCGCCGTCGGCACGACGGCCTGCGAGATGTTGGTCGCGATGATCGCCGTCACCTCGCCCGGACGCGGCCACGTCCCGTTCGGATCGACGCCGAACGTCTTCTGCAGGTCATAGGAGGCGAGCTGCGGGTCGTCGGCTTTCATCCGCCCGATGTCCCAGAACACGCCGCGGACCTCGTCGAGCCCGTCGGGCGCGGCGCCCTTGTAGATCACTCTGACGAACCCGTTGTCGTCCGACACGCGGACGCCCTTTTCCGTCGTGCTCACGGTGCCGACGACGAGAATCGGGCGATTGTGAAAGAAACTCGCATACTGCAGCAGCGCCGCAATGTTAGTGGGACGGCGCACCGTTGACTGCGCCAGGGCCGTCGTGGCGATCAGCGTGAGAGCGAGAGTAATTCGTTTCATCGTGGGGCGGCCGCCGGCGGGGCTGAAAGCCCCGCCCTACATGACGCGCTTTTGTCCCTGCCGCGCGAGGATCACCGCCAGCGCCAGAAACAGCAGCGCGCTCGCGATGTATCCGCTCATCCCATCATGCAGAAACGGCAGGAGATTGCCAAGGGCTTGCGGGCCGGCGATGTGGCCGGTGCCGACGAGCACGGCGAACAGAATTCCGCAGAGCGAGCCGCCCGCGATGAGCCCCGAGCTGAAGAGCGTCCCCGAGCTGACGTCCGACTCCTGCGGCTCGCCGACCTTCCGTTCGACGAAGGCACGCACCATGCCGCCGATGAAGATGGGCGCGGTCGTCGCGATCGGGAGGTACGACCCCACCGCGAACGAGAGGGATCGCACGCCGCACAGCTCGAGCGTGACCGAGATGAACACGCCCACCAGCACGAGACCCCAGGGCAGGTTCTGGCTGAGCAGGCCCTTGATGATCGTGGCCATCAGCGTCGCCTGCGGCGCGGGAATGGCCGCCGAGCCGATGCCGAAGACTTTGTGCAGGTAGAGCGTCGTCCAACCGATGACGCTCGCCGACGCCAGCACGCCGATGACGAGGCCGATCTGCTGGTAGAGCGGCGTCGCGCCGACGAGGTAGCCGGTCTTCAGATCCTGCGACGTGCCGCCCGCGTTGGCGGCGGCGATGCACACGACCGCCCCGATGCACAGCGCGATCGGGCCGTACGCGTCGCCGGTCCAGCCGAGCGCGACAAACAGCAGGCACGTGAGGATCAGCGTCGCGATCGTCATGCCGGAAATGGGATTCGACGAGGTGCCGATCAGGCCGGTGATGCGCGACGACACGGTGACGAACAGGAACCCGAAGACGACGACGAGCACGGCGGCGATGAAGTTGCCCTGCGTCGGCATCTTGGGCGCGACGGCGAGAAAGACCGCGAGCAGCAGCGAGCCGCCGAGGACGACGACCGTCGGGATGTCGCGTTCGGTGCGGATGCGTTCGGCTTTGCCGCCGGCGCTGAAGTCTTTGAGGCCCTCGCGCGCCGACGCGACGATGGTCGGCAGCGTGCGCGCAAGCGTGATGAGTCCCGCCGCGAGCACCGCGCCCGCGCCGATGTAGCGGATGTAGGCGCTCCACAACTGCGCCGCCGACATCTCCGCGATCCGGAACGGCATGCCAGTGGCCGGGTTGTTCGCGTAGTTGGGATGGATCGGCGGGAACGGCACCGGGATGTACGCGCCGAGAATCGTCAGCAGCGGCAGCAGCACCAGCCATGACAACACGCCGCCGGCGAACATCGTCCCCGCGATGCGCGGCCCGATGACGTAGCCGACGCCCATGTACTCGGGCGAGATGTCGATGTTGAGCGTCGCGTTCGGAAACTGCGCGGTCCGTGGCGTGGAGTAGTCGAGCTCGGTGAGGAAGAGGTTGAACACCCACGACAGCGCTTTCCACAGCGCGCCGATACCGACGCCGCCGAAGACCATCGTCGCCAGCTTGCCGCCGCGCTCGCCCGCGATCAGGACGTCCGCGCACGCGGTGCCCTCGGGATACGGCAGCACGCCGTGCTCCTTGACGATGAGCGCGCGCCGCAGCGGCACCATCATCAGGACGCCGAGGATGCCGCCGGCGAACGCGAGCATGGCGATCTGGAAATAGCTGAAGTAGCTCGGCCCGTTCGGCGTCAGGAAGATCAGCGCCGGAATCGTGAACACGACGCCGCCCGCGACCGACTCGCCGGCCGAGCCGATCGTCTGGACGATGTTGTTCTCGAGGATCGACGATCCGCCGAGGCGCTTCAGCACCGAGATCGCGAGCACGGCGATGGGAATCGACGCGCTGACCGTGAGCCCGGCGCGCAGCCCGAGATAGACCGTGGACGCGCCGAAGAGCAGGCCGAACAGCGCGCCGATGACGATGGCTTTGAGGGTGAATTCCGCGGGCGACTGCGACGCGGGCACGTAGGGCTGAAACGCGCGGGGCGCGTCCGGGGACGATCCGGGAGTCGTGGCGGGCGTGGCCATGGGCCGGAGTGTAGTGCATCTTTTGCTACAATTCCTGTCAGTTTGTGAAAACCTCGAACAAGGCGCTCGACCATCAGGTCTCCGAGCTCACGACGAACCGCCTGTCGGTGTATCTGCGGTGCCTGAACACGCTCGAGGACGCGGGCGTCAAGACGATCTCGTCGCAGTCGCTGGCCGAGCAGTTCCACCTCAACGCGGCGCAGATCCGGAAAGACCTGGCGTACTTCGGCGAGTTCGGCGTGCGCGGCGTCGGCTACTACGTACGCGATCTGAAGCGGCAGCTGCGCGCGATTCTCGGCCTCGACCGCAAGCTGCGCGTCGCGATCATCGGCGCGGGCAACCTGGGGCTCGCCCTGGCCGACTACCCCGGCTTCAGGCAGGAGGGCTTCGAGATCGCCGCGCTCTTCGACACGCAGCCGTCGAAAGTCGGCGAGCACTCGCGCGGCGGCGTGCCGGTGCACGACATGCGCGATCTGAAGAAGATCGTGAAGCGCGACGGCATCACGATCGCGATGCTGGCCGTTCCCGCGTCGGCCGCTCCCGAGGTCGTCGATCTCGTCGTCGCCGCCGGCATCAAGGCCGTGCTCAACTTCTCGCCGGGCACGCTGCAGGTGCCGACCGGTGTCAAACTGAAGAGCGTGGATCTGACCGTGTCGCTCGAGAGCCTGTCGTTCTTTCTGGCCCACGGAGAGGAGTAGCGTGAAGAAGGCCGGACGGGCGGGAACGCCGACGCTGTCCCATGTCGATGCGCGGGGCCGCGTGCGCATGGTCGATGTCGGCGCCAAGGCGATTACCGAGCGGGAGGCGATCGCGCGCGGGTCGATCCGCATGTCGCGCGAGGCGCTGCGGCTCGTCCGCAGCGGCAAGGTCAAGAAGGGCGATCCGCTGCAGGCCGCCCGCGTCGCGGGCATCATGGCGGCCAAGCAGACGGCCGCGCTCATCCCGCTCTGCCATCCGCTGCCGCTCACGAGCGTGCACGTCGATCTGACGCCGACGGCGCGCGGCTACGACATCGAAGCGCGCGTCAAGACGTCCGCGCAGACCGGCGTCGAGATGGAAGCGCTCACGGCCGTCGCGGTCGCCGCGTTGACGATGTACGACATGGTGAAGGCGGTGGACAAGGCGATGGTCATTGGCGACGTGCGCCTCGAGTACAAGTCGGGCGGCCGGAGCGGCGTCTATAGGCGAGTCACGGCGCGACGATCCTGAGCCGTGGAAAGTACGTGCGATAACGGCGCGCATCGCGCGTGAGCAGCGTCATCCCGGCGACGGCGGCGTGGGCGCCGATATAGAAATCGGGCAGCGGCGATCGCCGCGTGCCCCCGGTGCGCCGGTACCGTTCGAAGCATCTCCCGGCGAGAAACGCGGCTTCCCATGGCAGCGGGAGGCGGAGGAAGTAGTCGGCCGGCAGCGCGGCTTCGACGTCCTCAATCTTCGTGTAGCCGATGCTGACTTCCGCGTAGATGAGCGCGTTGATCGCCACGGCGCCGCGTCGCGCCGCCTCGCTCAGCATTGCGCCCGACCAGTCGCACCAGGTTTCGTCTTCGCTGAGATAGTCGAACAGGACGTTCGAGTCGACGAGCGTGGTGTTCACGCGTCTTCGCTCGTGGTCAGCGATCGGCGCGGGTCAGTGCCATGAGCTCGTCGGTGGTCAGGCCGGCCTTCGGTTTGGGCGCCCTTCGCATCGCCTGGAGCAGCCGCGCGCCCCGGCCCTTCCGGCTTCGCGCCTTGCGCAGCCGGACGCTCTCGCCGACGAGTTCGAACTCCACTTCGCTGTTCGGATGCAGGCCCAGCTTCTGCCGGATGTCGAGCGGAATCGTGACTTGCCCTTTCGTCGTGACGCGCATGGTAATACTCCGATCGGTATTACTGTAGCATGCCGGCTGAGGCCGGCCCGGCGATCAATAATGCGGCTATGCGCTTCGTGGAGGCCGGCGCGCTGCTGGCGATGCTGCTCGGACAGACGCCGGTCGTGCCGCCGCCGGCGTCGCGCGCGCCCGTCTCGCACTACACGATCGTCCACAGCTATCCGCACGATCCAGACGCCTTCACCGAAGGCCTCGAGTACCGCGACGGCTTCCTCTACGAGAGCACCGGCCTCAACGGCCACTCGTCGATCCGCAAGGTGAAGATCGAAACCGGCGAGGTCGTGCAGCAGAAGAACATCAGCAGGGACTACTTCGGCGAAGGCATCACCTTCTGGAAGGACGATCTCTTCGAGCTCACCTGGATCTCGGAGATCGCGTTCGTCTACGACGCGAAAACGTTCGCGTCGAAGCGGTCGTTCACCTACAAGGGCGAGGGCTGGGCGCTCACGCACAACGCCGACGGCCTGATCATGGACGACGGCACGGCGGAGATCCGCTTCCTGAATCCCGCGACGTTCAAGGAGCGCCGACGCATCACCGTCACCGACGCCGGCGTGCCGATCAAGTACCTGAACGAGCTCGAGTGGGTGAAGGGCGAGATCTTCGCCAACGTCTACACGACCGACTACATCGCGCGAATCGATCCCCGAACCGGCCGCGTTCTCGGCTGGATCGACATCCGCGGCATGCTGCCGCACCAGAACGACGGCAACACCGTCCCCAACGGCATCGCGTACGACGCGCAGCACGATCGCCTGTTCGTGACAGGGAAGAACTGGCCGAGGCTGTTCGAGATAACGCTTACGAAGCCCTAGAAAATCCGCGCGTCCTCGACCGGCCACCACCGGATCTGCACTTTGCCGATGATGTATTTCTTCGGCACCATGCCCCAGCTGCGGCTGTCGGAGCTGTTGATGCGGTTGTCGCCCATCACGAAGTCGTACCCTTCGGGAATGACCTGCGGCCCCCAGTCGTCGTGGCTGCGGTAGTCGGGCTTGACGTAGTCGTCCTGCAGCGGGATGTCGTTGACGTAGACGCGGCCGTCGATGATGCGCACGGTGTCGCCCTCTTCGGCGATGACGCGCTTGACGAACGACTTGTCGGGGTTGAGCGGGTAGTAGAGCATGACGATGTCGCCGCGGCGCGGCTCGAAGATGCGGTAGATCGCTTTGTTCACGATCAGCCGATCCTGATCTTCGAGCGTGGGCGCCATGCTCATGCCTTCGACGCGCGCGACCTGAAACCCGAACGTGACGATGAGGATGGCGTAGACGGCCGCCGAGAAGAGCGTCTTTACCCACGCGATCAGTTCTTCCTTCACCTGCTGCAGACGGATGCCGGGGCTGGTCAGGCGGACCTCATGGGGTTCCAGCGGTTCCACAGGTTCCTGAGGTTCCAGAGGTTCGTGAGCCGGTGCGTCGAGTGCGAGGCGGTTCTCTACAGCTTCAGGTACTCCCGCAGGCGCCGTGTGTGATTGCGGCTGACCGGGATTTCCGTCGCCTTCTCGTCCTTCATCCTGAGGATGTAGTTCCTGTTGAACCAAGGCACGATCTCCTTGACCTTGTTGATATTCACCAGATGCGCGCGGTGCACGCGCCAGAAGACGGCCGGGTCCAGCTGGTCCTGCAGTTCGTCGAGCGTGCGGCAGCTCGACGTGCCGACGTGCCGTCCCGCCACGACCGTGATCACGTCGTCGGAGAGCGACGCGTAGATCACCTCGTCGGCCTGCACCAGCAGAAAGCGCTCGCCGACCTTGAGCGCGAGCCGCTCGCGCCGCATGCGGCGCTCGGACCCGAGCTCGACGATCTTCTCGAGCTGCTCCGCCGTGACGCCGGGGACCATCGCGTCGGTCGCGGCCGCGGCCGGATCGGCCGGCCGCTCGAAGGAGATCAGCCGCCGCGCGCGCTGGCTGGCGATCTCGAGCCGCGCCGGATCGACGGGCTTGAGCAGGTAGTCGATCGCGTTCACTTCGAATGCCTCGATCGCGTGCTGGTCGTACGCCGTGACGAAGACGATGTGCGACGGCGTCTCGTCGTCGATGAGACGCCGCGCGACCTCGAATCCCGTCAGCCCCGGCATCTGCACGTCGAGAAAGACGACGTCCGGCTTGAGCCGGCTGATCGTGCCGACGGCTTCGATGCCGTTCTCCGCCTGGCCGACCACCTGGACGCCGCCGACCTGGCCGAGGAGAAACCCCAGCTCGTCGCGCGCCAGCGCCTCGTCGTCCACGAGGACGGCGGTCAACGGCGCGCCGTCGGCTCTCGCGAGGCTCATGCGGTCACCCGCTCCGGAATCGCCGTCTCGGGAATCTCGATGCTGACCGAGGTGCCCTGGCCCGGGACGCTCGCCAGCCGCAACGCGTAGTGCGCGCCGTAGATAGTGCGCAGGCGTTCGTTGACGTTGCTCAGCCCGATGCCGCCGCCCAGCGCGTGCTCAAGCCGATCCTCCGTCATTCCTAGCCCGTCGTCCACGACCTCGATGACCGCGTGGCCCTTGTGCAGGACGCTCGTGATCGTGATGCGGCCGCCGCCGACCTTCGGTGACAGCCCGTGCTTGATCGAGTTCTCGACGAGCGGCTGCAGGATGAGACTGGGCACGATGACGTCGAGCGTGTCGGGGTGGATGCGCTTCTCGACGCGCAGCTGCGGGCCGAAGCGCACCGTCTCGATGTGGAGGTATTCGTCGATCGCGTCGATCTCCTCGCGCAGCGTGACGAAGTGATCCGTGGACCGCAGCAGCCGCCGCAGCAGCCCCGACAGCTTCGTGATCAGCATGCGCGCGGTCTCGGGCTGCGTGCGGATCAGCGACGAGATCGACGTCAGCGTGTTGAAGAGAAAGTGCGGGTTGATCTGGTTCGCCAGCGCCTCGAGCTTCGCGGCCAGCAGCAGCTTCTCCTGCTCCTGCAGCCGGTGTTCGATCCGCGCGTTGTTCCAGATCTTGATCGGCGTCGCGACGGTGAGCACCGTGCCGAGCAGGATCACCGCGAGCCAGAACAGCGGCCGCGGCTGGCCCGGTGCGAGATAGAAGAGCCGATGGTGGTTGCCGACGTTCGCGCCGATGAACTGGCGGATCAGCTCGAGGCCGATCGGCACGAGCAGCAGCACGATCTGCCAGTCGACGGTCAGCCGCCGGATCATCCGCCAGACGCGCCGCGGGAAGCTCGTGAAGACGAAGGGCGAGAACTGCCAGAGGACGTCTTTCGGGCACAGCTCGCGGAGACCGCCGCCCGTGAAGCCGCAGCCGATCGCGAAAAACGGCGCGCCGTATTCGCCGGCGAGGAGCGCCGGCACGCCGACCAGCGC
>CAZOIK010000139.1:0-12482 GCA_964579765.1 uncultured Bifidobacteriaceae bacterium
ACGGATGCGCGACGTCGACGTCCTGCAGCGTCAGGCCGCCCGTCTTCAGCCGGTCGTTGTGGCAGGTGACGCAGTATTTCTGGATGGTCGCGCGCGCCTCGTCCGGGCCAACCCGGGCGGGCGTGGCCGAGGCCTGCGCAAGCAGAAGCGCCGCCGCAGCAAGCAAGCACGGCATCGGCGTATATTAACGCCATGCGAGTGGCCGTTGTCGCGTCGGTGTTGATGCTCGGCGCGGCGCCTGCGTTCGCGGGCACACGTCTCATCGACGCGGTGAAGCGCGGCGACCTGGCCGCCGTGCGCACGCTGGTCGCGCAGCACGCGGACGTCAACGCGGCCGATGCGGACGGCTCGACGCCGCTGCACTGGGCCGCCGCCCGCGACGACGTCGCGATGGCCGACGTGCTGATTGCCGCCGGCGCGAACGTCAGGGCGCAAACGCGTTACAAGGTCACGCCGCTCTCGCTCACGTGCACGAGAGGCGATGCCACGCTCGTCGCACATCTGCTCAAGGCCGGCGCCGACCCGAACGAGACGTCGGAAGAAGGACAGACGGCGCTGATGACGGCGGCGCTCACCGGGCGGCCTGAGGCCGTGACGGTGCTCGTCGAAGCCGGCGCGAACGTCAACGCGGTCGAACCGTACAAGGGGCAGACGGCGCTGATGTGGGCGGCGAGCGAGGGCAACGCCGCCGCCGAGACCATCCTGCTCACGCACGGCGCGGACGTGAAGGCGAAATCGCACGCGGGGTTCACGCCGCTGTTGTTCGCCGTCAGGAACGATCACGCGGACGCGGCGACGGTGCTGCTCGATCACGGCGCCAACGTCAACGACGTCGCGCCCGACGGCACGAGCGTGCTCAACGTGGCGGTCGTGAACGCCTACTTCGATCTCGCCGCGATGCTGCTCGATCGCGGCGCCAATCCCAACGCGCCCGACCCGCGCGGCTCGGCGCTGCACACGCTCGCGTGGCTGCGCAAGCCGGGCAGCGACGGCGCGGCCGGCGTCGGCAACACGGGCCACGCGCCGCCGCTGCCGAGCGGTCGGCTCACCGCGCTCGACCTGGCCAAGCAGCTGCTCGAGCACGGCGCCGACCCCAACGTGCGCGTGAGCTGGACGGAGATCAAGTTTGGCAAGGAAGGCGGGACGGCGCGCAACCCGCCGAACATCCAGCTCGGGCGCCATCTTCTTTCCTATGTCGGCGCGACGCCGTTCTACGTCGCGGCGAAAAACGGCGACGCGGCGTACATGAAGCTGCTCGCGGACCACGGCGCGAACCCGACGCTCACGACGAAGGCGGGCATCACGCCGCTGATGGTCGCCGCCGGCCTCGACTACTGGGAAGGCGAGAGCCCGGGCCCGTTCACCGGCGTGTCCGAGGCCGAGCGCCTCGAGGCGGTGAAGCTGGCCGTCGCGCTTGGCGACGACGTCAACGCGCACGCCAACTTCGGCGGCTATCCGATGACGGGCGACACGGCGTACACGCTGCTGTACTACCCGCACAACATCGACGATCTGCTCGACCTGGGCGTCGGCGACCCGCGCTGGAACGGCGCGACGCCGCTCATCGGCGCCGTCGTCTCGGGGCAGCCGTCCATCGTGCAGTGGCTGGTGGACCACGGCGCGCGTGTGGACGACAAGACGGTGCTCGGCTGGACGCCGCTGCTCGTGGCAAACGGCGTCTTCTTCGCGAACGCCAAGAAGGAGTTTCCGCAGGCGGCCGCGATTCTCCGCAGGAAGCTCGCGGCTGATGGCGTTCGTACAAACTGACGCCGACCTCCGCAGCCTCGTCACCGGCGCGCGCGACATCATCTATGCGTGCGACGCGTCCGGGCACTTCACGTTCGCGAACCCGTTCGCGATCGAGCTGCTCGGCTACCGCGAGGACGAGATTCTCGGCCGGCACTTCCTCACGCTGATTCGCGACGATCACCGGCAGGCGGCGGAGAAGTTCTACGGCCGCCAGCTCGTCTCGGGCACGCTCAACACGTACTTCGAGTTTCCCGCGATCAAGAAGAGCGGCGAGCTCGTCTGGCTCGGCCAGCACGTGCAGCTGATTCAGGACGGCGGCCAGATCGCCGGCTTCCAGGCGATTGCGCGCGACATTTCCCGGCAGAAGGACGCCGAGGCGCGGCTGCGCGACTCGGAGTCGGCGTACCGATCGCTCGTCGAGCACGCGGCCGTCGGCATTTTCCGGACGGCGCCGGACGGGCGCATCCTGGAAGCGAACCACGCGCTGGCGCGGATGCTCGGGTACGACTCGCCCGAGGAGGTCGTCGCGCTGCCGGACGCGCGCAACCTGTACGTCAACCCCTCCGATCGCGCGCCGCTGATGGACGCGCTGCTCCGCGCGGGCCGAGCCACCGGCGTCGAGGTCCACTGGAAGCGGCGCGACGGGTCGCCGCTGACCGTGCGCATCAACTCGCGCGTCGTGCGCGGCGCCGACAACGCGGTCAGCTCGTTCGAGGTGATCGCCGAGGACGTCACCGAGCGCGAGCGCGCCGACGAGCAGCGCCGGCGCGCGCAGACGCTCGAGGCCGTCGGCCAGCTCGCCGCCGGCGTCGCGCATCATTTCAACAACCTGCTCACCGGCATGCTCGGCTACACGGAGCTCCTCGGCTCCCAGGCCGGCGTGTCGGACGAGATGCGCGCGGATCTCAACGAGATCCTCAAGGCCGGCAAGCGCGCGTCGGTGCTGACGCATCAGCTGTTGGCCTTCAGCGACCCGCGGGCCCCGCGGCCGGAAGACGTGGACCTCAACCGCGAGCTCGGCGCGCTGCACGCGACGCTCACGCGCGAGCTCCGGAACGACGTGACGCTCGCGTGCGAGACGTCCACGGCTCCGGCGACAATCCGCATCGACCCCGACGACCTGCAGACCGTCCTCGTGCAGGTGGTGCGGAACGCGCGCGATGCGATGCCGCGGGGCGGGACGATCCGCGTGGACGTGGCGCGCGTCTCCGATCCGACGACCGATCTGCGCGGCGACTACGTCCGCCTGCGCGTCGCCGACACCGGCGCCGGCATGGACTGGGAAACGCAGTCGCGCATGTTCGAGCCGTTCTTCACGACCAAGCCGCAGGACGAGGGCATGGGCCTGGGCATGTCGGTCACGCACGGCATCATCCGCAAATCCGGCGGCGCCGTCGTCGTGGACAGCGCGCTCGGCCGCGGCACCACCGTCGCGATCTATTTCCCCGTCGTCGATCGTTCGTAGGGCGGCCGTCCGGAGGGCGGGCCTTTGCAGGCCCGCCCTCGCCCGGCAATCTTCTAGAAGGGGATGAGGCCGCGCAACTTGCGGAGCAGGTCGATCAGGCCGAACAGGCCGAACAGGCCGGTGATCATGTCCCACAGTCCTTCGAGGACCTTGCCGGGAGTATCAGCCATCGCATTCGTCCTTTCCGCGCGTACACGCGCAGGCGGTTGACGTTTCGCCACTTCCCCGCAACGCGCAGAGCCGCGCCGTGTGGGCTCACGGCGGCGGATAAAATCGGCTGATGTCTCCTGTGGCCTTCGTGGCGATGACCGACCGCACGCACGCGGACGACGTGCTGCGCATGATGCACGCGCTCTACGCGCCTGACGAACCCGCGGCGCGCGACCGCTTTCCGCGGACGATCGACACGCTGCTCGCCGATCCCTCGCGCGGGCGCATCGTGCTTATCGACGTCGGCGGCCGGGTGGGTGGCTACGCGCTGCTGATTCCGTACTGGAGCAACGAGTTCGGCGGCACGCTGCTGTTCATCGACGAGATCTTCGTGGAGGAGACGTTCCGCGGCCAGGGCATCGCGCGATCGCTGTTCGAGTTCGTGGCGACGACGCGGCCGTTCGACGCCGTCGCGCTCGCGCTCGAGGTGGCGCCGTACAACACGCGGGCGCGCGCCCTCTACGAGCGCGTCGGCTTCGTGCAGCGCGAGGCGCGGATGATGACGCGGACGCTCGCAAGCGCCGTATAATCGCCCGCATGACTCGACGCCTGCTGCTCGCCGCGCTCTGCTGCCTGACCATCTCCGGTCTGACGTTCACTGCCGCGGCACAGGAAGGCCGCGGGCGAGCGGAGGGGAGAGGCGAAGGGCGCGGACGCGGGCGTGGAGCCGCGGCGGTACCGCCGCCGCTGTTCTTCAAGGAAGCGTGGCAGATCGCCGGCCCCGCACACGCGATCGGGCCGGGCGAGAACGTCCTCACGAACGCGAACCTCGAGCTGCATCTCTACGGTCCGTCCGCGACGGCCGCCGATCCGAACCAGCGCATCTGGATCTCGACGCCGCCGACCAACATCTGGACCGGGATGACGACGACGCCGTTCGCGGCGACGCTGCGGGACAAGGAGAACTACATCGACCTCACCGGGATGGCGAAGGTGCGCTGGATCACGCGCGCGTCGGGCTTCCACGCCGTGCACCCCGTCGTGAAGCTCGCGGACGGGAACTACTACGTCGGCGAGCATGGGGACGCGAACACGTCAGGGTTCCTCGAAACCGAATTCATGTTCGCCACCCAGCGCTGGATGAAGCTCGACATCGATCGCGTCGTCACCAAGGGGACGTACGGTCCGGCGCAGGACGCATCCGCCTGGGCGCGCGAGCCGATTGATCTCTCCAGGGTGGACGAAGTCGGCTTCGCGGATCTCATCCCCGGCAGCGGCCACGGCGCCGGCGGCTACGTCAACGTCGCGTCGTTTGAAGTGTACGGCAAGCCCGTGAAGCGATAGCGGGCATGAGGCGCACGTGGGCACGGCTGCCGATCTCGGTGCGCGCAGTTGTCAGTGGCCTGCTCATTGGGCTCGCTCCCGCCAACGTGTGGCCGCTGCTGCTGAGGGTGCTGAGTGTGCCCCTCGCAGCGACGACGGAGGTCGTCTTCTTGCTGGTGTATCTCTGGTGGGCGAGCGGTGGAGGCCCCCCGCTCACATCGAAGATCGCTCGCAGCACCGCCTTTCGCAGACGACCGCTGACGACAACGCAATGGACCTGGGGCCTCGTAGCTGCGCTGTCGTTCGCCGGCACGATCCACGCGGCGATTGTCGTGTTGTTTCGTCTCGTGCCCTTCCCGACCGAAGCGTTTCGACAAGGCTATGACGTTTCGTTCATCCCCTCGCTGCCGTTGAAGTGGATTGCGGTCGTCCTGTCCGCGGTGTCGGCCGGCATCTGCGAGGAGGCCGGGTTTCGTGGATACATGCAGCAGCCGATCGAACGTCGCCACGGCGCGCCGACGGCTATCGTGGTGTCGTCGGTCTTTTTCCTTCTTGTACATTTGCCAAAAGGGTGGGCGATCGCGGGCATGGTGCCCATCGTGTTGACCGCGGGCGTTCTGCTCGGCCTCCTCGCGTGGTCCTCCGGATCGCTGATACCCGGCATCGTGGGTCACGTCCTGATGGACGTGGGGCTGTTCGCGTACTGGTGGACCGGCATCGCGGGGGACTTCACCGCGCGCCCGATCGCGGACACCGGCATCGATCGGGCATTCCTGATCACGTGTGCTGTTCTCGCCACGACGCTCAGCGTCATGCTGTTCGCGACTCTTCGATTGCGACTGCTAAACGGATTTGCAGCGCGATCAAATCCCGCACCCCTGGCAGGCAGTCTCCGTTAGACGTGGCCACGGGCCGGCCGCTCACCGTCCGAGGAGCAGGCCGACCGCGAGTCCCAGGCCGTGCTCTCGGACGCCGTTGCGCATCGTCATCTCGTAGCCCGGTTCGACGTACCAGCCGACGTTCGGCCGCGGCCAGACCATCAGATCGGCGATCGCTTCGACGCCCCAGAACGTGTCCGCGCTCGTCCCGCTCGCGTGCACGACTTCCGGGCCCGCGCCGGCCATGAACTCGACGGTGCGCGAGAACTGCCACGGTTTCTTGAAGAGCAGATCGACGGACGTCTCTGTGCTCGCGCCCGAGCGGATGGCCGTCACGCCGGACTCGATCTCGAGCCAGTGCTCGACTGGCGTCACTTCGAACGCGACCGTGCCGCCGGAGTGAAAGCCTTCGGCGCGCGACCAGTCTCCGGCGGCGCCGAGTTCGAAGACGATGGCGTGATCCGCGTCTCCCGACGCTGAGCTCGCCGGCGCCTGCACCTGTGCGTTTGCGGTGCTCGCCGCACCGACAACCGCAATCGAAAGGAGTGCGGCCAGACGTTGAAGGCGGCCCTGAAAGGACCGCCCTACAACGGCTATCTCGTGTCGCTGCGGTTGCCTTGCCACTTCCAGCCGTCGGATTTGCGCTCGATGCGCTTGAGCCGCACGCGGTTGTCCGATGGATTCTTGTTCGGCGACGCCCACAGCCGCACCTCGTCGCCCGGCCGGAACCATTTCTTGTCGATCCCGTTGCGATCGAGCTGCGACGTGCTGACCCATTCGGCGGCGTAGACCTTCTCGTCGCGGCCGAACGGCTGCTCGGTGCCCTGCACGAACACCCACGCGTGCGGGTTCTTGAACTGGAACTCGACGACCTGGCCCTCGATCTCGATCGTGTCGTGCTCGAGATACGTGACCGCGAACGAGTGGTGCGCAAGCGCCAGCGCGACGGCGATGACGAGCGTCCTCATTGGCTGATCCTCTTGGCGAGCTCCATCAGATCCGCCTTCGTCAGCACGCGATCCGGCGTCGGCGCGTGGACGGTGACGTGACGCTCGAAGTCGATCCCGAGGCGATCGAGATTTGCCACGAGCGTCGCGATCGACGGGCTCACCGGCTGCCCGGGGCGCGGCGCGTTGAAATCCGCCGTGAAGAGGATCTTCTCCTTCGGCAGGTACGCGATCAGCATCGAGTCGCTGTGCTCGAGCTTCTCGACGTGGTAGAGCATCAGCGAGCGCGTCTCGTCCTTCAGTTCCATTCGATCGACGACGCCCTCGACCTTCGGCTTCTTCTTCGACGTCGCCATCGCGTCGCCGACGAGCGTCCGCGGCGACCCGAGCGACGCCTGGGTGAAGAACTTCGCGTTGTCGTCGCAGAGAATCGTCGCGCCTTCGGCGACAAACGGCGCGAGGCCCGCCATGTGATCGAAGTGCGGGTGCGTCATGACGACGTACTTGATGCGCTTGGCGGGGAAGAGCTTCTTCGTCTCGGCGATGACGGCGAGGCCGCGCGCCTCGCTCTGTCCGCCCTCGAGCACGACGACGTAGTCTTTGAACTCGACGGCGAGCGAGACGTAGCCGCCCGTGATGCGATAAACGCCGTCAGCGAGCTTTTCGGATGCCGCGGGCGGCAGGGGCGGAGGCGGCCCGGGCGGCGGAGGACCGGCCATGCGCTGCGCGAGGTCCGGCGGATTCGGCACTGCGGCGAGGACGCGGAGGACGAACGTCTGCATGCCGACCTGCTTCTGCTCGATGCGCGCCGGCACCATCACGCCGTCGAACGTCTGGTAGTTCTTGTAGAAGAACTCGTGGTGCAGGTCGCCGAGCACCGGATGCTCGACCCACGTCTCGACGTGATCGACGAGGTTGTCGGCGTCGAGGTAGCCGACGACCTTATACGCCGCGCCCGACGGGGCCTTCTGCGGCGGGCTCCACGTCAGCACGGTGTAGCGGACGCCGTCGATCTTCTGCGTCTTCAGCGTCGCGTGGTTCGCGGCCGCGCCCTTCAGAAATCCCCAGGGCGTCACCCAGATCTCCATCTGCTGCGTCCACCCGGGAGTCGCGGGGGTGGCGATGACGTTGTATGTCCCCATCGGCGGCAGCGGGCCGCCGCGGACGAGCGCCGGCGGCTGCGTGTCGCCGGTCGCGCGCGACGCCGGCGTCGTGAAGTCGATCGTCCTGACGTAGTTGCCGATGGCGGTGGAGGCGAGGCCGAACGAAATCGTCCGGCTCTGCCCGAAGTTGCCGATGGCCCCGAGTCCTGTGTAGGTGATCGAGTTGAGCGCCTCGACGCCCATCGCCTTCGACGCGGCGTCGATGACCGCACGCGCGTCGTCGGGCGCCGCTCGCGCGGCGATCGGCAGCATCGCCGACACAAGCAGTGCGGCTGCGAAGATGTGTTTCACTGAAAGACAGGGCGGCCCTAAAAGGACCGCCCTACGACAGAGTGTAGCGCGGGCCTTTCAGGCCCGCGATCGTCACTTCGCCCGGCCTTTGTAGCCGGCGGTCTCGAGCTGGATCGACCAGACCTGCGCGACGTTGGCCTGTTCCTTTCCGGTCGAGTCGGTGCCGCCGCGCAGCAGCGCGAACAGCGTCTTCTTGCCGCTGCCGCCGAAGGCGCACGAGATCGCGCCGCGCGGCGTCGGGATGACGCCGAGGTTCTTGCCGTCGGGCCCGATCACCTCGATGCCCGCGCCCGTCGTCACGAAGATCCGGCCTTTCGAGTCGATCGTGCTGCCGTCGCCGCCACCCGAGAGCTTCGCGAACTCGCGCTGGTTGGTCAGCGATCCGTCCGGCTTCACGTCGAACGCGGCGAGCGTCTGGCCGTTGGTGACATAGAGCGTCTTCTCGTCCGCGCTGAGAATGATCCCGTTGGTCGTCAGGTTCTCGCCGTAGCGCGTGACCTTGCCGGACGGGTCGGCGTAGAAGAGCCCGCCCATCGTGAAGTACACGCCGCCCTTGCTGTCGGCGGTGATGTCGTTGATGACGCCGCCGAGGCAGTCGAGCGGGTCGCCGTTGATCATGTCGGCGAACACCTTCCGCTGCGGCGTGAGCTGCTCGATGCGCTGATGCAGGCCGCGCTCGTCCACGAACGTCGCGCCCTTCTTGTTGATCGCGACGGCGCCGCCCGTGTGCGTGTCGGAGTACGCAACCGACGGCTTGCCGTTCTTGTCCAGCTTGAGCACCGTGCTGCTGTCGTTCTGCGCGAGCAGCAGACCCCCGTCGTCGGTGCCGACGATGCCGTCGCCGTTGTTGCCGAACTGCTGCCAGATGAACTTCCACTGCGCGCCGCCCTTGACGACGCCGGGGATCTCCATGACGGAGTAGGCGCGCTCGCCGGCCGGCGCGGGCCCGCGTCCTCGGAAGCCGCCGCGGCCCCCGCGTCCGCCGCGCGCGGGCGGCGCGCTCTTGCACATGGCAATCAACGCCTGATAGCCGGGATCGAGCGGCGCCTGCACGGATGCCGCTTTCGTGTCTTCGGCGCCCGCCGGCAGCTTCGGCGCCTGATCGGCGAACACGAGCGCCGAGGCAACGACGACGACGGAGGCGACGGTCATGAGACTGCGTGATGTCATCAGAGTGCCCTCCAGAATTGGCGGGCCACATCTTACATCCCGTACAGTTGCGCTGGACACGCGAACCCGCCATGTACCAAGAATCAGGGAGGCGATGCTGCTGTCCCCGATTCTCGCCGTCGATCACGCGAAGGTCGAGCGCGACCTGACGTTCCTCATGGACTGTTTCCGCGACGTCCTGCGCGAAGCGGGCGAGGAGCGGCTGGCCGCCTGTCTGCCGTGGGGGGCGGGCGGCGACTGTCTTTCCGCGGACGGCGTGCCGCGCGAGCGGCTGCTTCAGGCCTACTCGATCAGCTTTCATCTGCTGAGCATCGCCGAGCAGAACGCGGCCGTGCAGCACCAGCGCCAGATGGAGCGCGAGCGCGGGCTGACGGCGATGCAGGCGCTCTGGGGACAGTGTCTGCAGCAGACGATGGCGGCCGGCGTGACGACGGCGGAGATCGCGGCGGCGCTGCCGCAAATGCACGTCGAGCTCGTCCTCACCGCGCATCCGACCGAAGCCAAGCGCACCATCGTCCTCGAGCACCATCGCCGGTTGTATCTCGCGATGGTCAGGCGCGAGAACAGCGTGTGGACGCCGCACGAGCAGCGCGCGATTCGCGACGAAATCCGGATGCTGCTGTCGCTGCTGTGGCGCACGGGCGAGATCTTCCTGCACAAGCCGGACGTCGCGGCCGAGCGGCACAACATCCTGCACTATCTCGCGGGCGTCTTCCCCGACGTCCTGCCGGTCCTCGACGAGCGGCTGCGGGCGACGTGGATCGATCTCGGGCTCGACGCGGGCGCGCTGCGAGGGCCCGATCGTCTGCCGGCGTTCACGCTGTCCACGTGGGTCGGCGGCGATCGCGACGGCCATCCGCTCGTGACGCCCGAGGTCACGCGCGAGACGCTCGACGATCTCCGACGCCACGGGCTCGCACTCGTGCGCCGGCACGTCGCGGCGCTGACGCACGACGTGAGCCTGTCGGATCGCATTCAGCCGCCGCCGGCCTCGCTGCTGGATCTGGTCGCCCGTCTGGTGGCGCGGCTCGGCGATCGTGGCGGCGCGCTCGTCGCTCGCGACCCGGGCGAAACCTGGCGCCAGGCGGTCGCGCTGATGCTCGCGCGCGTGCCAGGCGAGGACGGGCACGACGCGGGCGAGGGCGTCCAGTACGCCGGCGCGCACGAGCTCCTCGACGATCTGCGCGTTCTCTACGGCGCGCTGACCGCGGTGAACGCCGCCCGCATCGCCGAAGACGCCGTCGTCCCCGTCATGCGCATCGTGCGGACGTTCGGCTTTCACCTCGCGTCGCTCGACGTGCGTCAGAACAGCGCCGTCCACGACGCGGCGGTGGGGCAGCTGCTGGCGGCGGCTGGATTCGCGCGCGCCGATTTTGCCGACTGGGACGAAGACGCGCGGCTCGCGCTGCTCGATACCGAGCTGGCGTCGCCCCGGCCGTTCCTGCGCGAGGGCGCGTCGGCCGGACCCGACGCGGACGGCGTGCTCGGCGCCCTTCGCGTGCTGGCCGCGCATCGCGCGCGCGGCGGCCACGCGGGCCTCGGCGCGCTGATTGTCTCGATGACGCACGACGTCTCCGACCTGCTGAGCGTCTACTTGTTTGCACGCGAAGCCGGCCTGACGACCGCGTGCGCGGATGGCTGGGCGTGCAGCCTTCCCGTGGTGCCGCTGTTCGAGACCATCGACGATCTGGAGCGCAGTCCGGACGTGCTGCGCGCGTTTCTCGCTCATCCGGCGACGACGCGGAGCCTCGAGGCGCAGGGCAGGCGCGTTCAGCAGGTGATGGTCGGCTACAGCGACAGTAACAAGGACGGCGGCCTGCTCGCGAGCCTCTGGTCGGTCTATCGCGCCGAGGCGGCGATGGCGGCGGTCGGCCGCGACGCGGGCGTCCGCATCCGCTTCTTCCACGGCCGCGGCGGGACGATCGGCCGCGGCGGCGGCCCCGAGCACCGCTTCGTCAAGGCGATTCATCCCGACGCGCTCGGCGGCGATCTGCGCGTGACCGAGCAGGGCGAGGCGATCGAGCAGAAGTATGCGAACCGTCTCATCGCGAGCTACAACGTCGAGCTGCTCGAGGCCGGCGTCGCGCGCGCGACGCTGCTGCACCGGCACCGCGTCGAGCCGCCGCACGCGCTCGAGCCGGCGATGGACTGGCTGGCGGCGCGCAGCCGCGAGGCGTACGTCGATCTCCTCGCGCGCGCCGGCTTCCTGACGTTCTTTCGCGAGGCGACGCCGATCGACGTCATCGAAGCGAGCCACATCGGATCGCGTCCCGCGCGGCGGAGCGGCGTCCCCGCGCTCTCGGACTTGCGCGCCATCCCGTGGGTGTTCAGCTGGAGCCAAGCACGCTTCTACCTGCCCGGCTGGTACGGCGTCGGCAGCGCGCTGAACGCGCTGGCCTCGGCGCTGCCGGAGGCGTTCGCGGAGGTCTCGCGCGAGCTTCAGAGCTGGGCGCCGCTGCACTACGCGCTCGGCAACGCGGCGACGTCGCTCGTGGCGGCCGATCTCGACGTCATGCGCGAGTACGCCGCGCTCGTCGGCGACCCGACGATCCGCGCGTCGCTGTTCGCCGCCGTCGCCGCCGAGTTCGACCTCACGCACCGCATGCTCGAGCGCGTATACGGCGGCCCGCTCGCGGAGCGGCGTCCCGGCATCCGCGACAGCCTCGAGATGCGCACGGCGCCCCTGCGCGTGCTGCACCGCGAGCAGATCGCGCTCCTGCGCGAGTGGCGCCGCCGCCGCGCGGACGGCGCGACCGCGGCCGCCGACGCGATTCTCAACGAGCTCCTGCTGACGGTGAACGCGATTGCGGGCGGACTTGGGGCCACCGGCTGAAGAGGGACGCTACGTGCCCTATGATCACAACGTGCGGCTCTGCGATTTCCTGTTCGACGAGTTGTGGCGCGAGGGCGTCCGGCAGATCTTCGGCATCCCGGGCGACTTCGTCCTCAACCTCTATAACGCGCTCGAGCGCGACGGGCGGTTCCGCCTCGTCCGTCTGAGCCACGAGCCGTCGGTCGGCTTCGCCGCCGACGGGGCGGCGCGCATCACGGGCGGCCTCGGCGTCTGCTGCGTCACGTACGGCGCCGGCGGCCTGAACATGATCAACCCGATCGCGTGCGCGTACGCGGAGGAGTCGCCGCTCGTCGTCCTGACCGGCGGACCGGGACGCGCGGAAAAGGCCGCCGACATCCCGGTCCATCACGAGGTGAAGACGTTCGAGTCGCAGCTCAAGGTCTACCAGGAAGTCACCGAGTACGCCGCGATCCTCGACGACCCGCGCACGGCGGCGTCGCACAACCGAAAGGCGATCGAAGTCGCGTCGAAAGCGAAACGGCCGGTCTATCT
>CAZOIK010000140.1:0-18283 GCA_964579765.1 uncultured Bifidobacteriaceae bacterium
GCCGGCGGCGTGCCGGATCACCCACCGGCCCGCCTCGGCGCGCCGAGGCAGGGGTCCAGGGGTGGCTCCCCAGACTGCGCCCGAATCCTCGTCCCGCAGATAGAACGCTTCCCCGGTCGGATCGGTCAACGGATCGTTCGCGAACGGCGTCAGCCTGTTCTCGCGGCTGTTCCCGGCCCATGTGAAGGCGGCCCCGGAGCTGCTCACGATCGTGCCGAACGTTGGATTCGCCAGGACGTTCGACCATGGCAGCGGCGTCTCGCGTTCGCCGTCGAGCACGACGACGTACTCGCGGCCGTCGCGCGTGAAGCCGCCCAGCCCGTTCTCCATCACGAGCGGCGGGACGCTCACCGGCGTGGACGCGGACGCAGGCGGCTGGATGGCCGCGGAAGGCGCCACGTCGTGGCCGGCATACAACCAGGACGCGGGGCGCTCCAGCTGCGCCGCGAGATCTCCGAGCTCGCCGAGCAGGACGACCCGGGCCGCCGCGGAGAGCAGGCGGCGGTCTGATTCGGGCATCCCGTCGGCGCGAAGGAGGAACATGCCCCCCGGCTTTCCGAGCCAGGCGGCCCAGCGCGGCTCCTGGACCAGGATGGACAGCAGATTCTGCATTTCGTCGAGGTAGTCCGCCGGATGCTCGTTCAGGAGCACGACTTCGGCGCGCAGCCCTTTGACCCGCCAGTATTGCTGTGCGGTGAGCAGGTGGCGTGCGAGCGGCAGCGACGCGACGTCAGCGATCCGAAGGAGGACGATCGGCACGTCCCCGGAAATGCCGTAGCCCCACAGGTGCTTCTGGCCCAGCGTATTGCCGGCGAGATCGGCCGGGCTGATCCGCGACGCGTCCGTTCCGAAGACACGCGAGGCCAGGCGATCGAAGAGGATCGCGTGCTCGTCACTGAGGCCCAACTGCTGCAGGGTGATGTGCACGTGCGTGAACGCCATCGAAAACGCGCGCGCCGCGGCGCTGCCGTCACGATACTTGCGGGCCAACGCCAACGCGCCGGCTCGATCCGTCGCAATGCCGGTGGCAAACGTCACGCGGACGCGCGCGCCCGGTACCAGCCGGATGCGTTCCCGCAGCGCACCGATCGGATCGAGCACCGCGCCCGTTGTGCTCGACAGCGCGCGGCCGTCGAGCGCGATCGGGTTGGCGGGCGAGCGTCCGCGTCCCAGGAACCGCGCGCGATCGGTCTCCCACTCGACGGCACCGCCCAGGCGCGGCCCATCGACGCCGAGCACGTGGAAAGCGACGATCGGTGATTCCTCCGCGACGCGCGGGCGGCGGCTGAACACGAGGCCGGCACTCTGCGGATCGAATTCCGTCTCGATGAACAGCTTGCCGAACGCCGGGTGCGCCAGATCGTCCTCGGGGCGAGCCAGGACGACTTCCGTATAGCTGGTCACCTCGATTTCGCGCGTCTGATCCCCGTGGTTGACGATCGTCAGGCGTCGCACTTCGACGTCATCCTCGGAGGACACGGTGATCTCGAGCTGAGACTCGATCTCGGCATCCTGGCGACGGAACGTGATCTTGTCGAGATCGAACGTCACCTCGAACCGATCCGGCTCCTGGCAGCCAGGCTGGTAGGTGGCGGACCAGATACGATCCGACCAGGGATCGCGGAGGTAGATGTAATGCGCGCCCGCATCGGACGTGGGGTCGTCGCGCCGGCGCGTGACCGCGACATCGCCCCACATGCTGAACCCGCCGCCGGCGCTCGTCACCGCCGTGGTGTAGCGACCGTTCGAGAGACAGTGCGTGTGCGCGCTCGTCGAGTGCGGCGAACGGAAGCGTCTCGCCGCGAACACGGGAAGCGACGGCGGCGCCGTCGTACTCTCGGCCGGGCGCGGCTCCGACAGAATCGCCTCGCGCGGCACGCGTTCCTGGAGCAGCAGTTCCGTCGCCTGAACGCGCGGATCTCCGTGAAAGCGCGACACGAAGACATCGCCGCAAATGACGTTGGCCAGCGCCACGAGCGACATGCCCTGGTGGTGGGCGAAGTAGGCCTGCACGACGGCGGGCCGTGCGATCGTCTCCGGTGCCGTATCGACGTCGCGGCGGCGCGGGTTGTAGTCGAGGGCCTCGTAATACCCGAACCGCCCTTCCACGCCGAGAGACGAGAGGCGCTTGAGGTTCTCGGCGGCGAGCGTGGGGGTGATCAGGCTCGCGAGTGCCGTGGCATAAGGCGCGATGACGAGCTCGGCGGCGAGCCCGCGTCTCAGTCCAAGTCCGGGCACGCCGAAGGCGCGGTACTGGTAGTTGCCGGCGCGATCGGTGAACGCATACGCCGATTCCGAGATCCCCCAGGGCACGGCGCGCTGGCGGCCGTAATCGATCTGCCGCCGGACGCTCGCGCGACAGCTCTGGTCGAGGAGCGTTCCAGGGAACGTCCGCATCAGGAGCAACGGCATCAAGTACTCGAACATCGTGCCGCCCCAGGACATCAGCGCGGCGCGGCCGTCTACGTTCGTCACCAAACGTCCCAGGTGGAACCAGTGGTGCTGCGGGACGTCGCCCTTCGCGATCGCGATGAAACTCGCCAGCCGCGCCTCCGACGCCAGCAGGTCGTAAAAGGCGCTATCGAGGCGTCCGGGACCGTCGGCGTCGGCGAGCCGGTATCCGATCGAGAAGATGCGCCGGCGCCGGTCGTACAGGAAATCGAACTGCATCGCGTCGGCGAGTCCGGCAACACGTCTGGCGAGCGTGCGGAGCGCGTCCGCAGACACCGGCGGCTGCACAGCCAGCTGCGTCATCCCGTCGAGGACGGCCCCGCACCAGTACGCGATCTCGTCCCCCGCGCCGGATGGCGCACCGCGGCCGAGCTCCGCGGCGGCGCCGGCGAGCTGCGCCCGGAGCGCCTCGACAGGCGCGAGTTCTTCCGGCGCTCCGACGCGCGCGGCTGCCACGATCGCGCGGGCGACACGGTTGATCTCGGTGACGGTCTGCCGAGGTCCGCCGCCGTCGATCGACGAGGACGCGGCCGCGAGCAGACCGGCCGTGTCGGCCAGGCCGGCGAGCCGTTGCGCGAACGTCTGCGGGGTCTTTTCGAGTTGACGCAGCCCCTCGGCGAGCGCGACCAGCGTGGCGGCCAGGTTGCCGCTGTCCACGGTCGAAACGTAGCGCGGGTGCAGCGGCGCCAGGGTCGCCGTGTCATACCAGTTCAAGAAATGTCCCCGGTATCGCTCCAGCCCCTCGAGCGTCGTCACCATCGCGTTCAGGCGACGCAGCAGGACATCCGTCGAGAGATACCCGAGATCGTGCGCGGCCATCGTCGATAGCAGGCCCATGCCGATGTTGGTCGGCGACGTGCGGCGCGCCAGCTTCGGACCGCCCTCGCCCTCCTGGTAGTTGTCGGGCGCCAGCCACGCGTCCGCGTCAGTGACGAACGTGTCGAAGTAGCGCCAGGTCTTGCGCGCCGTCCGCCGGAGCAGGGTTCGATCGCCGTCGCTCAGCGGCCGAACGCGCGCGCCTACCGGCACACTGAGCCAGTAGGCGACGGCCGGCGCCATCATCCAGAGGACGAGAAACGGCGCCGCCACGGGAAGCGCGGCCGGTTCGCGCGCGCCGAGGGCGACGGCGACGACGCCCGCGACGACGGGGCTCGCGGCCATCTCGGCAACGAATCGGGGCAGCCGCTGCCCGCCCGCTCCCGCCGCCCTGGCCGCCACGGTCGCGGCCGTCTCCCATTCGAGCATCCGCCCTTTCCTGATGACGAGGCGCACGAAGGTGACGCTGATCGCGTGCGTGTTCTCGAACGCGTGGAAGGCGAGGAAGGTCATGCTGAGGAGAATCTGCGCGAGCGCCGTGGCCGCATCTCTGCGCAAATTGGCGACAAATACAGGGATCGACAGCGCTCGCTCGGGCCCGACGAGCAGGCGCGCGACCACCGGCAGCAACTGCGATGCGGCGACACCGATGACCGTCACGGTCCAGAACCAGCGTGCCCCGGGCAGCACCGTCCATCCGGCGACGAGCAGCGCCAGCAGCGTGGGCGCGACGAGGCTGCGCCGCAGGTTGTCGAGGATCTTCCAGCGCCCGATGATCGGCAGGGGGTTCCGCCTGAGACCGTGCCGCGACGGCACGAACGGGAACAGCCAGAAGAGGATCTGCCAGTCGCCCCGGATCCAGCGATGCTGTCGCCTGGCGTGCGACAGGACGCTCGACGGGTACTCGTCTACCAGCTCGACATCCGAGGCGAGCGCGACCCGCGCGTGAAGCCCTTCGAACAGATCGTGGGAGAGGAGCGCGTTCTCCGGCACCACGCCGTCCAGGGCTGCGGTGAAGATGTCCACGTCGTACAGGCCCTTGCCGGTGAAGATGCCCTCGCCGAAGAGATCCTGATACGTGTCGGAGACGGCCGTCGTGTACGGATCGACGCCCGTGTGTCCTGAGTAGAGGCGCGCAAAGAGGGATTCGGCGGCGCTCGTGAACGTGACGCTGATGCGCGGCTGCAGGATGCCGTACCCTTCCGTCACTCGCCCGGCGCGCGGATCGAACGTGGCGCGATTGAGCGGGTGGGTGATGATCCCAATCAGCTCGCGAGCGACGCCTCGTGGCAGGCGAGTATCGCTGTCGAGCGTGATGCAATACCTGACCTGCGGCAGCACCGCCACATCGCCGACCGACAGGATGAAGCTCGTATCGGTCGCGCCGCGCAAGAGGCGGTTGAACTCCTCGATCTTTCCGCGCTTCCGCTCCCACCCCATCCACAGCCGTTCGCGTTCGTTCCACTGGCGCAGACGGTGAAAGAGGAAGAAGCGATCCGCGCCGCCGTTCGCGTACTTGGTGTTCAGCGCGGCGATGCGCGCCCGCGCCGCCTCGAGAATCTCCGCGTCGCGCGGCAGCGTCTCGGCCGGCGCGTCCCTGAAATCACTGAGGATCGCGAAGTGAATGTGCGGATCGACGTTGCCGAGCGCCTGCACTTCGAGGTGCGCGACCAGGTCCTCAACGCGCTCCACGCTCTCGAGGACCGTCGGCACGACGACCATCGTCCGGGCCCACGGGGGAACCGTCTCGTACTCGAGACGCGGAAGCCGGCGCGGCGGAATCAGATAGCTGATCATCCGCTGCAGCACCTGGATGGTCAGCTCGCTGGCGGGCACGATCGTCAGGAGCGCGACGAACATCAGCGCGGCCCCGCGCCAGCCATGCCGCGAGGCGTAGAGGACAGCCGGCAGCACGAGCAGGCCGGTGCCCGCCGCGATGCTTCCAAGATAACCCGCCGTCGCGTAGGCGAAGAACAGCCGCCGGACGCGCCCTTTGAGCGTGGGCCGCCAGGCCACGCTCCGCTCGAACTGTCGCCGTCCCGCGCCGATCAAGTGATAGCCGACATGCGACTCGATGGCGTCGGGGGTCTGCACGTGAATCTGCCGCGCGCGTTCGACGCTCTTCAGCGCGACCAGCAGTTGGCCGTCGCCCGTCGGGACCGCGAGCTCTTCGATGGCGTGGCGATAGCGGTCGCGGCTGCGGAAATCCATCTGGCCGTACACGCCCGCCGGATCGCGCTGGAGCACCTGCTCGACGAGACTCACGCTTTCGAAGAACTCACTCCAGTCGAAGGTCGAAATCAGGCGGAGGCTGCCAATCAGGTTCGCCATGGCGGCTTGTTCGGACGCCTGGCTCTGCCCTTCCGCGCGAATCGCGTCTTCGACGGTCTGTCCCAGCGCCGCGAGCGCTTCGTCGAGCTGGCGGTGCAACCTCGATGCAATCGCGCCGAGCGCCCGCGAGCGTTGGAGGAGGCGCGTGACGAACGCGTGATGGACGTGCGCCGGCCACTCGTCCAGCGAGATCGGCGCAGCATCGACCGGCGCGGCTTCAACCGCCACTGCCAGCCGATCCGCCGCCAGTCGGTGCGCCCGGCTGGCGGCGAGCTCGTCGGCTCTCATGCGCAGGTGGTCGAGCAGCGCGAGCTTCAGCGCGCTCGGCAAGGCCCAGAGCTCGCCCATCGTGAACGGCGTCACCGACTGGAAGGCGCCGACGAAGCGCTGAAGCCGCTGCGCTTCGAGCCGCCCGCCGCTGGATCCGATGAGCTCCAGCGCGAGGGCGTAGATGCGCGGGAGCCCGGCGAACTCGTCGTCGGCGACGCGAGGCAGCCGTCTGAAGAACGAGGGCGGGAGATCGTGCTGAATGTCCCGCGCGGCGGCGGAGATGATGTGAAAGTTGTCGAGCAGCCATTCGGCCGCCGGCGACACGCGCTCGCGTTGCGCGTCCTCCGCGAGCTCCGTGTAGACGTCGCGGAGCTCGCGCATATGGTCCTTGACCTGCCGGAGGTGCGCGCGGCCGCTGCCGCGTCGCCGCGGGGCAATCGAGAGCAGCGCCGCCAGACGCCTGGCGTGCTCCTCGAGCAACTCGATACTGAGCAGTCCCTCGCCACCCGCCAATGAGCGCGGTGGCGTGAACACGGGATGCCGCATCAGCTAGTCCTCAGTATCCGTGGGCTCGTGACCATCCGAACCCTGACGACGAGCATGACACGTTTCGGCGATCGAGGCGGAGAGGAACAGAACGAGAACGCTGGCTCCGGATCAGCTCGACCGACGTGTTGGATGATCGGTCTTGTAGAGCATCTGCTCCACCGACTCGTCCGGATCGTTCATCCGTCCGACGAACACGACGGTCACAACGGCCAGCGCCACCGCCAGCGCAGCCAGCAACACGAGCGTGCCGATGCTGATTCTGCCGGTGGCGTAGGTGAACCAGAGCCCGCCGGTCACGACCACGGCGGCGACGGCGAGCGTCGTCGCCTTCCGAGACTCGACCCCGAGTGTTTGCTTGATCATGGCATCCATCTCTTCTGAGAACGCGACCACGAGGGTCATGGCAATCCCTGATCGCCAGAATACGCCGCGCGTGGCTCACGCGAGTGTCCCAAAGTGAACATCGCACGTTCGTCATCCCTCATGACAATGGTCAAATGACGTACCAGTCACTCCGGAGCGCCTGCGACGACGTCGGCGTGCTGATGGCGGCTGTGTTCCTGTTCCCGCTCGTCATCCTCATCGTTGGCGCACCGATCGCGTTGTGCGTGCGGGCGGCCATCGAGATCCTGCGGTGGTTCTAGATCGCGGGGCTCGGCCTCAGGATGAGCGGCGCGCTGAGCGCGGCCGCGACGAGCACGGCGGAATCCGCTGTGCTGAACAGCACGCACGATGCGCCGCGCCGCACTGCGGGCGCATCACCTGTCTCGTTTGGGACACCTGAAAACTTCAGCCGTGTCGCACCGTTTCTGCAATGATGGGTTGTGCCCAGGAAAGCCCAGCGAGGGACGAGCGCCAGGAAGTTCGACGTGGAGACGTACCTCGACTCCGCTGGCGTGGACAAACAGATCCAGAGTTACCGACGCGGCCAGATCATCTACTCGCAAGGCGACACCGCCTCCTCTGTCCTGTACATCCAGCAGGGCAGCGTCCGCCTGTCCGTGGTCTCTCACGAAGGGAAGGAAGCCATCATCGCGACCTTGCGAAGGGGCGATTTCTTCGGCGAAGGCGCGCTCAAGGCACAAGGGCTGCGGATCGGAACGGCCAAAGCGGAGACGCCGTGCACGATTCTCGCGATCAAAACGAAGGAGATGTCCCGGTTGCTGCACCAGCAGCACGAGTTCTCCGACCGGTTCATCAGCTACATGCTGACGCGCAACGGCCGCATCGAATCCGACCTGATCGATCAGCTGTTCAACTCGAGCGAGAAGCGCCTGGCGCGCGCGCTGCTGCTGCTCGCGCAATACGGCACGTCGCCGCCCAGCGAGCCGGACGTCCTCAAGGTTTCCCAGGAGACACTCGCGAAGACGATCGGCACGACCCGCACTCGCGTCAACTACTTCATGAACAAATTCCGCGGTGCCGGCTACATCGAGTACAGCGGCGACGGACTGAAGATCAACGGCACCCTCGTGAAGGTCCTCCTGCACGACTGACATCGCTCGTTGTCGTCCGTGTCCCCTTCCGGACAGACAGGATCGCCGCGGCCGCGTAAGGTAGAGCCATTGGAAGAACAGATGGCGCTTCGATGCTGACGGCAGCCAGCCCCCACCCCCCGCTTCCCGGGCTGATCGGCACAACGGATGTCATGCGCTCGCTCCAGGCCGACATCACCTCTGCGTCGCGCTCGAATGCCAAGGTCCTCCTGACGGGCGAGACCGGCGTCGGTAAAGAGCTGGTGGCGCATGCCATTCACAGACAGAGCGCCCGTCAGAGCGGGCCATTCGTCACCGTCAACTGCGCGGGCATCCCCGACTCGCTGCTCGAGTCGGAATTCTTCGGTCACGTACGCGGGAGTTTCACGGGCGCGGTGCGCGATCAGCCCGGGCTGCTGCGCCAGGCGCATCACGGCACGGTGCTGCTCGATGAAGTCGGCGAGATGAGCCTGCGGATGCAGGCGCTGCTGCTCCGGTTCCTCGAAACGGGCGAACTCCAGACCGTCGGCGGGACCACGACGCATGCGTTGGTCGATGTCCGCGTGATCACGGCGACCAATCGCGATCTCGCGGAGGCCGTGTCCGCGCGCACATTCCGCCAGGACCTGTACTATCGCCTCAACGTCTTTCACGTCAGCATCCCGCCGCTGCGCGAGCGGCTGCCCGACGTGGCTCTGTTGTTCGATCATTACGGCCGCCTGTTCGCCGAGCAATACAACAAGCCCCTGCCGGTCCTCTCACCGGAGGCGCTCAGTCTGCTCCTGTCACACGACTGGCCTGGCAACATCCGTGAACTCAAGAACGTCGTCGAACGCACCGTGCTGCAGATCACCGGTCCGACCGTCGAACTGGTGCATCTGCCGGCTGATCTCGTCAATGCCGCGCGCAACGCTGCCGCGATGGCGCGCGCCGGCGACGATCGCCATGCGCTGTCGCATGACGAGCGGCTGGACGCGCTCATGCGCCGATTGGTCGTCGAGAAGGAATCCTTCTGGACGACCGTCTATGGGATGTTCATGGCCCGCGACATCACGCGCGACGACCTGCGGTACGTCGTCGGGACCGGTTTGAAACAGACGCGCGGCAGCTATCGTCTGCTCGTGGAGCATTACAACATGGCGGCCAACGACTACCGAAGATTTCTCGCCTTCCTCAAGCAGCACGACTGCCACCTGCCGTTCCAGGGATTCCGAGCGGCCCCACTCACGGTCCGCCCGCCGGAGACGTGGCCGTCGATGCAGGATCGAACGCCGTCGCCGCCCCACCGCTGAGGCCGGTGAAAAAGGCCCGCCCCTCGCGACGAGGAGCGGGCCCGCAGAACGAACGGCGAACGAATCAGAAGTCGAACTGCCCGCTGATCTTGAAGAACCGCGCTGACATGATCGAGAGCGGATTGAGATACGTCGATGTCGGTCCCGGCGCCGTGTAGTTGCGCTGGTACACCTCGGTCGTGTTCGAGTTGAACAGGTTATAGACGTCCAGGTTGATCTGCGTCCTGGTCGTGCCGTGTTTGAAGATCTTGCCCAGCCGCAGGTCCACCGAGTTCAGCCGATCGCCGTACAGCGTGCCCGGCTGGACGATGTTGAAGAACTCGACCGCCTGGCCGCTGCCGAATGCCCGGTTCAACTTCAGACTCGGATCGACGAGGCCAATCGCCGGGATGTTGAGCGCGAGCGCCTGGCCGCCGAGGCTCTGGCTCTGGATGGACGGGAACTCGTTGCCCGCAAACGGCAGGCTGCGGAACGTCCCGCTGATCAGCACGTCAACCCGCGGTACGGTGTACGTCGCCAGCCCCTTCACGTTCGTCTGCCAGCCCGACTCGCGGTGGCAGAACTGCTGCGGCCACTGCCCGAGTCCGCCAAGGAACGTGTCGAGGAAGCCGCCCGTGCCGCCCCAAGGCCCGAAGATGTAGTACTCGGGATGCTGCGACACCACGCCGCAGGAGTCCTCGATGTCGTTGCCGCTGCTCGTGCCGCCCTGCAGCGTGAGCGCGCTCAGACGCGCGTTCACCGAGAAATCGACGCCGTTGAACTTGTTGTAGGCGCCGCCGACGTTGTCGGAGAACGTCAGGAAATTGTCGGGCGTCCGCGTGTAGGCGCCCGGGTTGATGTCCTGGAACGTCAGGTTGTAGCCGCCGCCGCCCGGCAGCCGCGGATCGGACGGCACGGCGTAGGTGAACGGCGTGAAGTCGGCCGGCGTCCACGCGCGATTGACCTCCGCCGTCAGGTTGCCCCAGCTCCGGCGGTAGTAATCGACTTCAGCCGAGACTCTCGGCGCGAGCTGCTGCGTCACGCCGACGTTGAAATCCCAGCTGTACTCCCGTGAGTTCCACCCGTTGGTCAGCGCCGGATCCGTGGTGAGCGGCGAGGTCGTCTTCAGGAATGACGGGTTCCCCGGGCCGCACTCGCCGTTCGCCGCCGGGTTCAGCAGGTTGCAGTTGACGACGAAGTCGCCGTTCGCGTCGCTCCACGGTCTGTTCTGATCCTGGCTGACGAAATGGCCAAGCCCGGCCGGGCTGTAGTTTGCCCATTCGTCCACCGTGTTGAACGTCGTCACGTACCGGCCCAGGAAGGCTTTGACGGCCGTCTTGCCGTCGCCGAACACGTCGTAGGACGCGCCGAACCGCGGCATGAGGTCTTTCTGGCTGAGCGGGCCGTCCTGCGCCGGAAAGATGATGGCGTTCGGGAGGAACACGTTCGGTCCCATCGACTGCTGCGGAAAGTAGTCGCCAAGGTGCTCGAAGCGCAGGCCGCCCTGGAGCGACAGGCGCTTGAGCGTCCAGCGATCCTGCGCGTACAGCGCCACCATGAACTGATGCTGCTCCTGGTGGGCGTTCTGATCGCCGTTGACCGTCACCGCGCTCGGGGCGCCGTTCGTGAACTGATAGGCGAGCTGGGTGTTGTTGTAGAAGTTGACCGGGTAATCCGCAATGTTCTGGTGGAGGCGGAACCCGAACTTCGTCGAGTGCGAGCCGGTGATGTACGACGCGGATCCCTGGACGATGTTCGTGTAGCCCTTGTGCCCCGACCAGTTCTCGGCGCGGTAGTTGAGATTCGGGATGATGCCGGCCGTCTCCGTCACCGGAATCATCGTCGTGTCGTACGCGTTCTTCTGACGGCTGCCCCACCAGAAGTACGGACCGATCTGCGCATCCATGTCGAGCAGCAGGCGCGAGGTCACCGGCGACTGCCAGCTCACCTGCGTCATCATGCTCGGGTGGTTCTCGTTGGTCGTGTACGCCTCAGGCGAGCGGATCGACGCGCCGAACCCGAGCCCGGTGCCGTCGCCGCCGCCGGTGCAGCCGATGCACGAGTACTGCACGCTGTTCCAGAAGTTGATCTTGTTGCGCGGGGTCGCCTGCCAGGTCACGCGCGCGTTCGACTGCTTCCACACGCCGTCGGTGACGGCCTGCTGGCCGTAGTCCGGCGCGTACGTCCACGTGTTCGGGTTGCCCGCGTTCTTGTTGACCCACATGCTGGCGACGTTCTGATCGCTCAACTGGTAGCGGTAGGTGAAAAAGAACCACAGCCGATCGCGAACGATCGGGCCGCCCAGCGAGGGGTTGACCTCCCAGAGCTTCTGGATCCCGTTCGTCGCCGTCAGTCCCTTCGCCTGTACGTCGGGGGTGAGGTTGTTGCCCTGCAGCGCGTTCCCCGTGCCGCTCATGAAGTACGTGCCGGCGAACCGGTTGCCGCCCTGCTTGGTGATGATGTTCATCTGCGGGCCGCCGGTGGTCGCCTCGCCCAGGCCGCCGCTCAGGCTGAACACGACTTCCTGCGCGTTGCCGACCTCAGGCACGTAGCCCGACACGCCCATGCCCTGATAGCCGCCGTTCATGCCGTCCACGAGCACCTGGCCCTCGTTGCGTCGTCCGCCGTGGATCTGGAAGACGCTGTAGAGCGCGGGGTTCGATCCTTCGAAGTCGTTCTGCTGGACGTTGATCGCCGGGATGAGATGGGTGAACGCCGAGTACTGTCGCGAGGACGGAATCTCGGTGACCGTCTGTCCGCTGAGCACCTCTTCGTTGCGCGTGCTCGTGACGTCAACCGTCGGCGCTTCGCCGGTGACCACGATCGTCTCGGCCACGCCGCCGACTTTCATGTCGGCGTTCACGGTGGCGACGAAGCTGCCGGTCAGCTGGATGCCTTCACGCTTGATCGTGCTGAATCCGGCCAGCGTGAACGTCACCGTATACGTGCCCGGCCGCAGGTCTTCGATGGCGAACTGACCCGCGCCGTTCGTCACGACGGTGCGCGTCTTCTCGATGAGCGCGGGGCTCGCCGCTTCAACGGTGACGCCGGGCAGGACCGCCCCCGACGCGTCCTTGGCGGTGCCGACGATGGACGCCGACGTCTGGGCAAGTGCCATACCTGGCAGGAGCACGAGGGACACGACGAGAACGACCGCCTTCACACATCTGGGCATAGTGGCCTCCACGCGCCCGAAGGCACGCGCTGTCCGAGTGTTCACCCTCAGGGAACAGTAAACGGCGTGACTATACCGATCCGGAATAGAGATGCAACACGGAAATTCCTGGGCTGACGACGATTTCCGCCGGGAAATCCAACAAAGGCGAGGTGGTTCGGACTGCCGCTGGCGCGGCGTAAGGGAATGCTAATGAGCCGGGTCGGCCAGGTCGAGGAACAGCCACCGCTTCCCGTCGGCGAGGCCGGCCAGCTCGCGGCCGGCGGCGCGGAACATCGGCGGCGCCGACGTGATGTGCTGGGTGCCGGTCTGCATGTCGCGGAACAGGCGCTGCAGCGTGCCGGCGCGCATCGCGAGCGTGCCGGCGCTCCGGTAGACGAAATCCGCGACGTCCTTGCAGCTCCACGTGACGTGGCCCATCGCGAGCCGGATCATCGTGTGCTGCCTGGTCGTCAACGCGTCGCCACGGTCCATCGCGTCTTTCACGCTCGTCCAGGCGTCGTACACGAGCGCACGCGCCGCCCGGTAGGTGGCTTCCGCCCTGGCATACTGCTCGTGAAACGCCTCGCTCGACGCCTGCGTGCCCGATCGGCCGATGCCGCCGCGCACCTTGGCGGCGAGTTCGTCGAGCATCCGCCGCCCGATGCCGCAGGCCCACGCCGAGTGACAGATCGCCGCGAACCCGATGATGCCGATGCGGTACAGATCGCCGCCCTGCTTCGGCGTCTCGGTCACGGCGAAATGCGTGTACGCCTCCGGCACGAACACGTCGTCGATTGTGTAGTCGATGCTGCCCGTCGCGCGCAGCCCGAGCACGTCCCAGTTGTCGATGAAGGTCGCCTGCGACACGGGCAGGACGAAGATGCGCGGCTCGTTGGTCCCCTGGATGACACCGAGCGTGTGGATGTGCGTCGCGTGCTTGATGCCGGACGCGAAGCTCCAGGATCCGCTCAGACGGAAGCCGCCGGCGACAGGCACCGCCGTGCCCGGCCGCGTGCCCTGGCCGGCGATGACCGGAAGCCGATCCCCGCCGAAGAGCTGCGCGACGGCCTCCGGATCCAGATACGCCGCGCCCGTGCCGATCGCCAGTGCCGCCGCCATCAACACCCAGCCGGCGGACGGATCGCCATACGCGACGTTCTCGATCACCTGCAGCGACGACACCACGTCGAGCTCGCTGCCGCCCTTCACCGCCCGCGGCACCCAGATGCCGAAGAGCCCCTCGGCGTGCAGCGCATCGACGACGGGAGCTGACAGCTGTCCCTTCTTGTCGGCGTCGGCGGCGAACCGATCGGCAATCGTCGCCACCGCCTTCGCACGCGCGGCGTGGTCGGCGGTCGTCGTCACGTCAACGGGGTTCATGGATCGCCCTCACGGCAGGCCTTCAGGCCTGCCCCACCTGGGCCGGATGCAGCGCCGCGCGGAGGCGGCCGGCGACGAACGATCGCGCCTCGTCGCCCGCTGGAATCACGGACGCAAACGACAGGAACACGTGGATCGCGCCCTCGTAACACCGGTATTCCACCGGCACGCCGGCAGCCGCGAGGCGATCCGCGTACGCGCGCCCTTCGTCGCGGAGCGGATCACATCCGGCCGTGAGCACGAGCGCCGGAGGCAGCCCGCGCAGATCGGCGGCGCGCAGCGGGGACGCGCGCGGATCGCGCACCTCCGTCGCGGCGTCGTTCAGATAGAGCGACGTGAACCAGGCCATGTCGCGCGTGGACAGAAAGTACTCGCCGCCGCCGAACTCGCGCCGCGACGGAAACTCCGCCTCGGCCGCACCGAGCTCGACGTTGGGGTAGACGAGCGCCTGGAACGCGACCGCCGGCCCGCGTCTGTCGCGCGCGAGCTGGCAGACGACCGCGGCGAGGTTGCCTCCGGCGCTGTCGCCCGTGACCGCGATCCGCGTCGGATCGCCGCCGAGTTCCCCCGCGTGCTCCGCCACCCAACAGAGCGCGGCGTAGCTGTCGTCAACGGCCGCCGGAAACTTGTGCTCGGGCGCGAGCCGATAGTCCACGCTGACGACGATCGCGTCGGCGTGACGGCAGTAGTGCCGCGCCAGCGCGTCGTGCGTGTCGAGATCGCACAGGACGAATCCGCCGCCGTGGAATTGCAGCACGAGCGGCAGCGGCGCGGCGCTCGGCCGCGGCCAATACGTGCGGATGCCGACGCCGCCGGCGGGCGTCGGAATCGTTCGATCTTCGACGCGGTGGACGGGAGCGAGCGGACCGGCGATCTGCAGGCTGGATGCCCGGGTGCCGGCGCGCGCCGCGTGGACGCCCTGCTCGTCGAGCGGCGGCCGACCGGCCGCGGCCAGCATCTTCAAGAAGGCGTCGGTCGGTTGATCAGGGCGCATCGTTCACCCTCGCGTGGAGATCGTCCGCCTGAAGGCGGACACTACTTGCCGTCAACCGAGAACGCGAGCAGGACGTTGCCCGGCTGGCCGCCCGCCGTGTGATACCCGGAGTTGAAGAAGACCATCCCGCCGCCAATCGCGGGCCCGGGACCGTCGATCGACCCGCCGCGGGCGTCAACGCCGTTGACGGTCTCGTACGGCCGCTCGGTGTCGTAGTCCCACACGACCTTGCCGTCCACCGTCGAATACGCGCGCATGTGGCCGTCCACCGACCCCGAGAACGCGATGCCGGGAAACGCCGACACGGCCGCCGACTGCGCCGGGCTGCAGCGTGCGCGCGTCCCGCACGCGAAGGGCGGCGTGAACCAGACTTTCTCGCCCGTCTCGAGCTTCAGCGCGTACATGCCGCCGCCGCGCTTCGTGTCGGCGTCGGTGAACTGCGAGTACGTGAGCATGATGCGGCCGATGTCCGAATTCGCGACGTAGACGTTCTGGCCGTCCGTCGCCGATCCCCACTGCACGCCGCCCATCGTCCCGCCCAGCCCGACGCGCGTCTGCCACAGAATCGCGCCGTCGTTGTCCGGGTCGAGCGCGTGGACGATGCCGGATTTCTGCCCGGCAATCAGGGCGCGCTTGCCGTTCGGCAGGTCGACGAGGATCGGCGACGCGCCGAAGTCGAAGTCGGGGCCGTTGACGCTCGGGCAGTTCGTCTTGTCCGGCAGCCGGCACGCCGAGACGTACGCGTCGTTCTTCGTCATCTGACGGTGCCAGAGCATCCGGCCGGTATCGAGATCGAACGCCATGAACGCGTCGCTCGTGTCGGTGGCGGGCTCGCTGTAGTTGTCGCCCGTCGTGATGTAGAGCGCGTTGCGCCGCGGATCGATCGCCGGGCTCGCCCACACGGGCGCGCCCGACGGCCCCCACAACTGCGTGCCGACCTTGTTCTTCGTCGTCGGCTTCGGCGCCTCGGGAATCGTGTAGCTTTTCCAGATCTGTTTGCCCGTCGCCGCGTCGAGCGCGACGACGCTGCCGCGGAAGTGGCAGCACTCGTAGGTCGGAATCGACCCGGTGCCCTCTTCTCCCGACGCCACGGGGAAATACAGCCGCCCGTTGTAGAACGTCGGCGACCCGCTGATCCGCGTGACGGGGAACTCGTCGAGGCGCGTCTTCCAGATCACCGCGCCCGTGGCCGCGTCGAGCGCGTACCCGTTGCCGCTTTGATCGCCGAAGAACGCCATCTCCCGGCCGCCGACGCGCTGCACGTTGACGGCCGAGCGGACACCCGCCGAGGCCTGGAAGAACCAGTGGATGCAGCCGCTCGCCGCGCTCAGCGCGTACACGCCGCCACCCGGGCTGCCGACGAACACGCGCCCGCCGGTGATCGTCGCCTGCGCGTTCGACTGCAGGTCGCCGGGAAAGCCGAACGCCCATTTCAACTTCAGCTTCGGCACGTCGGCCGGCGTGAGGCCGGCGCTCTTCGCGTCCTGGAAACGCGCGTTGGTGACGCCCGCGCCGCTCCAGCTGTTCCAGGTGGGACCGGAGGCCGGATCGAACGCCGCGGGACGGGCGCCCGAGGCTGCGCACATCGCTTTCGGCAGCGGCGAGACATCGAGCGTGTTCCGCAGCTTCTTGCCCGTGATGGCTTCGGCAATCGCGCGCCGCTCGTCGACCGAGCGGCCGGTGGCCATCGAGATCATCGGGCCGGTTTCCATCGCCGCGAGCACGCGGTCGGCCGACATCGCCCGAAGCACGTCGAGGTCGGGCGCCCGGTTGGCGCCGGTCGTGTGGCACTGCGCGCACGCCTGATCGAACAGCGCCTTGCCGTCGATGGCCGGCGGCTGCGCCTGCGCGCGGCCGGCGGCGGCCACGCACAGCAGCGCGAGCGGCAGGTGGAGTCGCATACGCGCTCGCGTGGCGGCGCTCACGCGGCCGACCGCGTCATCGCGACACGATTGCGGCGCTCGGCCAGCTGGTCGCGATACGCGCACAGCATGCCGCCGGCAATCACGACGAGCATGCTCGACACCCGCGAACCGAACTCCCACAGGAACGCGCTGCCGTCAACGCCGGCCAGGGCGTCGGTGGCTGCCGCATAGATGGGCGACACGTTCCGGAACACGAGCCAGATCGCGTACGCCGAGACCATGGCGGTCGAATACGGCCGATGCAGCTTCCCGATGAACCAGCCGTTCAGCGCCCACGCGAGGTAGGCGGCGCAGGGATAGAGCGACGCGGGCGCCACGGCGTCCCAGCGCGGGTGCACGATGTCGTGCATGCCCATGCGGATCACGACGAACGAGAACAGCCAGCCGGTCGCGATGGCGCGAACCGTCAGCCACTTGTGTTCCCAGATCGCCGACCACGAATAGGCGCAGATGGCGGCGACGACTTCCCGCCAGTACCAGAGCGTCGTCTGCCCGCGGCGGTACTCTTCCATGAGGTCGCCCGCGACCGCCGGGTCAAGGCAGAACCGGTCGAGCAGCCACGTCCCGACCACCGATGACGGTTGATGGGATGTCACGCCAACCCTCCCTTCGGAACCGCGAGGTTGCGCCACAGGGTCGTCAGCATACGCTGGGCTTCGGTCACTTCGCGCATGCCTTTGGCCGTGACGTGAAAATATTTTTTCGCGCGGCCGCCCCGCTCGGGCGACGGATCGCCCACCGACGACGAGACGTACCCCTTCCGCTCGAGCCGATCGAGCGCCGCATACACGCTGCCGATGGAGATCGTGCAGCCCGTCTCGGCAATTTCCTTGGAGATCGGCACCCCGTACGCGTCGTGCCCGACGCGCAGCAACGCCAGCAGTACCATCAGTTCCAGCTTCCCGATCTGTTCTTTTGGCATGGTCGTGGTCCGGATGATATATCGGAACTCTCGTTGTGCAGCCGATGAACAACGGTTGCATCGCCGCGGGTGATCGCTATAATTTCGACTCACTTAAGTAAATCAGGGAGCAGCCTCACATGCAACCAGGCTCTTTCACGCTGACCGTCATCGCCGCCGCCATCGCCCTGGCCGGGCCGGCCGCCGCGCAGCCGTCCAACGCCAAGGCCGACCTCATCGTCGGCACCTGGACGCTCAACCGCGCCCTGTCGAAGTTCGAACCGGGACCGCCGCCCGAAAAGCGCGTCATCACCTTCACGATGGTCGGCGACGCGCTCAAGGAGTCGATGGAGACCACGCGCACGTTCCGGAATGAGTTCCAGGCCGGCGGGCTCGGCGGCACGGAGACGAGCGAGTACACTGCTCCCTTCGACGGCACCTTCGTGCCGATCTCGAACTCGGGCCTCACGTTCGTCGCGCTGAAGCGCGTGGACGGACGTACGATCGAGCGGACCGGCCGCGTCGGTCCCGAAGTCGTCGAGACGTCCACGCGCGAGGTCTCGGCCGACGGCAAGCGCCTGACGATTACGACGCAAGGCAGCTACGCCGGCATGGACTACGCCAGCGTGCAGGTGTTCGACCGCGCGAAGCGATAGGCACATTCGCGAGAGGAGCAGCATGATTCGCCATCACATCCCGTTCTCTCTGTGTCTCCTCGGCGCGGCGCTCCTCGTGCCGCTGCCCGCGTCCGCGCAGCAGCGTG
>CAZOIK010000141.1:0-2468 GCA_964579765.1 uncultured Bifidobacteriaceae bacterium
AAGGCCTGCACTGCACCTGTGGCAGTCGTAGTGCAGACCTTCAGGTCTGCCTTGGAGGGGATTGCGAAATGGCAGCGAAGATGTTCTATGACGGCGACGCGGATCTGTCGATCATCCGCGGCAAGAAGGTCGCGATCATCGGCTACGGATCGCAGGGGCACGCGCACGCGTTGAACCTGCGCGACAGCGGCGTGCAGGTGAAGGTCGGCCTGCCGGCGACGAGCAAGTCGCGCGACAAGGTGAAGGCGTCCGGCCTGCAGGTGGACGACGTCGCGGCGGTGGCGAAGTGGGCGGACATCGTGATGATCCTCGCGCCAGACACGACGCAGGCGAAGTTGTATAAAGAGGAGATCGAGCCGAACCTGCACCAGGGCGCGATGCTGATGTTCGCGCACGGCTTCAACATCCGCTTCAGCACGATCGTGCCGCGCAAGGATCTCGACGTCGCGATGGTCGCGCCCAAGTCGCCCGGGCACCGCGTGCGCGAGTTGTACGTCGAAGGCGCGGGCACGCCGGCGCTGTTCGCGATCGAGCAGGATGCGACCGGCCAGGCACGCGCGATCACGCTGTCGTACGCGAAGGGCATCGGCGTCACGCGTGCCGGTGTGATCGAGACGACCTTCAAGGAAGAAACCGAGACGGATCTCTTCGGCGAGCAGGCCGTGCTGTGCGGCGGCGTGAGCGCGCTGATCAAGGCGGGCTTTCAGACGCTCGTGGACGCGGGCTATCAACCCGAGATCGCGTACTTCGAATGCCTGCACGAACTGAAGCTGATCGTCGATCTCGTGTACCAAGGCGGGCTCAACTACATGCGCTACTCGATCAGCGACACCGCCGAGCACGGCGACTACACCGGCGGGCCCAAGATCGTCACCGAGGACACGCGCAAGGCGATGCAGAAGATCCTCGACGACATTCGCTCGGGTGAGTACGCGAAGGGCTGGATCAAGGAAAACGAGACCGGCCGTCCGTGGTTCTCGAAGAAGCGCGCCGAAGAGCAGCACATTCTGATCGAGAAGGTCGGCGAGAAACTGCGCGCGATGATGCCGTTCCTCAAGCCGGTGAAGATCCAGACTGAAGAGCCTGTCTCGAAGTAATTCCGCTCGAGTCCTGCCCGCCGGGCGGCGATGAGCTCGCCCGGCGATCTTTGACACCTAAAGGTCACACGTAGTAAAACTTACAAGCTCCGGATCGTTCCGGGGCTCGCCTAGGGTTTCCATTAAAGATGGACAAACTTGACGAGCGCGAACCTGCGACTCGAAGCCCGTTAGCCGCTGCACCCGCTCTCGCCGTTCAATTTTTTCTGATCCCCATGACGGTCGTCGCGGTGACCGTCGCCGTTTACGTCGGCTTCCGGTCGCTACTCGCAGACGACAAGTCGCCGAAGGACTACCTCGCCGAAATCCAGAACGGCGGTTCGGAGCGGCGCTGGCCCGCGGCGTACGAGCTGTCGCGGCTGATGGCCGATCCGAAGGTGCGCGCCGACAAGACGCTCGCGCCCGCGCTCGTCACGGCATTTCAAAACGCTAAGGACGACGCGGACGTGCGCCGCTATCTGGCGCTCGCGATCGGCCGGCTCGATCCGCCACTGCCTGCCGCGGCCGTCGCCGATCTCACGCAGGCGCTCTCCGACCCCGACAGCCAGACGCGCATCAGCGTGATCTGGGCGCTCGGGTCGTCGGGCGACGCAACGGTGGTGCCGAAACTGATCCCGCTCTACGACACGCAGGACGGCGATCCGGGCATCCGCAAGATGGTCGTGTATGCGCTCGGCGCGCTGCCGGGCGACGCGCAGATCGACACGCTGCGCACGGCGCTGCAGGACTCGACGGCGGACGTCCGCTGGAACGCCGCCATCGCGCTCGCGCGTCACGGCCGCAGCGACGGCGCAGTCGTGCTGCGCGAGATGATCGACCGCGCGTACGTCGAGCGCATGGTCAAGCGCGAGGTCCGGCAGGACGAAGATCAGGATCCAATCGCCGACGTGATGATCAGCGGCATCCGCGCGGGCGCCGCCATCAAGGATTCGTCGCTCAAGCCGGCGATTGAAATGCTCAGTCAGCAGGACCGCAGCATGAAAGTGCGTCAGGCCGCCATCGAGGCCTTGAAGGTGATGGGATAAACGTAATGGCTGAAGACACTCCCTCTGGTACGCCGTCCCCGTCAGCACCAGCCGCGGCCCACGCCGCGAAACCCGCAGCGCCGAAGCCGCCTGCCGCTCCAATTCCCGATCTCTCCGGTAAAACGACGTCCGCGGCATCGGCGGGCGGCGCGGCGCAGCGCGCCTCGGTGCCGGCGGCCAAGCCTGCCGCGGCCGCCGTCGCGGGCCGCGACCCTGACGACGAGTCGCCGCTCCTGACGCGCCGGGCCTGGCTCGGCCTCGCGTGGGGCGCGTTCTCGGCGGCCACGGCCGCGGCGCTCGCCGCCACGGGCCGGTTCATGTTCCCGAACGTGCTCAACGAGCCGCC
>CAZOIK010000142.1:0-4850 GCA_964579765.1 uncultured Bifidobacteriaceae bacterium
GTGGACCCGCCGGAGGCCTTCGCGGACCGCGTGCTGGAGCGCGCGGCGCTGCAGGCCTCCGTCCGTCCCCACCTCGCGCGCGCGGGCCGCGAGCGCGCGGCCAGGCAG
The DNA here is from genome assembly GCA_964579765.1 of uncultured Bifidobacteriaceae bacterium. Classification (GTDB taxonomy): domain Bacteria; phylum Acidobacteriota; class Vicinamibacteria; order Vicinamibacterales; family CAVVIG01; genus DATNBT01. The sequence goes on from CAZOIK010000142.1 coordinate 109, forward strand.
CGGGTGCGCTGGGCGGCGGCGGCGATGCTCGCCGCGGCCGTCGGCGGCGGCGTGTGGTACCGCGCCGACGAACGGCGACGACAGGCGGGCGAAGAAGCGACACGGCAGGTGCTGCTCAGCCTCCATATCGCCGGCAACAAGCTGCGCGCCGTAGAACTGCAGGTCAATCGAGGAGAGGACCGCCAATGACGAACATCCTGATCACAGCCGCCGCGGCCACGCTGCTCACGGCGCTCGCGCCCTCGGCTGCGCCGGCACAGACGATTGCGATTCCCGATCGCGTCGAGAAGCTGTCGGCGAAGGCGACCGAAAACGTCAACGTCACGCTCGACGGCCCGATGCTCCAACTCGCCGGCCGGTTCATGACCGGCAAGAACGGCAACGAGCAGACTGTGAAGGACATCGTCTCGAAGCTGAAGGGCATCCGCGTCCGCAACTTCCAGTTCGACAAGGACGACCAGTACTCGGACCGCGACCTCGACGCGATCCGCGCGCAGCTCAAGGCGCCGGAGTGGTCGCGCATCGTCGATGCGAACGAGAAAGACGGGCACACGCAGGTGTTCGTCAAGCAGGACAAGGGGCAGCTCGGCGGCCTCGTCATCCTCTCGGCCGAGAAACGGGAGCTGACCATCGTCAACATCGACGGGACCATCGATCTCGATCAGCTGTCGCATCTCGGCGGCAGCTTCGGTATTCCCTCCGGCCTGCCAAACGTCGGCGCGCCGCCGGAATCGAAGACACCCGCTCGGTGACTGACGACTGACGACTGGAGACTGGAGACTGGAGACTGGAGACTATTTCAGTGCCGTCTGCACGTAGACGAACTTGGCGCCGCTGCCGAGATAGTTGTCGATGCGCTCGAGGACGGTGGCGTTCTGCAGCCAGCTCGGACCGGCCTCCTTCGCGCTCGCCTCGATGAGCGTTGACATGTAGGAATAGCCGGCGGCGATCGCGCGTTCGCGAATCGCCTCGAGCAGGTGGTTCTCGAGCTCGACGAAGTTCTGCGCGGAGTGCGGCACGGTCAGCGCCTGCAGGTAGAACGTGTCGTTCTCGCCCGCGCGCGGATCCGAGCTGATGCCCTCTTCGTCGTGGTCCTCGAGCGCGCTGCCGAGCGCGTAGCCGACCAGGCGCCCCGACACCTTGTCACGCAGCGCGACCCCCACGGGGCGCGCGTTCTTCACCGTCGCCTCGAGCGTCTCCGCGGGATATTTCAGCAGCGGCGACTCCGGATCGTAGCGTTCGGCCTCGAGGGCGAGGATCTGCGCCTCCTGGCCCTCGAAGTTCGCGGGCGTGAGATCGACGAGCTCCAGCGTGTCGAGCGGCATCGTCAGCGTCCCGACGCGGATGCGCAGGGCCTGTGTCGCGTCGCCGAGGCCGCGGCCGCCGACGAGGTCCTCGACGGCGGCGCGCAGGATGTCGAGCGCTTCGTCGATCGCCGACGGCTCCGTGTCGTAGCGCGGGTAGAACCGGACGCTCCGTTCCCCGGCGCCGAGCAGCAGCAGGCCGCGGCGGAACGCGCGGTCGCGCAGCGGCTCGCTCCAGTCGGGACGGATGACGTCGAAGGCCAGCATCACGCCGCAGCCGCGGACGTTGCCGATGATCTCGCGGTGCGCCTTCGCCAGCGCATCGAGCCCCGTCTTCGCGCGCTGTCCGGTGCGGCACACCTGCTCGAGATCGAGCGCGTCGAGCTTCGCGAGCAGCCGCACCATGCCGGTCGAGTCGCCTTCCCACGTCGTGTTGAACTTCTTCTCTTCCTGGAAGAACGTCGCGAGCTCTTCGCTGACGAACAGGACGCCGTTCTGCGCCTTCTTCGCCCAGGTGACGACGTCGGGCGGGCACGGGAGATCGAAGAGCTCGTGCGCCCACAGGCGTCCGGTCGCGCCCCAGCCGGTCTGCACCTCGTCGAACACGAGCGGCACGTCGTAGATCTTCGTCAGCAGCCGCAGCTTGCGCATGAACCGCGGCGTCGTCATCCGGACCCCGCCTTCGCCCTGGATCGGCTCGACGAGCACGGCCGCGACGCGCTGCGCGCGGCGGAGGACGTCCGGCGTCAGCTCGGCCCGCTGCGCGGCGACGAACGCCGCGACGTCGGACGCGTCCATCGACGGCCGCGCGAGGAACTCGTCAATCGCGTCGATTTCGCGCCGGAACGTGTCGCGGCTCTTCTCGGCCTTCGGCAGCCGGCCCGACACCAGCAGATCCCAGAGCTGCTTGAGCGAGCGCTCCTCGCGTCGCAGCGTCTCCTTCGGCGATCGCTTCTCGTCGAAGGGAAACGGAATGTGCGGCCATTCGAACGTCGGGAAGCCGAGCCGCGCGCGCCGGCGGTGCGTGACCGCGAGGCTGCCGAGCGTGCGCCCGTGAAACGCCCCCTCGAACGAGACGACGAACCCGCCTTCCTTCTCGCCCGTCGTCATCACGCGGTTGAGGAGCACCGACTTGATCGCGTTCTCCACGGCCTCGGCGCCGGTGTTGACGATGAAGTGGCGCGGCGCGCCCTTCGGGGCGATGCGATTGAGCGCCGCCTTGAGCTTCAGCGACAGCGTGGTCTGGTACTCGGAGTGCGCGTAGCGATCGATGACGAACGCCAGGGAATCGAGCACCGCGCGCACGACGTCGGGATCGTTTTCGCCGAACGCATGGGTCGCGATCTCCGCGCCCATGTCGAGAAACCGATACGGCGCGCCCGCCGCGTCGCGGTCCACGGCGGCGAGATACGGCCCGACCGATTCGGACGGGTCGAACGCGACCGGCAGCGAGAAGAAAAGATCCTGCGACGCGGCCTGCAGCGCCGCGTGCGACGCCGGCAGCAGCTGCGCGACGAGCTCCTCGAGCGACGACGTGCCTTCGTGCAGGCCGCGGGGCACGTGCACCTTCATCTTGCCGGCGCGATAGAGGGCGTTCATTTCCGCCACGTGCGCGACATACGCGGCGGCGTGCTGCAGCGAGGCGTCGAATTCGCTCATTGGGGGATGATGACGCGGCCCGACGTCTCGAACACGCGGTAGTTCGTGTAGGTCGCGTCGCCGCGGATGCGTTCGGTGTGGCCGCCGATCTGGACGTACTCCTCGTGCATGCGCGCGGGCACCGTCATCTGCAGTTTAGGATCATTGGCGTAGTCCACGGTGATCGTCGTCACGAGGCCGTCGTGGTGGCGATCGGCCGGGTCCTGCAGCACGAGGCTGGTGCGCAGGACGGCGCCGTCCGACACGCGGCTCCAGATCTCGCCCGAGAGCTCCGTGTCCCGGTAGTTGGCGCGAATCAGCGTGGGGTGCTCGTGCTCGCGGTATGACAGCCGCCAGGCCTCGTCGCCTCCAATTGTCACCTGTTGTTCGAGGTGGAACTTGAATCGCCAGCGGTGCGCCTCGTCGAGGAACTGCAGGGCCAGCGTCGGCGTGTTGAAGTTCCGCGCGATGCCGCCGATGTTGTAGCGGGCGCTCTCGTCGGCCAGGCGCCGGAGCGCCGACCGGCCGTCGCCTTCGGCCAGCGCGCGCGTCAGCCGGTCGCGGCTGTTCGGCACCTCCACTGTGGGCTCGCCCGCGTCCGCGTATGCCAGCACGTTGCGGACGGCGGACCACCGCTGCGCGCTGTCGCGCATGAACAGGAGCTCGGAGTCGATCGTGCGGCGGCTGACCTCCTCGTCTTCGCCGGCGGTGACTACCTGCTCGTACCGCTCGTCGGCGATGGTCGTGATGAAGTCGCGCTCGAGCCGCTCGACCCACCGCGCGCTGCGGTCAACGACCGCGCCGACGCGCGCCTTCGGCGCCGCCGCGGCGGCGGCGCTGCTGAGCAGGACGGCAAGGAACACGGCGGGCCTCATGGCTACCAGTACGCGATCATCCGTCCCGCCACGATTGCCGTCAACCAGCACAAGAGCGAGACGCCGCCCAGCCACGCGAGCCGGCGCTGTTCGCCGGTCGTGAGGTCGCGCTCGGTGTGCGCGCGCCAGGCCGGCGTCTGCCGGACGATCGCGGCGTTCAAGACGCCCAGGGCGATGGCGGGAAACTTAATCAGGAAGAACGGATTGCCGAGGTACTCGGTCGTCTTCGTCGCGAGCAGGCCGATGCCCGTCGCCACGGCAATCGCGAGTCCCGTGGCCGCGACGGGGACGATGGACGCCGTCAGCGGCGCGAGCGGGACGCGCCGGCCGATGCCGACGAGGCGGAGATCAAGAACGAGGATCGAGCCGAAGAGCGTCGCGATGCCGAGGACGTGCGCGAGGTTGACGATCGCGTACGTCCACGGCCCCGACTCGCGCATGAAGTGCCCGAGTGCGGACTGTTGCAGCCACGCGGCCAACTGGGCGACGGTCAGGTGCGATCCGGATAGACGTTGTACGTCTTGCCGCCGTCGATCGTGAGCCGCTCGGTCTTCACTTCGTACCGGTTGTTGTCGCGGCTGCGGTGCCCATGCGCCGTGACTTTCGTGCCGGGCGCGAGCATGCCGTCCTTGAGGCCGGCGGCCGACGTGCGCGGCGGCGGCGCGAGCGTGAGCAGCCAGTCGTGGCCGTCCGTCCCCTTGATCGTCATCGTCGCGTGCGGACCGGCGAGGCTGACCGGCTTCTCCACCGTGCCGCTGATCTCGAACTCCGTGTCGAGATAGCCGCCCCACCCGTGGTGCATGAGCGCGAAGCACGAGAGCGGCAGCAGCGTGACGGCGCCACCGATGACGGAGACTCGCAGCAACTTCTTCATCGCGTCCCTCCTTGCAGTACGTGGGGGGGGGCTTTGAGGCCCGCCAACGCC
>CAZOIK010000143.1:0-2027 GCA_964579765.1 uncultured Bifidobacteriaceae bacterium
GGAGCGCAAGCTGGCCGAAGACGCGCTATCCACCCTGAGCCAGCGGTTGATCGAGGCGCAGGAAGACGAGCGCAAACGCCTCGCCGGCGAACTGCACGACGACGTCACGCAGCGCCTCGGGCTGCTGGCGTGGCATCTGGACGATCTCGTGGAAAACGCCGCGTCTCTTCCGCCGGACATGCGCGACCGGATCGCGCACGCGCGTCAGGAGGTTCGCCAGCTGTCGAGCGACCTTCGAGACCTGTCGCATCGCCTGCATCCGCCGCGGCTGGAGTTTCTGGGGCTCGCGGCCGCCGCTACCGCGCTGTGCGAGACGGTGGCGGAGCAGACCGGCGTGCACATCGACTGTCGCGTCGAGGACGTGACAGACGATCTCTCCCCGCGGATCTCGCTGTGTCTGTTTCGCGTCCTGCAGGAGGCGCTGCAGAACGCGGCAAAGCACAGCGGCGCGCGGCGTCTCCATGTGCAGCTGCGTGGCGACGGCGGTCACGTCGAGCTGACCGTCCGCGACGACGGCGCGGGGTTCGATCCCATGGAGGCCGCCAGAAGCCGCGGGCTGGGGTTGACGAGCATGAAGGAACGCCTGAAGGGCGTTGACGGCGACTTGCTCGTCGAGTCGGCGCCCCAGCGCGGCACGACCGTCCGGGCCCGGGTCCCGTTGGTGCGGCGGTGATCGACGGCAGCAGGTCGATGCGCCGCGTGCTCCTCGTGGACGATCACGAGCTCTGGCGCCGGCGGCTCGCGTCGGCGATCGAGGCGTCGGCCGGCTGGCAGGTCGTCGGCGAAGCGGCCGACGGGCTCGAGGCGGTACAGCTGGCCGCCGCGCTTCGCCCAGATCTCGTCCTGCTGGACATCAGTCTCCCGCGACTCGACGGCATTCAGGCGGCGCGCCGGATCCTGGACGTGGATCCGACAGTGCGGATCCTCGTCGTCAGCGAGCACGACCTGCGCGAGATCGTCGAATCTGCGCTGCAGGCCGGGGCGGCGGGGTATCTCGTCAAGGTTGACACCGCCATGCAACTGCACGAGGCGATGACCGCCGCGGTGGAGGGCCGTCGATTCGTCAGCGCGAGCCTGGCCGCGCGGCACCTCGGCACGTACCGCCACGTCGCCGCGTTCTGTGCCGACGACGCGCGGCTGCTCGACGAGTACGCCGGCTTTGCGGAGGCTGCACTCAACGCTGGCCACGTGCTCGTTGTGGCCGTGGCCGTGTCGCGTCTCGACGCCCTTCGGCGGGCGCTGCGGTCACGAGGCGTTGACGTGGACCGCGCCGTACGCGAGGGACGCTATCTGGCCGGGAACACCGCCGACGCGCTCTCCACGTGGACGGTTGGCGGCTGGCCGGACAAGCCTCGCATGCGCGGCGCCGCCGCATCGCTGATGATGACCGTTGCGTCGGCAGGCGAGCCGCGCCGCGTCTCGGCGATCGGCGAGTGCTCGGCCGTGCTCGCGCGGTCAGTCGGCGCCGAAGCGGCGATTCGCGCCGAGGAGCTCTGGGACGACGTCGTCCGGCGCTACGGGATCGACGCGCTCTGCGGATACAGCGCGGAGCACCTGGCGCACGACGAGGACGATCCCGTGGTGCGCCGAATCTGCGCGGCGCATTCCGCGTTCCGCGTGCTCTAGGCCGGCGTCGGCGTCAGTCGTCGCGGCCCTTCATCTTGCGCAGGGCGCGGCGCTGGCGTTTATCGGGCGCGCGCGGCGGCGTCAGCTGCGCGCGGAAGATGCGCTCCATGCGCCGCATCTCGATCTCCTCCGGCGTCGGCTGCGGCGTCAGGTCGTCGTAGAGCAGGCGCGCGTCGGCCTTCGAGACGTGCCGGTCGGCGACGGCCTTCACGACGATGCGCTGCTTGCGGCCGAAAGGCCGGCCGATGAGCAGCTCGTCGCCCGCGCGCAGGAGGCGGTTGGGCTTCGCCGGCTGGCCGTTGACGTCGATCTTTCCCGTCCGGCACGCCTTCTGCGCTTCCGAGCGCGTCCTGAACAGACACGCGACGTCGAGCCAGATGTCGATGCGCACGCCGTCGCGG
>CAZOIK010000144.1:0-19032 GCA_964579765.1 uncultured Bifidobacteriaceae bacterium
TTGATCGTCTCGACGGCCGCCTTCGTGCGCTCGCGCGGCGCGACGAAGTGCGACTTGGGGAAGATCGCGATCTTGTCGTGTTTGCGGATCGTCTTGCCCGTCAGCGGGTCGAACGAGACGATCGCTTCGACCTCGTCGCCGAAGAGCTCGATCCGCACGCCCTGCTCCTCGTACGACGGATAGACGTCGATGACGTCGCCGCGGACGCGAAACGTGCCGCGCGCGAAGTCGTGGTCGTTGCGCTCATACTGGATTTCGACGAGCTTGCGAAGGACCTGCTCGCGGCCGATCTTCTGGCCGCGCTCGACCGGGAGCAGCATGCCGTAGTACGCCTCGGGCGAGCCGAGGCCGTAGATGCACGACACGCTGGCGACGATGACGACGTCGCGCCGGAGAAAGAGCGATCGCGTGGCCGAGAGGCGCATGCGGTCGATCTCGTCGTTGATCGTCGCTTCCTTCTCGATGTACGAGTCGGTCGCCGGGACGTAGGCCTCGGGCTGGTAATAGTCGTAGTAGCTGACGAAGTACTCGACCGCGTTGTCGGGAAAGAACCGCCGGAATTCCTGGTACAGCTGCGCGGCGAGCGTCTTGTTGTGGACCATCACGAGCGTGGGCCGGTTCACGCGCGCAATGGTGTGCGCCATCGTGAACGTCTTGCCCGACCCGGTGACCCCGAGCAGCACCTGGGCCTTGTCCCCGCGCTCCAGCCCTTCGACGAGCTCGCCAATCGCGCGCGCCTGATCCCCGGCAAGGTCGAAGTCAGAGACGAGGTTGAAGGTGTCGTACAGGGAAGGCATCTGAAGCCTGCGATCGTACCACGGGATTCGGAATTAGGGACTTTGGATTGGGCGAATCACCCGAATCCCAAAGCCCCAATCCCAGCTCACTCGCTATAATCGCAGCAGTGCGCTGTTTAGCCGTCTGTCAGGACGAGCTGGTCATCAGGATGCTCGACGAGATCCTGCTGCCCGGCTTCGAAGTCGAGTTCATCGTCGAAAGCAAGTCCGCGGCGCGACGGCTCCACGACGCCGGCGTCAACGTCGTCGCCGGGGATCCGAAACGGACCGACACCTACCTGAAGGCCGACCTGACTCCGGGCACCTGCGTCATCGTCGAGGACAACGGCAAGCGCAGTCTGAAGAAAGTCCTCGAGTCGGTGCGTGACGCCGGAGGCACTCTGGTCTACGTCCTCGGCGTCGGCCTCGGCGTCAAGACGCGCCAGCAGCACATCGAGACCTTCCACCAGCAGTTCCCTGAAGCGCTGTATCTGTCGATGGCCGAGCTGTTCGGCGGCCCGCTGCTGACCGAGTTCAGCCGCTCGCTGACGCGGGCGCGCGTCGTCCAGTACCAGCGCTACTTCAGCGACGCCGAGCGCGTGCTCATCCTGCTGCACAACGACCCGGATCCCGACGCGCTCGCGAGCGGCCTCGCGTTGCGCAACGTCCTGCACCGGACCAAGACGACGGCGATCATCGGCGCGATCCAGGGCGTCACGCGCCCCGAGAACCTGCGTATGGTGAACATGCTTGATCTGCACGTCGAGCCGGTGACGCCGGAGTCGGTGAAGGAGTACAGCCGCATCGCGATGGTGGACGTGCAGCCGCACTACTTCGGCGGCCTGATCGATCGTGCCGACCTCATCATCGACCATCATCCGGAGCAGCCGGGCTACACGTCGGTCTTCAAGGACATCCGCCCCGACTACGGCTCGACCTCGACGATTCTCACCGAGCACCTGCGTGCCGTGGACGTGAACATCTCCGAGCGTACGGCCACGGCCATGCTCTACGCGATCAAGTCGGACACGCTGTTCTTCAACCGGCAGACGAACCGCGTGGACATCGACGCGTTCTCGTACCTCTACCCGCTTGCGGATCCGACGCTCATCCGGAAGATGGAAGGCGCGGAAATCACCGTCGAGCGCCTCGACTACGTGGTCAAGGCCCACGAGACCGGACGGCTCGCGGCGCAGGTGTTCTGTGCGGCGCTCGGCGAGTCGGCGCGCGAGGACTTCATCCCGTACGTCGCCGACTTCTTCCTGCAGCTCGAAGACGTCAAGTGGACCGCGATCGCGGGGCTCGTCAACGAGACGATGGTGATCTCGGTGAGGAACCTCGGCTACTCGAAGAACGCGGGCGAGTTCGTGCGGCGGTACTTCGCGGACATCGGCAGCGCGGGCGGACACCGCGCCATGGCCAAGGCCGTCGTCCCGATTGCCGCGTTCCGCAGCAAGTTCGGCGAGCTGTCGGACGCGGAGCTGAGCGAGAAGTTACAGCTGCTCGTCATGGAATTCCTCGCCGACACGTCCATCCCCGAGCGCCGGCGCGAAGTCCGCGCCTAGATCCCGACGCGATCCCCGCTGGCCGCGACGACCGGCTCGATGAACTGCTGGTGCGCGTCCTCGTAGCCCTGCGCGAGCAGCTCGGGCAGCGGCTGCCGCCGATCCGAGCGGTCGTCGTACTCGCCGGCGAAGTCGAAGGGGCCGATCGGGTTGTGCGCCGGCCTGATGGTGAAGACGCGCGGCAGGCGGCCGGCGGCGAACTGCAGCGCGTCGCGCACCGCCGACACCTCCGCCGACAGGAGGTACTCGCCGACACGGCCTCGGCCGTCGAGCCGCCCGGCGACGAGCGCGTGCGGGCCGTCGAGCGCCGAGGCGGCCGACACGACAATCGCCTGCTCGACGCCGAGCTCCGCGAGTTCGTCGAGGAGCCGCGACAGCGCGCCAGGACGATCGCACAGGCGGTGGGTTTCGCCGCGCCAGTAGGCGTCGGGCGCGAAGGTCATCGGGTGCGGGTCGGTGACCACCGGCACCGAGAGCGCCGCCGCCACGGCGTCGGCCAGGTGCGCGCGGCCGAGGCCGCTCAGATCCACGACTTCCGCGCGCCGGGCGTCCGCCTCGGCCGTGCTCGCACGCCGGATCAGATCGCGCCGGCGCGACTCCTCGACCAGCGCGAAGACGAGGTCACGGCGCGCGTCGAGGTCGTGCGCGGCGATGACGAGCTCGCGAAAACCCGGCTGGCCGAGGTTCTCGCTCAACAGCTCGACGTAGCGTGCGGCCAGTTCCTTCGGTGCCGGCTGCTTGACGTGCGCGCCGCCCTGCACCAGATCCCACATCGCCGTCCAGCAGCGCCGCACCACCTCGCGCGACGAGAGCGGCGCGCGCAGGCCGCGCCACCACAGCCCACCGCGCTCGCGCCGCCGGCTCGACGCGACGAAGGTCTCGAGCGCAATCGTGAGCGCGGCGAGGCCGAGGACAAACACGACGAGCCGCGGCAGCCACGTCGGCAGCACCGACGGCGCGAAGGCGCGATCGGCCACGCGCGTGTAGACGCCGACCAGTCCGCTCGCGCCGCCGAGCCCGAACATCCGCACGACAAAGTCGAACGGGAAGACGACGGCGCCAAGGGCCACGGCTGCGAGCGGCGCGAGGACGATCGCGAGCGACGCCCCGAGCGCCCACGCGGCCAGCTTCAGCGTCGGACGCCAGTCATACAGCGTCTCGACCGCGCCGGCATCCCAGAACGCGCGCTCGCCCCAGAGCTTCTGGCCGCCGTCGATCGCCGCGAACACGGCGGCGAGCGCGCCGATGCCGCGGCCGGCGACAAGATCGATCTTCACGCCGGCTTCGTGCAGCGCACGCAGGACGCCGGCGTGATAGGCGCCGGCCGTGCCCGCACCTGAAAAGACGACTGCCGTTCGAAGTTGTGGAGAGTAGGCGTCCGGGTCGGTCAATCCCCGGCCTCGTCGTGGATGGTGACGAGCTTGACGATTTCGAACTCGCGCTTGCCGCCCGGCGTGGTGACCGTGACCGAATCGCCGACTTCCTTGTTCAGGAACGCGCGCCCAATCGGCGACGTCGTCGAGATCAGGCCCTTGGTGGCGTCGGCGTCTTCGGGCATGACGAGTTGATAGACCATCTCGTCGCCGTTGCTCTCGATGACGGTGAGCGTGGACCCGAAGCCGGCGCGATCGGTCGGGATGCGATCGACGTTGATGAGCGCGATCTCGGACACGCGCTTCTGCAGCATGCTGATCCGCGCCTCGACGAGCCGCTGGCGCTCCTTGGCGGCCTGATATTCGGCGTTCTCGCGCAGGTCGCCCAACTCGCGCGCCCGCTTGATTTCCTTTGGCAGCTCGAGCTTCAGCTCGTGATTGAGCGCCGCGATCTCCTCCTCGAACTTCTTGATCAGTTTGTCCTTCATCGTGACCGCCGAATGGTACCATGCTTGACGCAGTTGCCTGTAGTGTCGGCCCTCAGGCCCGCCGCCCTCAGGAGCCGCCGGGCGGACCTGAAAATCCGCACTACACCTGGGCCCTGATGCCGACGCACATCACCAGCCGCCACAATCCCGTCGTCGCGCGCTACCGCGCTGCCGCGCGCGGAGACGACGGCCCGTTGCTGCTCGACGGCGCGCATCTGTTGACCGACGCCCTCGCGGCCGGCCTGACGATCGAGCACGCGGCCGTGGACGTCAACGCGGCCACACGCGACGACGTCGGCCGACTGGTGGAGTCGCTGCGGGCGCGCGGCGTGGACGTGGCGACGGCGACGGCGCCGGTCATGAGCGCGCTCAGCCCGACGCGATCCGCCGCGCCAATCGTCGCCCTCGCCCGCCGGCTCGAGCGGAATGCCGGCGCGTTGTTCGGTGGCGGCTCCCCCCTCGTCGTCATCGCCTGCGACATTCAGGATCCAGGGAACCTCGGCGCCATCGTCCGCGCGGCCGAGGCCGGCGGCGCGACCGGCGTCGTCGCGGCCGGCGTGAGCGCCGATCCGTTCGGCTGGAAAGCGTTGCGCGGCTCGATGGGCAGCGCCCTGCGCCTGCCGGTCGAGCGTATCGACGATCCCCACGCGGCCGTTGACGATGCGCGCCGGCACCGCTGCCGGATCGTGGCGACCGTGCCGCGTCACGGCCGCACGCTGTTCGACCTCGACCTCACGCGTCCGACGGCTGTCCTCATCGGCGGCGAGGGCCCCGGTCTCGCCGACGCGCTCATCGCGGCCGCCGACGAGCGTGTGACGATCCCGATGCAGGCGCCCGTCGAATCGCTGAACGCCGCCGTCACCGCCGCGCTCGTCGTCTACGAGGCCCGCCGCCAGCGGATGCACCGCCATGTTCCTGTTTCCTGAGGAGGGTCCGCCGGCCGGATCGACGGCGCCCGCACCGCTCGCCGAACGCATGCGGCCGCGGACGTTCGACGAGTTCGTCGGTCAGGACGATCTGCTGGCGCCCGGCAAGCCGCTGCGCGAGGCGATCGAACGCGACCTGCTGCAGTCGATCATCCTCTGGGGCCCGCCGGGCACCGGCAAGACGACGCTCGCGCGCATCATCGCGGACACGACGAAGGCGCGATTCGTGTCGTTCAGCGCCGTGCTCTCGGGCATCAAGGAAATCCGCGAGGTGATGACCGAGGCCGAGCGCCTGCGGCGCTCGACCGGACGCCGCACCATCGTCTTCATCGACGAGATCCACCGCTTCAACAGGGCGCAGCAGGACGCGTTCCTGCCCCGCGTCGAAGCCGGCGACATCGTCCTCATCGGCGCGACGACGGAGAATCCGTCGTTCGAGGTGAACGCGGCGCTGCTGTCGCGGTCGAAGGTGTTCGTCCTGCGTGGCCTGACGACCGAGGAAGTGGCCGACATCCTCACCCGCGCGCTACACGATCGCGAGCGCGGGCTCGGACGCGAGGACGTGACGGTGGACGAGGACGCGCTGCAGGCGATTGCGCTGTACGCGAACGGCGACGCCCGATCGGCGTTGAATCTTCTCGAATTGAGCGTGGCCGCGGCGCCAGCGGGCGTCGAGGGCGGGCGGCGCGTGGACAAGGCGCGCGTCGAGCAGACGATTCAGCGGAGGGCGCTGCTCTACGACAAGTCGGGCGAAGAGCACTACAACCTGATCTCGGCGCTCCACAAGTCGATGCGCAACAGCGATCCCGACGCGGCTGTGTACTGGCTCGCGCGCATGGTCGAGGCGGGCGAGGATCCGCTCTACATCGCGCGGCGCCTGGTGCGGTTCGCGTCAGAAGACGTCGGCAACGCGGATCCGCAGGCGTTGACCGTCGCGGTGGCCGCGAAAGACGCCGTCCATTTCATCGGGATGCCCGAAGGCAACACGGCGCTCGCGCAGGCCGCCATCTATCTGGCGACGGCGCCGAAGAGCAACGCGGTGTACGAGGCCTACAACCGCGCCGCCGACGACGCGCATCACGACGTCGCGGCGCCGGTGCCGCTGCACCTGCGCAACGCGCCGACGAAGTTGATGAAGGAACTCGACTACGGGAAGGGCTATCAGTATGCTCACAGCGACGCCGACGCCGTGACCGAGATGTCGTGCCTGCCGCCGGAGCTCGCGAGAAAGAAATACTACGAGCCGAAGGACCGCGGATTCGAAAAGGAGATCAAGCGCCGGCTCGACGGCTGGGAAGAGATCAAGAAGAAACGCAGAGATCGCTGACGCGGATCGGCACGCGTGTCGCCTCGGTACGCCTGTAGCGCAGGCCTTCAGGCCTGCCAGTCCGCGGACCGGAAGGCCCGCACTATATCGACGCAAACGATCGATCGAACAGCGCCTCGATCGCGTTCCTCGCGTTCTCCTGCAGCTGGCGCGTGCCCGTGCCGGTGAAGTGCGGATGCGTGATCGTCGGGCCGCCGCTCATCGCCTCCCACTCCTCCCCCGTCCAGCGGAACCAGCGGTCGCGGTCCTGATCGAACACGAACAGCGGCTTGTTGCAGAGCTTCGCGAACTCGGCGCCCCAGCCGGTGCCGCCGCGGACCGTCCCGTCCTGCAGAATCGCGCCGACGACGTAGATTTCCTGGCCGTGGTTGACCTGGTACCAGAGCGTCTGGAGGACTTTGCGAATCGTCGGCGCGTCGGCGTACCGGCGATGCATCAGCTTGGAGACATACGCCAGGCTGACGTCACCCGCCTGCAGCTCCTCGTGGTTGAGCACCCGGACGCCGCGCTGCCGCTCGATCGGATGGCCGTCGAAGGTGAAGTGCACTTCTTCGACTCCGTGCCGCTCCGCGCACGCGCCAAAGGCCGCCTCCGCGCCTTTCGCGCCGCCGCTGAACAGAATGCACTCGTCAGCCTTCATAGTTCCAACTTCTCACTTCTCACTTCAATTCCTGGTCCCCGCCGCCCTCACCAGCCCCCATCCTGCCAGAAACACAGCGACGCCGATGCCGAATCCTTTTGCGCTCGGCCCCATCGGCCCGGCGAAGAAGATGTCTTCGAGGAGAATCCACATGCCGAGCAGCTGGCCGGCGCGGCCAAGGTAGTAGATGAACAGGCCCATCAGATCCGCTCGAAGTTCTTCTCGATCTCCCGCCGCGTGAGCCTGAGCATCACGGGCCGGCCGTGCGGACAGACGGTCGAGTAGGCCGTCGCCCGCAGCTCGTCGAGGATGTGCGTCATCTTCTCATAGCTCAGCGGATAGTTGGCCTTGACGGCAGCGTGGCACGCGGTCGTCGCCGCAATCCGCTGCAGCGCGTCCTGGATTCTCGCCCCGCGATCGAGCCCCTCGAGATCGTGCGCGAGGGCGAGCAGGGCCTCCGCGCTGTCGGACGCGTCGAGCAACGCCGGCACCGCGGCGACCTTGAGCGACGACGCGCCGAAGCTCTCGACCTCGAAGCCGAAGCGCTCGAGATCCGCCGCGCGCGCGACCAGCGTGTCGTGCTCGGCCGCCGACACCTCCACGATCATCGGGATGAGCAGCCGCTGCGACTCGAGCGTGCCCGTGCTGAGGCGCTCCATCACGCGCTCGAACAGCACGCGCTCGTGCGCGACGTGCTGATCGATGATCGCGACGCCCTCATCGTCGATCGCGATGATGAACGTGTCGCGAAACTGGCCGAGCGGAATCAGGGGTTTGATCGAGACCAGAGGTTCCTGAGGTTCACTGGCGTTCTCTGCGCGACCTCCGGGAACCGTTGGAACTCCTGGAACCCTTGGAACCTCTCGCGGAACCCATCGATTGGGATAGACGCCGCTCGAGACGACGCCCGGCAACGCGACCGTCGTCGGCTGCGGCGCGGACACGGATTCCGGCCTGAGCTGCAGTTGCGGGACGCCGCCCTGTCCGAGCGCGTCCATCAGCGCGCGGCGCACGACTTCGTGCACGAGCGATTGCTCGCGAAAGCGAACTTCGGCTTTCGTCGGATGCACGTTGACGTCCACGGCCTCCGGCGACATCTCGAGGAACAGGTGCACCTCGGGGCTGCGCTCCTTGATCGATGCCATGCTGTAGGCGGCCACGACGGCGTGCGCGATCGTTCGATCCTTGACGATGCGGCGGTTGACGAACACGTTCTGCGGCCCGCGCGTGGGGCCCTGATCCGCGAGCGCGGCGATGTAACCGCTCAGGCGGATGCCGCCGGCCTCCTTGCGCACCTCGAGCAGATCGCCGCGCTCGCCGTAGAGCTGAAACAACCGGTCGCGCATCGACACCGCGGGCGGACACTGGAGCACCGTCCGCGCCGCGCTCGTGAGCGTAAACCCGATCGACGGGTGTGCGAGCGCGAGCTGCGTCACAACGCGAGAGACCTGCGCGCTCTCGGCGCCGTCCGACTTGAGGAACTTCCGCCGGGCAGGCAGGTTGTAGAAGATGTCGTTGACCTCGACGCGCGTGCCTTCGGGCGCGCCGACCTCGGCGACGGAGGCGACCGCGCCGCCGTTGACGCGGATCTCCGTCCCGCTTTCCTGCCCGCGCGCGCGCGTCCGCAGGACGAAGTGCGACACCGACGCGATGGACGGCAGCGCCTCGCCGCGGAAACCCATCGTCGCGATCGCCGCCAGATCGTCGGCGCGCCGGATCTTGCTCGTCGCGTGGCGCTCGATCGCAAGCCGCGCGTCGTCGGGATCCATGCCGTCGCCGTTGTCGTCCACGCGCACCTGCTTCTTGCCGCCGAGCTCGACGTGGACGGCGACGCGCGTCGCGCCAGCGTCGATCGCATTCTCGACGAGCTCCTTGACGATCGAGGCGGGCCGCTCGACGACTTCGCCGGCGGCGATCTGATTGGCGAGGTCCGGAGGCAGACGGTGGACGCGACCCACGCTACACCCAGCGGCGGCCGGCGGCGAGCGCCGAGGCGGCCGTCAGGACGCCGGCGAGGCGATGATCGAGTGCCAGCGCGGCGTCGGAGAGCCGGAGAACGCGATCGCGTACGTCGCGGAACCGGAAGGCCATCTCGCTGCTGATGTCCACAATGTCGCGGCGGACGAGTCGGTCGAGGGCGTCGCGCTGGCGCGAGAGGCGCTGCATCAGCGCGAACACGTCGCGGCGCGCGTCGAGAATTTCAGCGACGAACTCGGCGTTGCTCCGATCGAGCAGCCGCTTCTCCAGCGCGTTCGTCCAGGCGGACAGCTTGTCGAGCACCGGCTGCAGGCTGGCGGCGGCGCCGTCGGCGAGTCGGTGGAACATCGCGACCGGGCCGTCGGCGAAATGCTTCCCGCCGTGACGGAGGCTGTCGGCGAGATCCTCGATGCCCTTCGAGTCGCGCCAGTGCACGGTCACCAGATAGTGCGGGCCGACGAAGAACGCGACGTCGGCGTCGCCGGCGGCCAGCGACGCGAAGAGATAGCCGTCGTACGCCTCGATTTTCGGCGACTGCGCCTGCTGCAGCGCGTCGTCCACCGACAGGCGGTGAAACGCGAACGTGTCGGTGAGGACGAGCGCTTCCGGAATGGACGGCGCGGCGAGATCCACCCAGACGTACGCACCGCCGGACAGGCCAAGCCAGCTGCGATCGATGCTGGTGACCTGGTCCGTGCGGCCGTCGCGGTGGACGAAGATGGTGTTCATGGCAGGGCAAAGAGCAGAGGGCAACGGGCAGGACGCGCCACCGTGTGTGCCCTCTGCCCTGTGCCCTCTGTCCTACTTCTTTCCAGCGATGGCTGCCTGCGCCGCCGCGAGCCGCGCGACGGGCACGCGGAAGGGCGACGCGCTGACGTAGTCGAGCCCGACCTTTTCGAAGAACTGGATCGAGTCGGGATCGCCGCCGTGCTCGCCGCAGATGCCGAGCTTGATGTCGGGGCGCGTCTTGCGCCCCTTCTGCACGGCGATCTCGACAAGCTGCCCGACGCCGCTCGCGTCGATCGTGGCGAACGGGTTCTTCTTGACGATCTCGAGCTCGGCATAGTGCGGCAGGAACGAGCCCGAGTCGTCGCGCGACATGCCGAGGCCGGTCTGCGTCAGGTCGTTGGTGCCGAAGCTGAGGAACTCGGCCGACTGGGCGATCTCGTCCGCGGTCAGCGCGCCGCGCGGCACCTCGATCATCGTCCCGACCATGTAATTCAGCTTCACCTTCTTCTCTGCCTGCACCTCGCGCGCGGCGCGGTGCACGACCTCGAGCTGCAGGTCGAGCTCCTTCTTGAAGCCGACGAGCGGAATCATGATCTCCGGCTTGACCTTGACGCCTTCCTTCTGCACCAGCGCCGCGGCCTCGAAGACCGCGCGCGCCTGCATCTCGGAGATCTCCGGGTAGTCGATGCCGAGACGGCAGCCGCGGAAGCCGAGCATCGGGTTGAACTCGTGCAGCTGCTCGACGCGCGTGTGAATCTTCTCGGCCGGGATGCCCATCTTCTTCGCCAGATCCGCCTGCTGCTCCGGCGTGTGCGGCAGGAACTCGTGGAGCGGCGGGTCGAGGAAGCGGATGGTCGCCGGAAATCCGTTCAGCGCGCGGAAGATGCCGGCGAAGTCGTCGCGCTGGTACGGCAGGAGCTTGGCGAGCGCCGCCTTCCGCGCCTCGAGCGTGTCGGCGAGGATCATCTCGCGCATCGCGTCGATGCGGTCGCCTTCGAAGAACATATGCTCGGTGCGGCAGAGGCCGATGCCGACGGCGCCGAACGCGATGGCGTTTCTCGCCTGCTCGGGCGTGTCCGCGTTGGTGCGCACCGACATGCGCGTCGCCTGACTGCACCACTTCATGAGCTGCTGGAAGCTCTTGAACTTCTCGGTGGACTGCGCGTCCTTGTCGCCGTCGATCAGGCCGGCGACGATCTCGGACGGCGCCGTCGCCACGCGGCCGGGGAACACCTTGCCCGCCGTGCCGTCGATCGACAGCCAATCGCCTTCCTTGTACGTTTTGCCGTCCACCTTCACCGTGCGCGCCTGATAGTCCACCTCGAGCGCCGCCGCGCCGCAGACGCAGACCTTGCCCATCTGCCGCGCGACGAGCGCGGCGTGCGACGAGACACCTCCGCGCGCCGTCAGGATGCCTTCGGCCGCGATCATCCCGCGCAGATCCTCGGGTGAGGTCTCGACGCGGACCAGCAGCACCTGCTCCTTCCGGTCGGCGGCCCGCACGGCGCGATCGGCGTTCAGATAGATCTGCCCGGACGCCGCGCCTGGCCCGGCGGGCAGACCGCTCGCGATTGCGGATGCCTTGGCCGATTCCTTCGCGTCGAACACCGGCGCGAGGAGTTGATCGAGCTGGTCGGCCGGATTGCGCATGCCGGCCGTCTTCCAGTCGATCAGCTTCTCCTTGCACATGTCCATCGAGAACTTGAGCGCCGCCATGGCCGTGCGCTTGCCGTTGCGCGTCTGCAGCATGTAGACGGTCTCGTCCTCGATCGTGAACTCGAAGTCCTGCACGTCCTTGAAGTGCTTCTCGAGCGTCTGGCGGATGCGCTCGAGCTCGTGGTACGCCTTCGCGAGATGGCTCTTGAGCTGCGCCACCGGCTCGGGCGTGCGCACGCCGGCGACGACGTCCTCGCCCTGCGCGTTGATGAGGAACTCGCCGTAGAACTCTTTTGTCCCGTTGGCCGGATTGCGCGTGAACGCGACGCCCGACCCGGACTTGTCCCCGGTGTTGCCGTACACCATCGCCTGCACGTTGACGGCCGTCCCCCACTCGGACGGGATGTTGTACTTGCGGCGGTAGACGATGGCGCGATCGTTCATCCACGAACCGAACACGGCGCCGACGGCGCCCATCAGCTGATCCCACGGCGAGGAGGGGAACTCCTTGCCGGCGCGCTCTTTCACGAGCGCCTTGAAGCGGGCGACCAGTTCCTTGAGGTCGTCGGCCGTCAGCTTCGTGTCCTCGATGTCGCTGTGATAGCGCTCGTGCTTCAGATCGTGAATGACCGTTTCAAACGGCTCGTGATCTTCGCCGGCGCGCTTCTGCACGCCGAGGACGACGTCGCCGTACATCTGGACGAAGCGGCGGTAGCAGTCCCACGCGAACCGGGCGTTCGCCGTCTTCTTCGCGAGGCCCTCGACCGTTTCGTCGTTGAGACCGAGGTTCAGAATCGTGTCCATCATCCCGGGCATCGAGTCGCGCGCGCCCGAGCGGACGGAGACGAGCAGCGGGTTGTTGACGTCGCCGAACGTCTTGCCCGTCTGCTTCTCAATCGAGGCGAGGCCGACCTGCATCTGCTTCTTGAGATCGGGCGGATACGTCCGCTTGTGGTCGTAGTAGTACGTGCAGACCTCGGTGGTGATGGTGAACCCGGGCGGCACCGGCAGCCCGATGCGGCACATCTCGGCCAGGCCCGCGCCCTTACCGCCGAGCAGCGGCTTCTTCGCGCCGTTGCCGTCGGTCTTCGCCTTCCCGAACAGATAGACGTACTTGCCTGCCTTGCCCGTGCCCGCCGTCGCGCTCTTTTTCTTGGCCATAGACGTTTGAATCGGATGATGTCGTGATGTGTGGATTGGTGATTTTACGACGATCGACGCAGAGATCGCCGAGATCGCAGAGTCTCCTGCCGTGCAGGCCTTCAGGCCTGTCTCGCGGACTCGGGAGCCATCTCCGAGATATCTCCGATGTTCTGTCGAATGTCGCGATAGAGACGCGCAAGCAACGCCAGGCGCGCGTCTTTCAGTGCCGGATCGTCCGTCATCACCAGCACGTCGGTAAAGAAGCGATCGACGACCGGGGACAGTTCGGCGATGCGATCAATCGCCTCGCCAAAGTTTCTGGACGCCACCGCGCGCTCGAACACGGGCTGCCGCTCTATCATCGCGTCCGCCAGAGCCAGCTCGGCGGGTTCCTTGAGTCGTGTCTTGAGCGCCTGAAGGTCTCGGCCGTCATTCGAGACGCCGCCGGCGATGTTCTTGACGCGCTTGAACAACGCGGCCAGCGCTCGAAACTGACTGGACGATCGGACGCGCTTGAACTCCGCGAGGCGTGCCGCGATCGTCTCGTTCAACGTCCAGCGATCGGCGCGAATGACGCGGATTTCGTCGTCATGCGCCCCACGCTGCTCGTAGAGATGCTCGTTGCGCTCCCACAGAAAGTCAGACACGCGCGCCACATCCTCACGCGCGGCGCCGTACGCAGACCCGGCTTGGTCGAGCATTGTCTCCACACGCAGCGCGGGATAGTCGGCCAGAATCTTGACGACGCCCTGCGCCGCGCGCCGCAGCCCGTACGGATCGCGTGAGCCGGTCGGCTTCTCGCCGGCAGCGAACAAGCCGACGAGCGTGTCGAGCTTGTCCGCCAAGGACACGGCCGCCCACGCCATGGCGGCCTTCCCGAGCTGTGCATTCGTCGGCGGCGCGTCGGCGTCCACGCCATGCGGCAGGTAGTGGTAGTAAATCGCCTTCCAGACTTCCTCGGGCTGGCCCTCGGCGCGCGCGTAGACGCCGCCCATGACGCCCTGCAGTTCCGGGAACTCGCGCACCATGTCGGTGGCAAGATCCGTCTTCGCGAGCCGCGCCGCCAGGGCCGCCTGATTCGCCATCTCGTCCGGGGCGCCGAACGCCTCTTTCGCAATCCAGCGCGCGAGCGTCTCGATCCGGTTCGCCTTGTCTTTATAGCTGCCGAGCTTCTTGTGAAAGACCAGCGTCGAGAGCCGCTCGATGCGCGATTCGAGCGCCACCTTGCGATCGGCTTCCCAGTAGAACCGCGCGTCGCGCAGGCGCGCGGTGACGACGCGCTCGGCGTTACGCGCGATGGTGCGCTCGTTGTCGGGCTCGATGTTGATGACGGCGAGAAACGCCTCTTTCAGCTTCCCGTCCTCGCCCTCCACCGGGAAATAGTGCTGATGGTGAATGAGCGTCGTCGTCAGCACTTCCTCGGGGAGCTCGAGGAACTCGCGCGAGAACGTGCCTGCGACGACCGACGGATACTCCACCAGATCGGGCACCTCGTCGAGCAGCCCTGAGTCGTGCCGGACGACACGACTGACGCGGCCGTGCAGGCGCTGGGCCTTGGCATCGAGTTCGCGCGCGATCTTGTTGTGGCGCTCTGCGCGCTCGAGGATGACGAAGTTCTCGAGCAGCCGCGCGCGGTACTCGTCGAACGACCGGACCTTGATCGACCGGCCAGCCCGTCCGCTCGTCGTCAGGAAACGATGGCCGTAGGTGGCCGCACCGGTGTTGATCTCCTGCACCTGCGCGCTCTGCGCCGCCGGCGTCCGCGCGATCGTGAAGGGGACGACGCGTCCGCCGTAGGTGTAGAGCATCCACCGTATCGGGCGGCCGAAGAGCAGCTCGCCCTTGCCGTCCTCGAGCATCGCGTCCCAGCGCATCAGTTTCGGGAACGTCAGGTTGCGCAGCGTGCCGCCGAGCACATCCGGCAGCACGTCCACGGTCGCGCGTCCCCGCTGCTTCTTGCGGTACGCGAGGTACACGCCCTTCGGCGTCTCGATCCGTTCGAGCACCGCCGGATCGACGCCCTGCTTGGCGGCAAACCCAGCGACCGCCCCCTCGGGCGCCGACGCGGGCGGACCGGTGATCACTTCGTCAACGTCGGTCTGCCGCTCCGGAATGCGCTCGATGCGGACCGTCAGTCGCCGCGGCGTGCTGTAAGTTTCGGACGGCGTTTCAGGAGCCAATCGCCGTTCACGCAGCTGCGCGGCGAGCACGTCGCCGATCTGGTTGGTCAGGACCGGCAGCCAGCTCGCCGGAATTTCCTCGCAGCCGATCTCGAGCAGGAGTTCGCGATCCATGGCTACACGACCACCGCGGAGGTCGTCTGCTCGACGTACGTCCTGGCGACGCCGAGCGCGAGCTTGCGGATGTTGAGGATGAACGCCGTCCGCTCGGTGACGCCAATGCTGTTGCTGGCGTCGAGGACGTTGAACAGATGCGAGCACTTGAGCGTGTGCTCGAGCGCCGGCACGACGAGACCGGCTGAGAGCAACGCTTCGGCGAGCCGGTAGTTGTCGTCGTAGAGACGCCGATGGAGTGCCGCGAACGTCTCGCCTGCGGGCAGTTCGATGCCCACGTTGAACGCGTACTTCGACTGCTCCACTTCGTCGCGGTGCCGGACTTCTCCGTACTTCACGCCCGGCGCCCACTCGAGATCGTAGACGCTGTCCACTTTCTGCAGGACCATCGCGATGCGCTCGAGCCCGTACGTCAGCTCGGCCGAAATCGGGGCGAGTTCGACGCCCCCGGCCTGCTGAAAGTACGTGAACTGCGTGATCTCGAGGCCGTCGAAGAGCACCTGCCAGCCGATGCCCCACGCGCCGAGCGTCGGCGACTCCCAGTTGTCCTCTTCGAAGCGGATGTCGTGCTGCCGCGGGTTGATGCCGCACGCTTCGAGGCTTTCGAGATACATCCCCTGCACGTCGTCCGGCGACGGCTTGAGGACGACCTGGAACTGATGGTGCTTGAACAGGCGGTTTGGGTTTTCGCCGAAGCGGCCGTCCGCCGGCCGCCGCGACGGCTGCACGTACGCCACGCTCCAGTGCGCCGGACCGAGCACGCGCAAGAACGTCTCCGGGTGCATCGTCCCCGCGCCGACCTCGACGTCGAGCGGCTGCTGGAGCGCGCATCCACGCGACGCCCAGAATTCGGAGAGTTTGAGAATGAGACTTTGAAAGGTCACCGACGCATCTCGCGCAACACGCGCACCGATTTCAGATCCTTCTCCAGGTGCATCGCAATCACATCGCGATGCGTGCCTTCGAGTTCTTTCAACGCCCGCCGCGAGACGGGCACGTCGCCGATCGCGAACGGACTCGACGCGCGCGCGGCGTCGAGAAAGGCCTTCGCTTCGGGCGACATCCGCTCGTCGCGCGCGTACACGCCCTGAAGCCGCAGGAGCCAGTACTCGAAATACCGCGCCAGCGGATCGATCGCCACGCCGGCCGCGATCGCATCGACAATCGACGCGCCCAGCCGGAACAGCGGCTCGTGCGGGTCGTTGTCCTGCGCCCACTCGTCGAGCAGCTCGGCGAAGTAGCTCACGTGCCCGAGCGCCTCGGCGTCCACAGCCGCCATCGGCGACCGCACCGGCTCCACGTACTCCAGCCGGACCAGCTCGCGGTGCTCCCGCTCGACGTATCCCACCCGTCCCACCGTCATCGGCTCGAGGGCGCCCCCGAACCTCCGGCGGCTCTGCCGCGCGTTCTTCGCGACGCCGCGCTTCTTGCCGCGATCGCGCGTCAGGAACACCACAATCCGATCCGACTCACCGAGCTTGTACGTCCGCAGGATCAGCGCGTCGGTGGTGAAGAGCGGCATGCGCGGGGCGGACCGTGATCGTACTACATCGATGGCGCCCCTGAAAGGGGCGCCCTACTCCCGTTTCCCGAGGCCGATCTCTCCGAGGACGCGCTCGTCCTCGCGCCACTCCGCTTTCACGCGGACGTGGAGATCGAGAAAGACTTTCGTGTGGAAGAAGCGCTCGAGTTCCTCACGCGCCGCAGTGCCGATCTTCTTGACCATCTCGCCGCCGCGTCCGACGACGATCGGCTTCTGCGACTCGCGGTCCACGACGATCGTACAGAACAGCCGCAGCAACGGCGACTCGGGCGTGGCCTCCTCGAATTTGTCGATGACGACCGCGCTCGAAAACGGAATCTCGGCGTGCGTGAACTGCAGCAGCTTCTCGCGCACGATCTCCGCCGCGAAGAAGCGCTCGGGCTGATCGGTCAGATAGTCGTCCGGATAGAGCGCCTCGCCCTCGGGCAGGCGATCGACGATCACCTGCTCCAGACGATCGACGTTCTCGCCGGTCGCCGCCGAAATCGGCACGATCTCCGCAAACCGGCCGTCCTTTGCGTATTCCGCGATCATCGGGAGCAGCCGCGTCTTCTTGATCAGATCGACCTTGTTCAGGATCAGCACGACGGGGGCCGTCGCCTCCTTGACGAGATCGATGACAAACCGATCGCCCTTTCCCGTTGGCGTGCTGGCGTCGACGACAAGACCGAGGACATCGACGTCGCGGATGGTCTGGACGGCCGTATCGACCATCCGCACGTTCATGCGGTGCAGCGGGCGGTGGATGCCCGGCGTGTCGAGAAACACGGCCTGCGCACCCGGATAGTTCTTCACGCCGAGGATCCGCGTCCGCGTCGTCTGCGGCTTGTCCGACACGATAGCGAGTTTGGCGCCGACCAGCCGGTTGAGCAGCGTGGACTTTCCCGCGTTGGGCCGGCCGACGAACGAGACGAACCCGGACTTCATGCTTCGGCCTGCTCGTCGACCTGCGCCTCGTTGCGGGTGATGCGCACCTTCGTGATGCGGCGGCGCTCGGCCTCAAGCACTTGCACGTGGAGGCCGTCCACGTCGAATTGTTCTCCGACGGTCGGCACGCGGCCAATCCGCGCCAGCAGGAATCCGCCGACGGTCTCGAAGCCCTCCCGTTCGATGTCGATGTCGAGCCGCTGCGCGACCGTGTCGATGTCCACGCGCCCGCTGAACACGAAGCTCCCGTGGCCCTCGTCCACGACGAGGTCGGATTCGACGTCGTACTCGTCCTTGATCTCGCCGACGATCTCCTCGAGCAAGTCCTCGAGCGTGACCAGCCCCGCCGTCCCGCCGTATTCGTCCACCACGATCGCGCATTGAATCTGCTGCGCCTGAAACTGCTTCAGCAGCTCGGGCACGAGCTTCGTTTCCGGCACGACGACCGCCGGCCGGACGAGCGGCGTGATCGGCCGCGTGTCGTCGCTCGGGCCGAGCGCGACCAGGTCTTTGATGAACACGAATCCCGCGATGTTGTCGAGGCTGCCCTTGTAGACCGGAAACCGGGAGTACTCCTGCTCGCGGAAGAGCGCGCGCAACTCCCCAATCGTCGCCGTCTCCGGAATCGCGACGATGTCGGGGCGTGGCGTCATCACCTCACGAACGAGCGTGTCGCCGAAATCGACGATGCTCTGCAGCAGCTTCCGTTCTTCTGCGCCGACGGTGTCTTCGCTCTCGTCGTGCGGGGCGGCCGCCGCACCCGGCTCGGCCGCGGCCGGCGCGGCTGCTTCGGTGTCGGCGGCAATCGGCACCGCGGGCCCGCGCGCGACCATGCGCCGCGCGATGCGGTGCGTCAACGGACCGAGCGCGCGCGCGATGGGCACGAACGTCGGCAGCAGCACGTCGAGCGCACGTCCGGGATCGCGGCCGACGATCACCAGCGGAATCAGCAGCTCGCACACGATGACGAACACGATGACGGCGACAATCACGGCGGCCAGCTTCTGCGGGCTGTCCACGTGGATGGCGTCGGCGACCAGCGCCGTCGCCGCGGCCGTCACGACGCCCATGAGCAACCGGATCGGAATGAACAGCAGCAGCGGCTCGTCCAGGAAGGCGCCGAGCGCGTCGGGCCGGTCGCTGCGCTCGGCGGCCAGGCGCAGCGACAGCCGCATCAGCGCGCTGAACGCGGCTTCGAGCGCGCCCAGGTAGATGGCGGCCAGGCCGAGCAGGAAGATCTCGAGGGCAATCATGAGTCGGCGCGCTCGATCAGGCCCTCGCGCAGCCCGCCCTTGCGGCGGAGCCGCCGTTCCACGCGCTGCATGCGCCCGTCATCGGTCTCGTGATCGTACCCCAGGAGGTGCAGCAGCCCGTGTAACGCGAGCACTCGCCACTCGACGGCCTCGGAATGGCCCCGTTCGCGAGCCTGCCGCCGTGCCACGCCGAGCGCGATGGCGATCTCGCCTAGGACGTCAGCCTCGTCGCGCGCGCCTTTCAGGCTCTCGTCGCGCGGGCCTTTCAGGCCCGCGGATTGGGGGCCCTGAGACGTTCGGCGGCCCTGAAAGGAGCGCCCTACGGAAGGCCGCGCCGACGTGAAGCTCAGCACGTCAGTTACGACGTCCTTGGCGCGGAACGTCCGTTTGAGGCGCTGGATCTCGCGGTCTCTGA
>CAZOIK010000145.1:0-9528 GCA_964579765.1 uncultured Bifidobacteriaceae bacterium
CATGCCCTGGTTCGTTCGCGGCGACATCGACGGCTTTTTCGGCCTCGCGCTCGACAACCTCGTCCAGCTGCTGCTGATCGACACGCTGTGCCGCTTCGTCCTCGGGTTCCCACCCGATCTGGTCTACGGGCGCGTGCTGCCGGGCGCCGCGGTCTCTATCCTGGTCGGCAACCTGTTCTACGCGTGGCAGGCCAGGAAGCTGGCCGAGCGCACGGGACGGACCGACGTCTGCGCGCTGCCGTACGGCATCAACACCGTCTCGCTCGTCGCGCACGTCTTCCTCGTGATGCTCCCGGCCAAAGCGCTCGCCGCCGCCGCCGGCGCGCCCGATCCGGCGCGCGTCGCGTGGCAGGCCGGGCTCGTCGCGACGTTGAGCTCCGGCGTCATCGAGTTCGCCGCCGCGTTCGTCGCCGAGCGCGTCCGCAAGGCGACGCCGCGCGCCGCGTTGCTGTCCACGCTGGCCGGCATCGCGCTCGGGTTCATTTCCTTCGGCTTCCTGTTCCGCGCGTTCGCCCGTCCCATCGTCGGCCTGACGACGTTCGGCATCGTGATGCTGACGTACTTCGGCCGCGTACGGTTCAAGGGACATCTGCCCGGCGGACTCGTCGCCGTCGGCCTCGGCACGCTGCTGTCGTGGATCATCGGCATCGCGCCGGCGGGCGCACGGCCGCCGGCCGCGGCGCTGCATCTGCCGGTCCCGATCGTGGGCGATCTGGTGGCCGCGCTCGGCGGCGGGCACATCCTGCCCTATCTGTCCGTGATCGTCGCGATGGGCCTCTTCAACGTGCTCGGCTCGCTGCAGAACATCGAGTCCGCCGAGGCGGCCGGCGACGCGTACGACACGCGGCCGTCGCTGATCGTCAACGGCGTCGGCAGCATCTTCGCCGCGCTCTTCGGCTCGGCCTTCCCGACGACGATCTACATCGGACATCCCGGGTGGAAGGCGCTCGGCGCGCGCGCCGGCTACTCGATCCTGAACGGCGTCTTCATCACGATCATCTGCCTCACCGGCACGCTCGCCTGGATCGCGTGGGCCGTGCCGATCGACGCCGGCATGGCCATCGTCCTCTGGATCGGCATCGTCATCGGCGCGCAGGCGTTTCAGGCGACGCCGCGGGCGCACGCGCCGGCCGTCGTCATCGGCCTGCTGCCGGGCATCGGCGCGTGGGCGGCGCTGATGGCGAAGAACGGGCTGAAAGCGGCCGGCATGGGCACGGCGCTCCGGCCCTTCAGCGACGCGCTCGTCGGCGAGTTCCTCAAGAGCGACACGTGGATCCACGGCGTCTTCTCACTCGAGCAGGGATTCCTGTTCACGTCGATGCTGCTCTCGGCCGCCACCGTCGGCGTCATCGAGCGGAAATGGAATCAGGCCGCCGCCTGGTGCGGGCTGGCGGCCGCGATCTCGGCGACGGGGCTGATGCACTCGTATCGCTGGACGACGGACGACACGGTGCTGCAGCTCACGCCTGCGTGGCGGTTCGCCGCGGCCTACGCGGTGATGGCGGTCGTCTTCTTCGCCGCGCGCTGGATCACCGAGCCGGCCGACGCCGCCGATCACTCCCCGGTCCACGAAGACACGTTCACACGCACGTAGGGGCCGGCGTCAGCCAGCCGTCGCCGCATTTTCTCGCCCTCGTCCGCCGTGAACCGCCAGTCCAGCGGCATCGCCCGGCGCACTTCCGTCCACGTCCACGTCGCGCGCATCAAGCCGTACGGGGCGTGCGCGGCGGTGCCCAGCAGCAGATGGCCGATCTCGTGGGCGATCGCGAAGCCGAGCAGATCGCCGCGATCGACCCCGGCGTCCAACGCGAGCGCGTCCACACGATTCACGTAGACCGTCGCGAGCGTTCCCGCGCCCTCGACGACGTCAACGGCCGCGTTGCCGAGCGATCCGGCCGCGCTGTCACCGGGGGCGACGACGAGCCGAAGCACGATCTCTCTCACCGGTTCCAGGCCCTCGGCGTGCGGCTTCGGCGCGCCAGGACAGAGCGACGCGTGGCACGGCCGCCAGACCGGCTCGACGCCGGCCGCAGCCAGCACGAGGCGCGCGCGCTGCAGCGCGCCGTCGAGCTCACGCGGCGGCACGCCCGCCGCGTCGTACGTGCGGACCGCCAGCGTCAGGGGAAGCTTCGCGACAAGGACGGCCATGAGGAGGAGCGACATGCAGGCCAATATGGGTGCCGGCCGGCGCTACCTCAATGGCGCCGCGATGCGCCCGAGGTGACATGTTGGTAACGGGGCAAGTGATTGGAATATCGAGTGATTGCGTGAGTCTGCGATTGGCGGTGTCCGCTCGTGACCGGTGTCCGAAACCAGTCCAATATCGGATTGGACTCGACTTGCCGTCCGGCGTCGGCGATGCTGGACACCCCCACAGCACAGCGCAGCGACGAGGAGGGCTGCCGCGGTGACGGACTTCAGGTTCGGGCGCTTCGAGATCGACTCACGGACACGCGAGCTGCGCAAGGACGGCGTGCGGCTGCGTCTGCAGGAGCAACCGTTCGCGCTGCTCGCGCTGATGCTCGAGCGGCCGGGCGAACTTCTGACGCGCGACGAACTGCGCGACCGGCTCTGGCCGGACGGCACGTTCGTGGACTTCGAGCACGGGCTGAACGCCGCCGTCAAGCGGCTGCGCGCCGTCCTCGGCGACAGCGCCGACCGTCCGCGGTTCGTCGAGACGCTGCACCGCCGCGGCTATCGCTTCATCGCGAGCGTCGAGCGCGTCAACGGCCACGGCGCGTTCGCGCCGGCGCCGTCCGGCGACGTCCGCCGGCGGCTCGCCGTGCTCCCGTTCACGACGCTCGGCGAGGCCACCGTGCCCGATTCGTTTGCGTCGGGTCTCACCGAAGAGCTGGTGACGCAGCTGGGGCGTGTCTGCGCCGATCGGCTCGGGATCATCGCGCGCTCGTCCTGCATGCGCGTGCAGCGCGCCGATCGCACGGCGCGAGAGATCGGCACCGCGCTCAGGGCGGAGTATCTGCTCGAAGGCACCGTCCGCACCGACGCCGGCCGCGTGCGCATCACGGCCCAGCTGATCGAGGCGCAGGGCGAGACGCAGTTGTGGGCAGACTCGTACGACTCGCCGCTCGCCGACTCGCTGCTGGTGCAGTGCGACGTGGCCACCCGGATCGTGCGCGCGGTCGCCGTCGAGCTCCTGCCGGATCGCGCGCCGGCGCCGTCGAAGGGCACCCGGCGTCTCGACGCGCATCAGGCGTACCTGAAGGGCCGCTATTACTGGCATCGCCCCGGCGAGGAGGGCCTGCGCGAGTGCCTCGGCTTCTATCAGCAGGCGCTCGCGCTCGATCCGCAGTTCGCCGGCGCGTATGCGGCGCTGGCGCGTGCGACGGTCGCCGCCGCCGAGTACTACCTGCGTCCGCCGGTCGAAGCCTACAACGCGGCGGAGTTCGCCGCCGGCCGCGCGCTCGCGCTCGACGACTCGGAGTCTGAGGCGTACACCGCGCTGGCGGAGGTCCGCCGCGCACGCGACTGGAACTGGGACGGCGCCGACCAGGCGTTCCGCACGGCGCTGACCGTCAATCCCAGCAACGAAGGCGCGCGCCGCCTCTACGGCGTGTTCCTGGCCTCGCGCGGACAGACCGGCCAGGCGGCGACGATGACCGACGTGGCGTGCGAGCTCGACCCGCTGTGCCTCGTCTCGAACACGGGCGCGGCGTGGGTGCGCTACGTCAGCGGCGACTACGCCGACGTCGTCGATCGCTGCCGCCACACCATCGACATGGCGGCGGGCTTTCCGGCGCCGCATCGTCTGCTCGCCGCGGCGCTCGTCCAGATGGGCGACGCCAGGGCGGCGGTCCGGCACCTCGAGTCCACGGCCGGCATCCACTGGGAGCCGCCGACGCTGGCGTGTCTCGCCCACGCGCTCGCGGTCGGCGGCGATCGCCCTCGCGCCCTCGACGTGCTCGCCCGGCTCGACGCGCTCTCGCCCGAGCGGTACGTCTCGCGATACCACGCGGCGATCGCGTGGACGGGCGCCGGCGACTACGACCGCGCGTTCTCGGCGCTGTCGTGCGCCTGCGACGAGCGCGACCCGGCACTCATGCTGGTGACCACCGAACCGCGATTCGCGCCGCTGCGTGAAGACGAACGGTACGCGGCGCTCGTCGAGCGTCTCGGCCTCGATCAGGAGACGCCCGTCCATGTGTGACGCCACCCAGCTCCGGCTGCTCGGCCTCGGCGACGGCACGCTGCCGAAGTCGCGCCCGGTCTACCGGCACATCGCGCAGGCGATCGAGCGGCGCATCACGGCGGGCGCGCTCGCGCTCGACTTCCGGCTGCCGGCCGAACGCGACCTCGCCGAGGCGCTGCGCGTGAGCCGGACGACCGTGGTCAGCGCGTACCGCGATCTGCTGTCGCGCGGGCTGGTGCGCGGCTACGTGGGCCGCGGCACCTTCGTCTCCGCCGTGCCCGACGCGTCGGGCGCGCCGTTCGCGTGGCGCGGCAAGGTCGCGGCGGCGGCGGGCCGGTCAAACGACGGCACCATTCGCGATCTGCTGCGCCACGCGGCCGACCCCACGGTTCTGTCCGTGGCCGCAGGCACGCCGGCGCTCGAGATCTTCCCGGTCGATGCCTATCGCAAGGCGATGGACCGGGCGCTCGCGCGCGACGTGCGCGTCGCGTGGGGGCACGGTCCCACCGAAGGCCTGCCGGTGCTGCGCGAAGCCATCGCGCATCGCTTTGGCGGACAGCCGCACAACGTGCTCGTGCTCGCCGGCGCGCAGCAGGGCCTCGATCTCCTGGCGCGCTGCCTCGTCGAGCCCGGCGACACGGTCATCGTCGATCGCCCCGGCTACCTCGGCGCGCTCCATACGTTCATCGCCGCCGGCGCGCGCGTGGTCGGCTGGGACACGGTGCGCCACGATCTCGACGAGCTCGAGGACCTGATCACGCGCTACCGGCCGAAACTCCTCTACACCAACCCGACGTTCCAGAATCCTACGGGGTGGACGATGCCGCTGAAGCTGCGGCGGCAGATGCTGTCGCTGGCGACGCGGCTGCGCGTGCCGATCGTCGAGGACGACACGTACCGCGAGCTCTACCTCAACGCGCCGCCGCCGCCCTCGCTGCACTCGATGGACACGCAGTCGGTCGTGATCCATCTCAACACGTTCTCCAAAGCCCTTGCGCCAGGCCTGCGGCTCGGCTGGCTGTCGGCGGCGCCGCCGATCGTCGAGCAGCTCGCGCTGATCAAACAACGGTCCGATCCGCACATGCCGAATCTGAATCAGCTGATCGTCGCGGACATGATTGCGGACGGCACGTTCGATCGGCATCTCGCGGCGCTGCGCACCGAGCATCGCCGCCGCCGCGACGCCCTCATCGGCGCGCTGGAACGGCAGGGCGCCGCCGGCAGGCTGCAGTGGGCGGTGCCCGACGGCGGGTTGTATCTCTGGTGCCGGCTGACGGGCCGGATCAAGGTGTCGCAGGTGGCCGAGCACGCCGCGGCCGAGTCGATTGCGTTCGTGCGGGGCGATGCGTTCTACGTCGATCAGGCCGGCGATCGCGAGCTCCGCATCTGTTTTTCGACGGTCGCGCCGGCACGCGCCGGCGACGCCGCGAAGCGGATCATGCGCGCCGTGAACGCCGCGCGGCGCGAGCTCGGCCCGCTGCCGCAGACCGTCGCGATCGTCTGACGCGGCCGTTCAGATCGGCAGGATCTCGCTGAGACGATCGACCACCCGCACCGCGTCGAGCGTCATCGTCCAGTACGGCACGCGCTTCCAGATCGGCACGAGGCCTGCGGCCCTCGCGCCCGCAATGTCGAAGTCCGGATGATCCCCGACGAACATCGCCTCGTCCGCGGCGATGCCGAGCCGGTCGAGCGTCAGCGCGAAGATGCGCGGATCGGGCTTGGCGACCCCCACCGCGTCGGAGATGACGATCTCGTCGAAGTATCCGATCAGACCCAGCGTCCGCAGTTTGCGCGACTGCCACTCGACCGGACCGTTCGTCACGACCGCGAGCTTCGTGCCTGACGCGCGCAGCGCCTCGAGCGTCGCCGCGGTGTCGTCTGACGCCTCGCAGTGGCGGCAGTAGCAGTCCCAGAAGTGCGCCTCGAGATCGGCGGCGAGTTGTGCGTCTACCTGGAGATCCGCGAGCAGCGCCCGATAGACGTCTGCCCGTCGCGCGTAGCCGTGGTCGTCGAGCTGCAGCGTCCGCGCGACCACGTCGTCGCGGCCAATGTCCCCGAAGCGGCCGCGGAACACGTCGAACTGCTCGTGCGCGACCCTCACGACCACAGCGTCGCGATCGTAGAGCGTGCCGTCGAGATCGAAGAGAATCGCACGTACCACGGTGTAGTGAGGCCTTCAGGCCTGCCTCCGAATCGTAACAAAGTTCTCTTGCCCGGGCTCGTAGGCGCAGCTAGAGTGCTGAGTCTGGCGGCCCTGCAAGGGTCGCCCGACAAGGGGCACCATGAGACATCCCGCCATCGCGTCCGCCGTCATGCTCGCGTGTGCCGCCGCCGCGCACGCGCAGACCGCCGACCGGGCGACGCCGCTCGAAGCGTCGAACATGCGGATCGTCGGCCACACGGATCTGAACGGCCACGGCAACGGCGGCGAGGGCCTTGCGCTGACGCAGTATCCGGACGGCCGCCGCGTGCTCTTTCTCGCCCACGAGAGCGCGCCCACCTGCTTCAGCGTCGT
Source organism: uncultured Bifidobacteriaceae bacterium (assembly GCA_964579765.1). Lineage (GTDB taxonomy): Bacteria > Acidobacteriota > Vicinamibacteria > Vicinamibacterales > CAVVIG01 > DATNBT01. Next base: position 6,666 of record CAZOIK010000145.1, read on the forward strand.
TGACGTCACGAACCCTGCGACGCCCGCCGTGATGGCGCAGGTCAACACCGTCGCGTCGAACCTCCGCTGCAACTCGCTCAGTCTCTCCGGGACGACGCTCGTCGTCGCGCACCAAACGGCCAAAGTCGGCCTGCCGAATGCCGGGATGCGCGTCTTCGACGTGGCCGATCCGGCGCATCCGAAAGAGATCGCCTTCTTCGACACGTCGGGACCGCACTCGCGCGGCGTGCATTTCGTGAGCTTCGGCCTGCCCGCCGAAGCGCGCAGCGCGGAGGCGGGACGGTACGCGTATCTCGCGACCGGCGCGAAGGATTTCGAGCCGATCAACCCCAACGACGATCAGTTCCTGATGATCGTGGACATGAAGAATCCGCGTCAGCCGAAGGAGGTCGGCCGTTGGTGGCTGCCGGGCACGCGCACGGGCGACAGCGCGCCGCCCCTGCCGCGCCTCAAGATCGACAGCGGCTACCGCATGCACACGCTGCTCGTGGATCCCAAACGGCCGGACCGCGCGTACGTCGCGTGGATCGACGGCGGCGTCGTCATCCTCGACATCAGCGACAAGACGAGGCCGACGCTCGTGGCGCGCAAGTCTGACTACCCACCGGACACGGGGTTCACTCACACGGTGCTGCCGCTGCTCGACCGCAAGCTGATCGTCGCGTCCGAGGAAGCGAACCAGGACAGGTGCGCCGACTGGCCGAAGCGGATCTGGACGGTGGATCTCAGCGACGAGACGAGGCCGCGTCGCATCGCCGTCTTCCCGCCGCCGAAAAACTTCGACGACCTCTGCCGGCGCGGCGGCCGGTTCGGCGCGCACAACATCCACGTCAACCGCCCGACGCCGTACTCGCGGACGCTCACGCAGACCGTCGTCGGGTCGTTCTTCGACGGCGGCGTCCGCGTCTACTCGATTGCGGATCCAAAGGCGCCGCGAGAGATCGGCTATCTCGTGCCGATGGCGCCACCCGGCAACAAGGGCGGCACCATTCAGATCAACGACGTGTACGTTGACGAGCAGGGGTTGATCTACGCCAACGACCGCGTCACCGGCGGGCTCTACGTCATGGCGTTCACGGGACCGGGCGGCCTGAGGTAGTGCAGGCCTTCAGGCCTGCCGCACGCGGCGGACCTGAAGGTCCGCGCTACGGCCGCAGCCGCGCGTCGCGTCGGGCGGCGGGACCGAGCAGCAGCGAGTTGACGAGAATCCGCTGGCCGTCCGCCGACACGTCGAACGCGTGATAGGGCGGATACGGAACGGCCGTGTCGAACAGCTTCCGCACCTCCCCCACCTCGAACTCGTCGCCGTCGGTCTTCACCTCCGCCGCCATCAGCGAGGTCGTCAGCGTGCCGTTGGTCGCGAGAAAGAACAGCTCTTTGCCGTCGCGGCGCCAGCGCGCCTGAAATCCGCCTTGTGCCGAGACGAGCCAGCGGCGATTCGACTTCGGGAACGTCGTCACGTACAGCTGCGTGTCTTCGCCCGCGTCCTTGTCGCTGAACGCGATCCACCGGCCGTTCGGCGCAAACGCGGCCCAGTTCTCCTGCGCGCTCGTGTTGACGAACGGATACGGCTTTTCCGTGTTGCCGAGCGGCAGCACCCAGATGTCGTTGCCGGTCTCCGCCGTGTTCGTGACGACGAGCAGATGCGCGCCGTCGGGCGACCAGCTCACGGGCCACTGCCCGCCTTCCTTGTCCACCGCCAGCAGCGTCTCGCGCGTCGATCCGACATCGCGTCCGTAGAGATCCAGGCCGCCGGTCCGCTGCGAGTTGTAGACGACGCGCTTGCCGTCGGGCGACCAGATGAGCCAGTTCTCGTCAGCGGCGCCGCCGCTGTACGTCGTGAGCTTCGACTTGCCGCCCGTGCTCGCGTCGTAGAGCCAGAGCTCGCGGCGCCCGGTCTGATCGTTCAGCACCGCGGCAGCAATCTGGCGGCGGTCTGGCGACAGCTCGATGTCGCCGAAGTCGGCGACGTCGCTCACCGTTGACAGCTTCTTCCCCGTGCGATCGACCCACACGAGCTGCGAGCGCACCATCTGCGGCGCCCGCTGCGCGTGCAGCCATGCCGCGGCCGACCACGCGACGGCGGCCGCCACGCCCCACCTCACCACCTCACCACGTCGCGACGTCACGAAATGACATGGTAGGCTCTCTGCGCATGCGTCTCAAGCGTCCCGCCGCCCCCACGGTCGTCCTGGGCCTGCTCTGCCTCATGTATCTCATTACCTACATCGCGCGGCAGAACCTCGCGACGGCCGGCGGCGACATCCGCAAAGACCTGGGGCTCACCAACAGCCAGCTCGGCACGGTGATCGGCACGTTCGGCGTCACCTACACGTTCTTCCAGATTCTCGGCGGCTGGATCGGCGATCAGTGGGGCCCGCGCCGGACGCTGTTCGTGTGCGGGCTGATCTGGGCGTCGGCGACGGTCCTCACCGGCCTGGCCGGCGGTCTCGTGTCGCTGTATCTCGTGCGCCTGCTGCTCGGCGTCGGCGAGGGCGCGACGTTTCCGGTCGCGACCCGCGCGATGCAGAGCTGGACGCCCCCCGAGCGCCGCGGCTTCGCGCAGGGGTTGACGCACGCCTTCTCGCGCGTCGGCAACTCGATCACGCCGCCGATCGTCGCGGCCCTCATCGGCGTCGTCTCGTGGCGCGGGTCGTTCGTCGCGCTCGGCCTCGGCAGCCTCGTCTGGGTGTTCGCGTGGGTCTGGTACTTCCGCGACGTGCCGTCCGAGCATCGTGACATCACGCCCGCCGACATGACGCGCCTGCCCAACGGCGGCCACGGCGTGATGCGGCAGCAGATCGCGACGCCGTGGGCAGGCCTCATCCGGCGGATGGCGCCCATCACGCTCGTCTATTTCTGT
>CAZOIK010000146.1:0-6774 GCA_964579765.1 uncultured Bifidobacteriaceae bacterium
TCAGGCCCGCGGATTGGCGGCCCTTAAGGGGCCGCGCTACAGGGAAGCTGAGCACGTCCGTGGGCGCGTCCTTCCCGCGGAACTGCCGGTTGAGGCGGTTAATCTCGCGGTCGGTGACGAGCGCAATCGTGACCGTGCCGCGCGCGCGCGAGGGCGCCACCCGCGCGAGCCACGCCGCGAGCCCGCGCGCCGCCAGCCGCCGTCCGCGGCCGTCAGTGACCTGGACGCGCAGCGCCGTTGCCGCCCGAATACGCTTCGTAGGCTTTGACAATCTGCTGAACGAGCTTGTGGCGCACGACGTCGCGGTCGTCGAAGCGCACGAACGCGATGCCCTCGATGTTGCCAACGACCTTCATCGCCTCGACGAGGCCCGACGTGCGGCCCGCCGGCAGATCGATCTGCGTGATGTCGCCGGTGATGACGGCCTTCGTGCCGAAGCCGATCCGGGTGAGGAACATCTTCATCTGCTCGGTCGTCGTGTTCTGAGCCTCGTCGAGAATCACGAACGAGTCGTTCAACGTCCTCCCGCGCATGAACGCGATCGGCGCAATCTCGATCGTGCCGCGCTCGATGTAGCGCTCGACGCGATCGACGTCGAGCATGTCGTAGAGCGCGTCGTAGAGCGGCCGCAGGTACGGATTCACCTTCTCCTGCAGATCGCCCGGCAGGAACCCGAGTTTCTCGCCCGCCTCGACGGCCGGACGCGCGAGGATGATCCGGTTCACCTTCTTGGCCACGAGAAAGGCCACCGCCTGCGCCATCGCGAGATAGGTCTTCCCCGTGCCGGCGGGGCCGATGCCGAACACGATGTCGTGCTGGTCGATGGCCTCGAGATAGCGGCGCTGGTTGACGCTCTTCGGCGCCACGCGGCGCTTGCCGGCCGGCGTCAGCGTGCCTTTGAGGAAATGCTCGCGCAGATCGACGTCCTCGTCGCGCGCGAGCATCTCGGACGCGGTCTTCACGTCGCTGTTCGACAGCTTGTAGCCGTCTTTCATCAGCGCCGAGAGCTGGCCGATGACGCGGTCCACGCGATCGGGGCCGGGCTCCTCGCCGTCCACGATGAGGTCGTGGCCCTGCGTGCGGATGCGGACGTGAAAGAGCGATTCGAGGTGCTTCAGGTTCTCGTCGTACGACCCGAACAGTGTGGCAATCCCCTCCTCGGGGACGGAAATACGGCGCACCTTCCCTATTATGACTCACTTCTTTTTCGAGACCGCCCGATCGCCGTGAACTTTCCCGGACCGGCTGACGTCTTCTCCTGAGGCCAATCTACAAGAGCACCTCGTGAGCGATCAGACCGACGTCCTTCAGGGCACGCTGGACCTCCTCATCCTCCGCGCCATCGGCATCGCGCCGATGCACGGATGGGCAATCGCTCAGCGGGTTCAACAGCTCTCCAACGACCTGCTTCGCGTCCAGCAGGGATCGCTCTACGCGGCGCTGTACCGCCTCGAACATCAGGGCTGGATCACCGCCGAGTGGGGCGCGTCGGAGAACAACCGGCGCGCTCGCTTCTATTCGCTGACCAAGCCAGGCCGCAGGCAGCTCGAGACCGAGGTCGCGAAGTGGGAGCGCCTCTCGGCTGGCGTCAACCTCGCGTTGAAGCGCACCTAGCGATGCGGCTGTGGTACGTCCTGCGCGCGCGGCTCCGATCGCTCGTGTTCCGCGCCGGGCGCGAATACGATCTGAACGAAGAGCTGCGGTTCCACCTCGAGCGCGACGTCGAGCGCCTGATGCGGCGCGGACTGTCGCGCGACGAAGCGCGTCAGCAGGCGCGGCGTCTGTTCGGCGGAGTCGAGCAGATCAAGGAGGCCAGTCGCGACGCGCGAGGCACCGCGAACCTCGACGCGCTCGCGCGCGACATACGCGACGGCAGCCGTCGTCTGTGGCGCGATTGGCGCTTCACCACGGCGGCCGTGGTGATCCTGGGCCTCGCCATTGGCGTCAACACGGCCATCTTCAGCCTCGTGAACGCCGTACTTCTCCGGCCGCAGACATCGAGGGACCCGGCTCGCCTCGTCAACATCTATCAGAACGACCGCGCGGGCAAGCCGCTGGTCGTCACCACGTATACGGCCTACACGGAGATCACGGAGTACAAAGACGTCTTTGCCGCGGTGACGGCCGGCAGCATCCCCAGCCCCTTCCGTTATCTCTACGACGGTGCCATTCGCACTGCCACCGTTGAGTACGCCACATCGACGTACCTCGATGTTCTGGGGCTCCGGCCCACGCTCGGCCGCTGGTTCGACCAGGCGGAAGAACGCCGAGCGACTGCCGTGGTCGGCGTTCTGGGCTATCAGGCGTGGACCCGGGTCTTCCACGCCGACCCGGACATCATTGGACGTCTCGTCTGGATAGAAGGCGTGCCGGTCACGATCGTCGGGGTGGGTCCGGCCCACTATCGCGGCACCATCGACGTCGGCGTGGACACGGACGTCTGGCTGCCGATTACGGCGCTCCCCGCCATTGTTCCGATCCCGGCGCTGCGCGATGCGCCGACGATCCACGTGCCGCTGATCGTGAAAGCCCGTTTGCGCCAGGGCGTCTCCGTCAGCCAGGCCAGCGCCGCGATGGACGCGCTCGGACGCAGGCTGGTTGCCGAATTTCCCGAGGAGTACCGCGACAACGGAGGCGAGTTCGCCCTGGGCGCCGGCATGACGGTGCTCGCGTCGAACGACGTGCGCATTCATCCGCAGGCCGACGCGCCGATCGCGGCAATCGCCGGGCTGGTGCTCATCATCGTCGGCCTGGTGCTTGCCCTCGCGTGCAGCAATCTCGCCACGCTGCTCCTCGTGCGCGGGACGGCTCGCGCAAAAGAGATCGCGGTGCGGCTGGCCATGGGCGCGACGCGCCGTCAACTTGTCCGGCACCTGCTCATCGAAAGCGTGGAGCTGTCGCTTATGGGCGGCATTGTCGGCTGTCTCGTGGCGTGGTGGAGCATGCGGGCGTTGCAGGCGCTCGATCTCCCGGTCACCGTGGATTTGACGCTCGACTACCGTGTCCTCGCCTTTGCGATCGCAGTGTCACTGCTCACGGGCATCCTGTTCGGCCTTGCACCGGCGCTCAAAGCGACGCGTGTCGATCTCGTGCCGGCGCTTCGCGATGAGGGGTCGCTGTCGATCGAGCGCGGGTCCCTGCCGGTCAAGCACGCGCTGATCGTCGTGCAGGTGGCTATTTCCGTGCTGCTGCTCGGCGGCACGAGCATCTGTCTGCAGCAGCTCACCGCCGTCCGGGCACTGCACGTGGGGTTTGCCGTCGACGGCGTGGCCATGCTCGAGACGGACCTGCGCTTTGCCGGTTACTCGGCTGCGCGGGCGGAAGGCCTGTACAGTGAGCTCTTGCGGCGGGTCGCCGCCGTTCCCGGCGTGCAGTCGGCGGCGCTGTCGCGCGGGCTGCCGATGGCAGTCGAAGCCAGCGTGCCGATCGTTGTCGAGCACGAACGGGGAGACGACATCGCAGTTCCCCGTGCCGCGATGATCTGGGCCGGACCGGGCTTCTTCGACACACTGCGCATTCCCCTTCTGTACGGGCGCGTCTTCGATACACGCGATCGCGCCGACACGCCGCGTGTCGCGGTGATTACCGATACGATGGCGCGCCAGCGGTTCGGCAGGGTGAACGCAGTCGGCCGACGCTTTCAGATCAAAACCGAGCCGAACTCGTGGATGGAGGTCATCGGCGTGGTCCGCGATACCGGCACGGGAAATTTCGACAACGACGTCCTCGATCCTGTGGGGCCGCTGTTCTACCGCTCCTATACGCAAGCCGGTTTGCCGCCGACGACGGTCGTCGCGCGAACGGCCGGCAGCGCAGCCGCGCTGGTCGGCGCGATGCAACGCCACGTTCGTGCCCTGGATGTCACGCTCCCCGTGATCACGGCGAGCACGATGGCACAGCAGATGGCGAACTCTCAGGCGGCGCCAAAGGCAGTGGCCACGCTGTTCGCCGTACTCGGTCTGCTCGGCATGTTCCTGGCGAGCATCGGGCTGTATGCGGTTGTCGCATTTGCGGTCGAGAGGCGGGCGCGCGAGATTGGCATCCGCATGGCGCTGGGCGCACGAAGGGGGCAAGTGGTGTGGAATATCGCGCGAGGCGTGGCCGGGCTGCTCGCGATTGGCACGAGCGTCGGCCTGTTCCTCTCCGTGCTGGCGATGCTGGCGCTGCGCGCAGCCCCCACTGGCAACAACATCGGGATCGGCAATATCGCCGTGTATCGTCCGAACGTCGATCCCGTGGCGCTGCTGGCCATCGCGGCCGTGACCGCGGTCGTCGGCCTCGCCGCAGCGTTCGTGCCCGCGCGTCGGGCCGCGTTGATGGAGCCCCTCGCGGCCCTTCGTCACGAGTGAATCGAGTCAGCCGCCCTCGCCCTTCGAGTTCGGCTTCTTCTCCACGAGGCGGATGTGCAGCTCGCGGAGCTGTTTCTCCGACACGGACGAGGGCGCGCCCATCAGCAGATCCTCGGCGTTCTGCGTCATCGGGAACGCGATGACCTCGCGCAGGTTCGGCTCCTGCGCCAGCAGCATCACGATCCGATCGATGCCCGGCGCGAGGCCGCCGTGCGGCGGCGCGCCGTGCCGGAACGCGTTGAGCATGCCGCCGAACCGCTTCTCGACCTCGTCCGGTCCGTACCCGGCGATCTCGAACGCGCGCAACATGACATCCGGACGATGATTCCGGATCGCTCCGCTCGACAGCTCGACGCCGTTGCAGACGATGTCGTACTGGAACGCCTTGATCGTCAGCGGATCCTTCGTGTTCAGCGCGTCGAGGCCGCCCTGCGGCATCGAGAACGGGTTGTGGCTGAACTCGATCTGGTTCGTGTCGGGATTGAGCTCGTAGAACGGAAAGTCCGTGACCCAGCAGAAGCGATACGCGTTCTGCTCGAGCAGGTTCAGTTCCTTCGCCAGATGGCCGCGCAGGCCGTCGATTGCGCGCATCAGCGTCTTCGCCGGTCCCGAGACGAAGAACACGGCGTCGCCGAGCGTCACATCCGCGGCGGCGAAAATACGATTGCGCCGCCCCTCCGGCAGATACTTCGCGAGCGGCCCCTTCGGCGTCTCCGCGGCGACGATGTAGGCCAGCCCGCCGAGGCCGAGCGTCTCCGCGAGGCCGACGGTCTTGTCGAAGAAGCTGCGCGACTTCTCGCCCGCGCCCGGCGCCTTGATCGCACGGACGACGGAGCCTTCTTCGACCGCCTTCGCAAAGACGGCGAACTCCGAGCCGCGGAAGATCTCGGTCACGTCCACGGCCTTGATCGGGTTCCGCAAGTCGGGCTTGTCGCTCCCGTACATCGCCATCGCGTCGTCGTACGCGATGCGGGGAAACGGCGGCGGCGAGACCGTCCAGTCCGAGAATTCGGTGAACGCGCCCGCAAGCACCGGTTCGATCGCCGCGAACACGTCGTCCTGCGTGACGAAGGACATCTCGACATCGAGTTGGTAGAACTCGCCGGGCGAGCGGTCGGCGCGGGCGTCTTCGTCGCGGAAACAGGGCGCGATCTGGAAGTAGCGATCGAAGCCCGCGACCATCAGCAGCTGTTTGAACTGCTGCGGCGCCTGCGGCAGCGCGTAGAATTTGCCGGGGTGGATGCGGCTCGGCACGAGATAGTCGCGCGCGCCTTCGGGAGAGCTCGACGTGAGGATCGGCGTCTGGAACTCGTTGAAGCCCGCCTCGGTCATCCGCCGGCGGATGCTCGCGATGACACGCGAGCGCAGGACGATGTTCGCGTGGATCCGCTCGCGTCGAAGATCGAGGAAGCGATACCGCAGCCGCTGCTCCTCGGGAATCTCCTGCGTGCCGGCGACCTGGAACGGCAGCAGCTCGGCCGCGGACAGCACCTCGAGTGCCTGCACGTCCACTTCGACCTCGCCGGTCGGCAGCTGCGGGTTGACGTTCTCCTCCGTGCGACCGATCGCCGTGCCTTCGACGCTGATCACGCTCTCGAGACGCACCGCCTCGGCAGCGGCGAACGCCGGCGACTCGGGCGTCAGCACGCACTGCGTGATGCCGTAGTGATCGCGCAGGTCGATGAACAGCAGGCCGCCGTGATCGCGCTTGCGGTGCACCCACCCGGCCAGCTTCACGGCGTGGCCGATGTGATCGCGGCGCAACACCGCGCACGTGTGCGTTCGATAACGGTTCGATTGGCTCAAGACGGTCTCACGCGGGATGCGATGAACGGGGCGGCCTCGGCGCGCGGCATGGTCTGCTGCTCTCCGGTGCGCAGGTCCTTGACGGTGACGACACGCTGCGCGCGTTCGTCCGGTCCGACGATCGTCACGAACGGGACGTTGCGCGACGAGGCGTACTTCAACTGTTTGCCCGGCTTACCGGGCTCGGGGTAGACGTCCACGCGCAGCCCGCTCCGGCGCAGTTCGCCGGCGAGCGCGAGCGCGTTGGCGGGCGACGCGTCGTCCTCCCAGATCGTGACCATCACATCTGCGCTGCTCGCCGCGACGTGCGCGGGAAACATCCCGCGCTCGGTCATGACGACGATGATGCGTTCGAGGCCGAGCGAGAAGCCGCAGGCCGGGACGTCGCGGCCGAGGAACATGCCGACCAGATTGTCATAGCGTCCGCCGCCGCCGAGGCTGCCCGCGAGATCGGGCACCGAGATCTCCATGATGGCGCCCGTGTAGTATGACAGCCCGCGCGCCAGAAACGGATCGAACACGACCTTGCCGGACGCCGGCGTCTCGCCGGAGAGCTGCATCAGCGCGGCGACCTCCGCCGGCGGCGCCTGTCCCGCCGCGTTCTTCAAGCCGTCGATCG
>CAZOIK010000147.1:0-13851 GCA_964579765.1 uncultured Bifidobacteriaceae bacterium
CTCGGGGCCTGTGTCGCGACCGGCGCCGCGCAGCGCGCGCAGGCGAAAGATCCGCTGCTCGGCACGTGGGCGCTCGACGTCCCCAAGTCCACGTTCGCCGGCGCGGCGCCCATCAAGCGCACGATGATGTTCGAGGCGGTGCCGAACGGGCTCAAGCAGGAGATTACGAGCGAGGTCGGAGGGTTGGCGGACATCACCTACCACCTGACGTACACGGCCAGGTTCGACGGCAAGGACTATCCGGCCGACGTCGCCTCGTCGCTCGACACGGTGTCGATCAAGCGCATCGACGCGCGGACGGTCGAGCGAGTGGGCAAGGTGAAGGGACAGGTCGTGCAGACCGAGACCTACAGTGTCTCGTCCGACGGCCACATGCTGACCGTCAAGCAGCAGGGCCGGAACAACGGCGTGCCGTTCACCAGCGCGCAGATCTTCGAACGGGAATAATCAAAGGGCTTTGGAACCCTTTACCAGGGCATCGTCCGCTTGGTGAACTGGCGGCCGATCTCGGCGGTCTGGCGGCTGGCGGGGCCGACCATCACGCCTTCCTTGATCATGTCGATGACGTTGGCCGGGTTCATCGCGTTGAGGAAGAAGATGTGATTCGCCTTGCACGCGGCGAAGACCTTCGCGCGTGCCGCGCGCATCCGCGGGTCGGTGTCGGCGACGTTGCCCGGGCCGCGCACGCCAAGCGAGAGCGCCATGTCGCCCGGCCCCCATTCGGCGAACGCGATGCCCGGCACCTTGAGGTTCTGCTCGGCGTTGGCGAGCGCGTACTTGTCCTCGAGCTTGACGCCGAGCAGCAGTTCGCCGTTGGGGTTGAGCGGCCACGGATCGGCTTTGTCTTCGTACTCCTGCACCGACACGCCCCAGATCTGCGCCGCGGTCGGCGAGCCGTGCGCGCCGCGGCGTCCCTCCGCGAGCTTGCCCGGGCCGACGCCCTCGTGGTGAATCGGCAGGCGCGACATCTCGACGAACGCGCGGACGGCGCCGGGCGTGTCCGCGTGCGTGAGCAGAATGCCGTGCACGCCGGTCGCGAGCACCTGGCTGAACATCCACGCGTTGGCGCGGACGGCGGCTTCGTCGATCCCGTTTACCGGCACGTTGACGATGACGGCCGGCGTGCGGTGGCCGCTCCTGGTCGGCCCGCCCGCGACGAGGCCTTTCATGTACTCGGCGAGCCCCTTCACGTCGAAGGGCGCGTGCTCCATGTCGTAGCTGATGTAGTCGGCGTAGGTCTGCGCGTCCGCCTTGCCGGCCTCGAACGTCCCTTCGGTGCCCGAGTGCGACCCGGTGTAGTAGATCGGCTGGCCGGCCTCGAGCAGCTCGATGGCGCGGTTGACGTGCCTGGGCTTTGGCGCCTGCGCGCCGAGCGAGGCGACGGCGAGCCCGGCGAGGGTGGCGAACAGCGCGAGCGACGTCCGGGTGCGCGTCATGCGTCGAGCCTCCGTGAAGGCCGCCAGTATAATCCTGGCCATTCGGGAAAAGTCTGATCGCAATCGGCCGTTCTGCGCATATCCTCAGGGGACGCGGAGACTTCTTATGCGAAACGCACTGATCCTGGGCCTCGCGCTCGCGTGCGCCGCCGAGGCGCCGTCGGCGTCCGCGGCCACCTGCGACAGCCTGAAAACGCTGTCGCTTCCGCAGACGACCATCGACAGCGCGCAAGTCGTGGCAGCCGGCGCGTTCACGGCGCCGGGCCGCGGCGGGCGGGGCGCCAACGGCTTCGCGGCGCTGCCGGCGTTCTGCCGCGTGACGGCGACGATGAGGCCGACGAGCGACTCGGACATCAAGCTCGAAGTCTGGCTGCCCGTCTCCGCGCAAGGCACCGGCGAGGCGAGCTCGTGGAACCGGAAGTACCAGGCGGTCGGCAACGGCGCGTGGACCGGCAGCATCGGCTACGCGGCGATGGCCGACGCGCTCGGCCGCGGCTACGCGACGAGCTCCACCGACACGGGCCACGTCGGCAACAGCGCGAGCTTCGCGATGGGGCATCCGGAAAAAGTGATCGACTTCGCGTATCGCTCCGAGCACGAGATGGTGCTCAAGAGCAAAGCGATCATCGACGCGTTCTACGGCACAGCGCCGGCGCATTCGTACTGGAACGGCTGTTCGGCGGGCGGACGCCAGGCGTTGAAGGAAGCGCAGATGTTCCCGGCGGACTTCGACGGCATCATCGCGGGATCGCCGGGGCTCGACTGGTCGGGCCGCTCGTTGCGGGCCGTGGACTTGCAGCAGCAGATCGAGCAGGAGAACGTGCGGCTGTCGCGCGAGCATCTGGCGCTGCTGCACACGGCGGTGCTCGACCGGTGCGACGCGAACGACGGGGTGAAGGACGGGCTGATCTCGAATCCGGTGTCGTGCACGTTCGATCCGGCGGTGCTGGCGTGCAAGAACGGGAACGGCGCCGACTGCCTGAGCGCCGCGGAAGTGAAGATCGTCCGCACCATGTATGCGCCGCTCAAGACGAAGACGCGCGAGATCGCGGGCCTCGCGCCCGGCAGCGAGATCAACTGGACGGAGCTCGGCTGGTCGCCGTCCGCGCGCGCGACGGGGCTCGATCACTACCGCTATGTCGTGTTCAACGATCCGGAGTGGCAGGTGTCGAAGTTCAACCCCGACGCCGACGTCGCGAAGATCGAGCAGGGCGAGAGCGGCGCCATCGACGCGCGCGATCCGGACATGAAGGCGTTCTTCGCGCGTGGCGGCAAGCTCCTCATGTATCACGGCTGGGCCGACCCGCAGATCTCGCCGCTCAACTCCACGACGTACTACCAGCAGGTGGCCGCGAAGGCCGGCGGCCTCGGCAAGATCAGCGGATCGTACCGGCTGTTCATGGCACCCGGCATGGCGCATTGCGGCGGCGGCGAAGGTCCGAACGACTTCGACAAGATCGGCACGCTCGAGCAGTGGGTCGAGCACGGGAAGGCCCCGGATCAGATCGTCGCGACGCACGCGAAGGCGGGCGCCGTCGATCGGTCGCGTCCGCTGTGTCCGTACCCGCAGGTCGCGATGTATAAAGGATCGGGCAGCATCGACGAGGCGTCCAACTTTGTCTGCAGGTAGCGATTCGAGTCTCGCGGCGTACGCATATCAGGAAGTCCGGCGCCGCATCGTCCGTGGCGAGATCGGCATCGGGCAGTCCGTGTCGCGGCGCAAGCTCGCCGCCGAGCTCGGCATGAGCTTTCTCCCGGTGTCGGAGGCGCTGCTGCGTCTCGAGTTCGAAGGCATGCTCGAGAGCCGGCCGCGCGCCGGCACGCGCGTCCGCATTCCGTCGCGCGACGACGTGACGGGACATTACCTGGTGCGCGAGGTGCTCGAAGCGGAGGCCGCGCGGCGTTTCGCCGAGTACGCGACGAAGACGGAGCGGCGCGAGCTGCGGCGGATGGCCGCCAAGGTGGACGCGCTGTCGGCGCGCCCCGATCGCGGGCCGTACCTGGCGCTGCACCATCGGCTGCACAGCCGGATCGCCGAATGCGCGCGCAGCGCGGCGCTCACCAAGGTCATCGAGCAGACGTGCGCGCTGTCCTCGTCGTGGTTCTGCCTGATGCAGGCGTCCAAGGCCGGGTCGAAGTCAGAGCGGCACCGCGATCTCGCGCGCGCGCTCGCGACGCTGACGCCGGACGAGGCGGCGGCGTTCATGCGCGAGCACGTGCGGCACAGCCAGCGCGAGGCGATGGACCGGCTGGCGCCGTACTTCGTCATGCGGAAGGCGCAGCGGGCGACGTTCGTCAGAGGCCGCGGCGTACACGTGCGCCGCGCGAAGCGGAGGTCCCATGCAGATGCGTAGGCTCGGCGCGATCCTCCTCGTCTCGGTCGTGGTCTTCGGCTGCCGCGCCATGCGCGCGCAGGGCGGCCGCGTCAGCCCGCACGAGTCGACGATGGCCACCGTGGACGGCTCGCGGATGTTCATCGAGTATGGGCGGCCCTACACGCGAGGGCGCAGGATTTTCGGCAGCCTCGTGCGCTACGACGAGGTGTGGTGCCCGGGCGCTGACGAAGCGACGTACTTGTCCACGAGCCGGCCGCTGCGTGTCGAGAATCTGTCGCTGCCCGCCGGCGAATACTCGCTCTGGATCCAGCCGAGCGAGAAGGAGTGGACGCTCATTTTCAATCGGGACGCGCACACGTTCCACACCGCCTATCGCGAGCGCGACGACTTCGGGCGCGTGCGGATGCGGAAGGAATCGCTGCCCGCGAACGTCGAGCAGCTCACGTTCACGATCGAGCCGAATGCCGGGCGGGCGGGCGGCCGCATCAGCATGGCGTGGGCGACGACGAAGGCGTCCGTCGGGTTCACCGTCGGCGAATAGCCCCGTTTCCCGGGTGTAAAATACCCGGCCATGCGTGCACTTCTTCGCGGCATGGTGTTGGCGTCGGTCGTCGCGCTCCCGGCCTCGGCGTACGCGCAGGCCGACCTGACGGGGGCGTGGGGACCGCGATTTTCCGAAGATCAACCGGAGCGCATTCCCGGCCCGGAGCTCGGCGATTACCTCGGTCTGCCGATTTCCGACGGCGCGCGCCAGTGGGCGCTCAGCTGGGATCCCTCGCGGCTGACGCTGCCCGAGCACCAGTGCCAGGTGCACGTCGCGCCCTACATCTACCGCGGGCCGCTGCAGCTGCGCATCTGGGAAGATCGCGATCCGGACAGCCAGCAGCTCATCGCAATCAAGAACTACATCAGCACCTACGAGCAGACGCGCACGATCTGGATGGACGGCCGTCCGCATCCGCCGGCGTGGGCCGCGCACACGTGGGAAGGCTTCTCGACCGGCAAGTACGAAGGCGACATGCTCACGGTGACGACGACGCACATCAAGCAGGGGTGGGTGCGGCGGAACGGCCTGCCGGAGAGCGACCGCGCGTACCTGACCGAGCACTTCATGCGCCACGGCAACATCCTGACGTACGTGTCGTACGTGACCGATCCCGTCTACCTCACCGAGCCGCTCATCAAGACCGAGAATTTCGTGCTGATCGATCGCACGCAGACCGCGCCGGGGTCGTGGCTGTGGCCGTGCGAGTACGTGGACGAAGTCGTCGGCCGTCCGCAGGGCGTCGTCCCGAACTACCTGCTCGGCACGAACCCGAACGTCAAGGAATTCCAGGAGCGCCATCACATCCCCGCCGAAGCGGCGATGGGCGGCGCGAAGACGATGTATCCCGAGTTCCAGCTCGAGCTGGAGAAGTTGCAGAAGAAGTTACAGAAGTAGTGCAGACCTTCAGGTCTGCATGCCGGCCGGCCTGAAGGCCTGCACCACGAGAGCGTTCATGAAACTCGCGATTCCATTTCTCCTCTTCGCGGCGCCCGCCATGGCGGCGCCGTGCGAGAGTCTCTCGATGTTCTCGCAACCGCACGTCGCGGTGACGCTCGCGCAGACGGTGGCGGCGGGGCAGTTCACGATCCCGAACGGCCGCGGCCGCGCGGGCCGCGGCGGCAATCCGTTCGCGAAGCTTCCTGCGTTCTGCCGCGTGGCGGCGACGCTGACGCCGTCGGCAGACTCCGACATCAAGATCGAAGTGTGGCTGCCGCTGGCCTCGCCCTCCGAAGCTCGCGGAGCTCGTGGAGCGAGCGGAGGATGGAACGGCAAGCTCGAGGCCGTCGGCAACGGCGCGTGGGCGGGCAACATCTCGTATCCGGCGCTCGCAACGGCGCTCGCCAGCGGCTACGCCGCCGTCAGCACCGACACGGGCCACGTCGGCGGCGACGCGAAGTTCATGGTCGGCCACCCGGACAAGCTCGTCGATTTCGAAGAGCGATCCGTGCACGAGATGACGGTGACGGCGAAGGCGCTGGCCGCGGCGTACTACGGCAGCGCGCCGACGCGCGCGTACTTCAACGGCTGTTCGACCGGCGGCCGGCAGGCGTTGACCGAAGCCCAGCGCTATCCGCTCGACTTCGACGGCATCGTCGCCGGCGCGGCGGCGAACGCCGTCCGCACGCAGACGATCGGACAGATCTGGCTGTGGCAGGCGACGCACAAGGACGAAGCGAGCCTGCTCACTCCCGAGAAGTACGCCGTGCTGCACAAGGCCGCGCTCGCGCAGTGCGACGCGCTCGACGGCGTGACGGACGGCGTGATTGAAAATCCGACGACGTGCACGTTCGATCCGTCGGTCACGCTCTGCAAGGGCGGCGAGGGGCCAGATTGTCTGACGGCGGCGCAGGTCGCGGCGGCGAAGAAGATCTACGCCGGCGCTTCGAATGCCAGGACGCACACGCGGATCTATCCCGGACTCGAGCCGGGGAGCGAGACGGGCTGGAACATGTCCGTCGCCGCGCGTCCGGTCAACTACTCCGAGGACTTCTTCAAGTACGTCGTCTACAAGAACCCCGACTGGGATCCGAAGTCGCTCAACTACGACAGCGACGTCGCGGCGGCCGCGAAGGTTGCGACCGGGCTCGACGCGACTGACCCCGATCTGTCGAAGTTCACCGCGCACGGCGGCAAGCTGCTCATGTATCACGGCTGGGCCGATCCCGGCATTCCGCCCGGCAACTCGGTGCAGTACTACGAGAGCGTGCTGAAAACGACAAAACGCGCGCGCGACGCGGTGCGCCTCTTCATGGTGCCGGGCATGGCGCACTGCGGCGGCGGCGACGGGACGAGCACGTTCGACATGGTCGCGGCCATCGACGCCTGGGCAGCCACGGGCGCGGCGCCGCAGCGCATTCCGGCGTCGAGAGTGGTGAACGGCAGCGTCGTGCGCACGCGGCCGCTCTGCGCTTATCCGTCTGTCGCGGCCTACACAGGGTCGGGCAGCACCGACGATGCAGCGAATTTTGTTTGTAAGTAGGGCGCGCCTTTCAGGCCCGCCGATGGCGACCCTGAAAGGGTCGCCCTACGTACGTCGCGGGACTTTCTTAGCCCCGCTGTTCGTCCTTGTTGCCTCAATCGCCACGGCAGGCCCGGCGGCGACGAAGATCGACGGCAGGCCGTTCAATGCGTCGCTCGTCGATCTGCCGAAATACGGCTACGTCGAAGAAGAATTCTTCATCAGCGGCCACGCGCGGACTTATGACATCCCGCGCGACCAGATGTCGAACGCCACGCCGTCGGACGCGACGCATCCGTTCAAGACGCGCATCGTCGTCCGGCGGCCCGTCTCGCAGGCGAAGTTCAACGGCACGGTGATCGTCGAGTGGACGAACGTGTCGGAGGGCTTCGACAACGAAGTCGAGTGGTTCCACAGCGGCGAGCACTTCGTCCGATCCGGTTACGCGTGGGTCGGCGTGTCGGCGCAGAACGTGGGCATCGCCGCGCTGAAGCAGCGGATGCCGGAGCGCTACGCGCCGCTCGACGTCACCGACAACGGCACGGTGGGCAACGACGGCCTCTCGTACGACATCTTCACGGCGGCGGGCGAGGCGGTGCGGGGCGTGGCCGGGCAGAGCGTGATGGGCGGCCTGAAGATCGAACGGCTGATCGCGTCGGGGCACTCGCAGTCGGCGGGCCGGCTCGCGGCGTACTTCAACACGGTGCATCGGCTGTCGCATGTGTACGACGCGGTGCTGCTGCACGGCGGCGGCGGCCGGATGCGCACGGATCTGACGGTGAAGATCTGGAAGCTGCTCTCGGAGAGCGACGTGCTCGGCCAGCTGCCGGTGCGGCGGCCCGACTCGGACAAGTTCGGGACGTGGGAGGTCGCGGGGACGTCGCATCTCGACTACACGCACGCGCTGACGCTCGTCAGGCTCGGGCTGCGCAGCAAGGAGACGATGCTTCCGGCTCCGCCGCCTTCGGCGAGACCGTTCGGCGGGACGCCGGGGCCGTACGCGGGCTGCGCGCATCCGCCGCTCAGCCGCATCCCGTCGGAGTACGTGCAGAACGCGCTCTACGATCAGATTGCGCGCTGGCTGAAGGACGGCACGCCGCCGCCCTCGGCGCCGCCCATCGACATCGTCTTCGAGAACGGCAAGCCGGCGATCGATCGCGACAGCTTCGGCAACGCGCTCGGCGGCATCCGTCTCGCCGAGCACGCGGTCGCGACGGCGCTGAACAGCGGCGAGAACAGCGGCGCGGGCTTTTGTTTCCTGGCCGGCACGCACGAAGACTTCGACGCCGCGAGGCTGTCGAAGCTCTACTCGTCGCACCAGCGCTACGTCGCCTCGGTGAGGTACATCACGGAGAAGAACCTCAAGGCCGGCTATCTTGTGAAAGCCGACGCGCTGAAGACAATCGCCGCCGCCGAACAGTCGTCCGTCGGACGCCCCTGAGAGATCACCAAATCACCAATTCACCAAATCACCCAATCACCCAATGACCCAATCAGGCTGGCACTTCCTCCAGATTCCCGGACCCACGAACGTCCCCGATCGCGTGCTGCGCGCGATGGCGCGGCCGACGATCGATCACCGCGGCCCCGAGTTCGCCGCGCTGACGCTCGAGATCCTGCCCGCGCTGCAGCGCGTCTTCAAGACGACGCAGCCGGTCGTCGTCTATCCAGGGTCGGGATCCGGCGCGTCCGAAGCGGCGCTCGCCAACACGCTGTCGCCCGGCGATCGCATCCTGATCTTCGAGACGGGCCATTTCTCGAGCGCGTGGAAGAAGATCGCCGAAGGCCTCGGGTTGCGCGTCGAGTACGTGCCGGGCAACTGGCGCCGCGGTGCGTCGGAGGCGGACCTGGAGGCGCGGCTGGCGGCCGACAAGGCCGGTGAGCTCAAGGCGGTGGTCGTCGTGCACAACGAGACCTCGACCGGGGTCGCGAGCCGCATCGCCGATCTTCGGAAGGCGATGGACCGCACGCGCCATCCGGCGCTGCTCATCGTGGACGCCGTGTCGTCGCTCGCGTCGATGGACTACCGCCATGACGAGTGGGGCGTGGACGTCACGGTCTGCGGATCGCAGAAGGGCCTGATGATTCCGCCCGGCCTGGGCTTCGTCGCCGTGTCGGAGAAGGCGCGGCGTGCGGCGACGCAGTCGAAGATGCCGAAGTCGTACTGGGCGTGGGACGAGATCATCACGCAGAACGACAAAGGCTTCTTCCCGTACACACCGGGGACCAATCTCTTCTACGGCCTGCACGAGGCGCTGCAGATGCTCGACGAGGAGGGGCTGTCGAACGTGTTCGCGCGCCACGCGCGGCACGGCGAGGCGACGCGCGCGGCCGTGCGCGCCTGGGGGCTGGAGATCGTCTGCGAGGATCCGCGCGAGTACTCCAACTCGATGACCGCCGTCTTCATGCCGGACGGCCACAACGCCGACGCGCTGCGCACGGTGATCCTCGAGCACTTCAACATGTCGCTCGGCATCGGGCTGTCGAAGCTCGCCGGCCGCGTGTTCCGCATCGGCCACCTCGGCAACTTCAACGACCTGATGCTCGCCGGCACACTGGCCGGCGTCGAGATGGGGATGCGCGTCGCCGGCGTCCCGCACCGCGAAGGCGGCGTCCAGGCGGCCATGCAGGTGCTGGCGCCGGTCGTCGCCGCGGCTCACGCGCGGTGAGCGCAGCCGGCCTCGAGCAGGCACTGACACAGGCGGTCCGCGGCGAAGTCCGCTTCGACGCGGGCAGCCGCGCGCTGTACGCCACCGACGCCTCCAACTACCGCCAGGTCCCCATCGGCCTCGTCGTCCCGCGCGATGCGGACGACGTCGCGGCCGCGCTCGCCGTGTGCCGGCAGTTCGGCGTCCCCGTGCTCCCGCGCGGCGCAGGCACGAGCCTCGCCGGCCCGTGCTGCAACGTCGCGGTGGTGTTCGACTTCTCGAAGTACATGAACGCGATTCTCGAGATCGATCCCGGGCGGCGCCTCGCGCGCGTCCAGCCGGGCGTCGTCCTCGACACACTGCGGACTCGCGCCGAGGAGCACGGCCTGACGTTCGGCCCCGATCCGTCCACGCACAGCCGGTGCACGCTCGGCGGCATGATCGGCAACAACTCCTGCGGCACGCACTCGCTGCTGGCGGGCAAGACGGTGGACAACGTCGAGTCGATGCGTGTCCTGCTTTACGACGGCACCGAGCTGACGGTTGGCGCGACGAGCGACGCCGAGCTCGCGCGCATCGCTGCGGCGGGCGGCCGGCGCGCCGAGATCTACTCGACGCTCCGGGCGATCGTCACGAAACACGGCGATCGCGTCCGCGCGGGTTTTCCGACTATCCCGCGGCGCGTGTCGGGCTACAACCTCGACGACCTGCTGCCCGAGCGCGGCTTCAACGTCGCGCGCGCGCTCGTCGGCAGCGAGGGCACGTGCGCGATTGTCGTGGAAGCGACGGTCAGGCTGGTGAAGAGCCCGCAGCATCGCGCGCTTGTGGGTCTCGGCTACGCGGATGCGTTCGAGGCCGCGGATCACGTCCCCGAGATCCTCGCATTCACGCCGATCGGGCTCGAGGGCTTCGAAGGCGCGATGGTGGACGGCCTGCGTCGCAAGGGCGCGGCGAATCTCGATCTGCTGCCGCCCGGCCGCGGCATTCTGCTCGTCGAATTCGGCGTCGATGTGCCCGGGCAGGCGCGAGCCACCGCCGAACGCCTGATCGCGTCGCTCGCGCAGACGGCAAGTCCCCCGGCGATGCGCCTGTACACCGCGCAGGAGTCGCGCGCGGTCTGGAAGCTGCGCGAGTCTGGCCCGCGGGCCGCCGCCAACATCCCCGGCCAGCCGCCGCGCTGGGAGGGCTGGGACGATGCAGCGGTGGCGCCGGAGCGGCTGGGCTCGTACCTGCGCGAGCTGCGCGCGCTCCTGGACGCGTACGGCTACCAGGCGACGTTCTACGGCCATTTCGGCCACGGCTGCATTCACATGCAGGTCAGCTTCGACCTGCAGAGCGGGCCCGGCGTCGAGAAGTACGGGCGCTTCGTCGATCAGGCCGCGGATCTCGTCGTCCGCCACGGCGGATCGGTGTCAGGCGAGCACGGCGACGGCCGATCGCGCAGCGCGCTCCTGCCGAAGATGTTCGGGCCCGAGCTGATGTCGGCGCTGCGCGACTTCAAGACCGTCTGGGATCCCGCGAACAAGCTCAACCCGGGCAACATCGTCAACGCGCAGCCGCCCGTGATGCACCTGCGGCTGGGCGCGAGCTACGCGCCAAAGGATCCGGAGACGCGCTTCCGGTTTCCCGACGACAACGGGTCGATGGCGAAGGCGGCGCTGCGCTGCATCGGCGTCGGCGAGTGCCGCAAGCACGACGCGGGCGTGATGTGCCCGAGCTACATGGTGACGCTCGAAGAGGAGCACAGCACGCGCGGGCGCGCGCACATGCTGTTCGAGATGCTCCAGGGCGACGTGCTGCAGGGCCAGTGGAACGACAGCCACGTGAAAGAGTCGCTGGATCTGTGTCTGTCGTGCAAGGCGTGCAAGAGCGAGTGCCCGACCAACGTGGACATCGCGACGTACCGCGCGGAGTTCCTGTCGCACTACTACGAGAAGCATGCGCGTCCGCTGCACGCGCATGCGTTCGGCCGCGTCGATCGCTGGCTCGAGCTCGCGACGAAGGCGCCCTGGCTGGTCAACCTGACGACGCAGACGCCCGGGTTGCGATCGATCGCCAGGGCGGTGCTCGACATCGCGCCGCAGCGGACGATTCCCCGGCTGGCGCCGGTCAGCTTTCGCACGTGGGCGCGCACGCAGGCGGTGCCGACGAGCGGCGGCAACGTCATCCTGTGGGTGGACACGTTCAACAACGCGTATCACCCAGACACGACGCGCGCGGCGCTGGACGTGCTGACGGCAGCGGGCTGCTCGGTGTCGATTCCCGAGCAGCGGCTGTGCTGCGGGCGCCCGTTGTACGACTTCGGCCTGCTCGACGACGCCAAGGCGTATCTGCAGCGGATTCTCACGGCGCTCGCGGACCCTATCGACGCCGGCACGCCCATCGTCGTGCTCGAGCCGAGCTGCGCGTCGGTGTTCCGTGACGAACTGCGGAACCTGCTGCCCGACGATCCCAGAGCGGAGCGGCTCCGTACGCAGACGCTGCTGCTGAGTGAGTTTCTCGAGCGGAGGGTGCCCGGCTATACGCCGCCGAAAATCAGCAAGCGGGTCGTGCTGCACGGCCACTGTCACCACAAAGCGATCATGAAGATGGGCGACGAGGAGTCGCTGCTCGGCCGCGCCGGCGCGAAGGTGCAGGCGCTCGACGCCGGGTGCTGCGGAATGGCCGGGTCGTTCGGCTTCGACGCGCACAAGTACGACGTGTCGATTGCCGCCGGCGAGCGCGTGCTGCTGCCCGCCGTCCGCGCCGCGTCGGCCGAGACGCTGATCGTCTCCGACGGCTTCAGCTGCCGAGAGCAGATCGCGCAGACCACCGGCCGCCACGCACTGCATCTCGCGGACGTCCTGAAGCTCGGACTCGGCCAGCGATGATCACCGTGTAGTGCGGACCGTCAGGTCCGCCTGCACTACAGCCGTGTGGCTGTCATCACGCGGCCGACGGAGCCGCTGACGCGCAGGCGGTCGGCGCGGTTCCCGAAATAGCGCGCGTTCAGGTCGTCGGCGCCGAGGTCTTGGACGGACGTGAAGCCGGCCTGCGCGAGTCGCTCGCGGATGCCGGCCGGCGAGAAGAACGTCTGGAACGGTTCGCCGGCGCGCGCGACGCGGCGCGAGAGCGCGCTGAGCGCGAGACGTTCTCTCCAGCCGAGCGAGCTTGGTGAGACCGCGTAGTCGAACGTGACGCCGCTCGCGCGCGGCATGCCGGCGACGAACGCGAGCGTGGACGCAAACGCCTCCTCCGTCAGATACATCGTCACGCCCAGCCAGGAGAAGAACGCGGGCGCGGATGCGGTGAAGCCTGCGGCTCGCAGGCCGCCGGCAAGCGTCTGACGTTCGAAATCGATCGGCGCGAAGGTCAGCGACGACGGAACGGCAATTCCAGCGGCGCCCAGACAATCGCGCTTCCACGCCTGCGTCGCGGGATGATCGACCTCGAAGACGCGCAGCCCCGGACACCGATGGCGATAGGCGAACGTGTCGAGTCCCGCGCCGAGCACGACGACCTGCGTGACGCCCGAGCCTGCAGCCGCGGCAATCGCCTCTTCTGCCACACGCGCTCTCGCGACGACGAACGCGCGAAGCGACAGCGAGAAGCGCTCCTGCTGCGTGTCCGGCTCCGCGCGCAGACGCGCCGCGGCCTCGTCGCCGACGATCGCGACGGCGAGCGGGTCGTCGAACACCAGCGGCGCGTCGAAGATCTGGTGGGCCGCGCGGCGGAGCGCGACGGCCATGGCCGTGCGGCTAGGCCGGGACGGCTGCATCGGCCTCGAACGCGCGCTCCGGGTGCATCGTGAACGCCATCGCGGCGCCGACGAGCAGCAGGCCGAGCGATCCGATGAACGGCAGCTGCCAGTTGCCGGTCCAGTCCACGATGTAGCCGAAGGCGATGGGCGAGACGACCGCGGCGAAGGCCGAGCCGGTGTTCATCAGGCCGCTGGCCGTGCCCGAGTAGCGCGGCGCGACGTCCATCGGAATCGACCACATGGGGCCGATCGTCAACTCGGCGCAGAAGAAGGCCGCCGCGAGGCTGACGACGATCACCGTCAGGTTGTGCGTCAGAAACACCGGCACGACGCACACGACGGAGGCGATGAAGCTGACGACGACGAAGTCGCGGCGGGCGCGGCGCAGGTCGCGTGTCGATTCGAGAATGCGATCGCTGATCACGCCGCCGAGGTAGTCGCCGCCGACGCCCGCGAAGAAGACGAACATCGAGAAGATCGCCGAGCCGGAGAGCTTCAGGCTGTACTCGTGCACGAAGTACGACGGCAGCCAGTTGAGATACATCCACAGCGTCCAGCCGTAGCAGAAATAGACGAGCGTGATCGGCGCCATGCGTCTGACCAGTCCCGCCCACGGCGTCGCGATCCGCTGGCGCGTCACGCCGTGGCCGGCGTTCGGCAGGCGCGCCATGTCGTCGGCCGTGATGT
>CAZOIK010000148.1:0-13087 GCA_964579765.1 uncultured Bifidobacteriaceae bacterium
CAGAGAGCAGGACGACATGTTCGCGCTCGACGCCGACGCCGCGTGGACCAAC
Organism: uncultured Bifidobacteriaceae bacterium; assembly: GCA_964579765.1. Lineage (GTDB taxonomy): Bacteria > Acidobacteriota > Vicinamibacteria > Vicinamibacterales > CAVVIG01 > DATNBT01. Next base: position 53 of record CAZOIK010000148.1, read on the forward strand.
GCGTTCGCGTTCGATTCGCGGGCGAAGCTCGTGCTCGGGCTGCGCTTCGAGGGCCGCGAAGCCGATGCGATCGAATGGGGCGAGAACTGCGTCATCGGCAGCCGGAGCCTGATCCCGTCGCTGCTCTCGCGCCGGGTCCTCGGCGTCCCGCGCGCGTATGCCGAGCGCGTGGGCGAGCTGCTCCCGCCGCGCGGCGTGTACCTCTTCGAGTTGACGCCCAGCCCCGGCGAGGTGCTGACGGTCGAAGACCTCGTCGTGTTCGGCGGCGGCGCGTCCAGCGCGCGCCCCGAGGCCATCTTTTTATATGTGTTCGAGCCGGTCGGCGAACCGGAAGGCGTCTGACGCAGATGCGACAGCAGCTCGAAGTGCAGGCTGGCATCGGCGTCTCGGTCTTCGAGCGGTTCCGCGCCTTCTGGAGCGACGTGGAGGCGCTGCGCGACAACGTGCTGTCGCGCGCAGCGGCGCCGGCGGCCGTCGAGGGCAGCACGGCGCTCGTCCATCCGCCGACGGCCGTACGCGAGCAGCTGCTCGCCGTCCTCCGCGCGCAGGAAGCTGAGCTCACGCGTCAGGGGAAGTCGGCCGCGCTCGACTACTACCGCCAGGCGCAGTACGCGATGGTGGCCGCGGCGGACGAGTTGTTCATCCGCCTGCCATGGAGCGGCGCCTCGTACTGGTCGGCGCACCTGCTTGAAACCGCCTGCTTCGGCACGCGGCGCGCCGGCGACGCGGTGTTCGCCCGCATCGAGCGCCTGATTCAGCAGCCGCATCCGGCGGAGAAGGAACTCGCCGCCGTCTACCTGACGACGCTCGCGCTCGGCTTCCGAGGCAAGTACGGCGACGGCGACGACGACGGGACGATCGATCGGTACAAGCGGCAGCTGTACGAAGTGATCTTTGAGAAGCAGCCCGACCTGACCGACACCTTCCACCGGCTGCTGCCGCAGTGTTACGACAACACGATCGCCGCCGGCAGCGGCCGCAAGCTGCGGAGCCCGCGTGTCTGGTGGTGGGCGTCGGCGGCCGTGGTGGCGGTCTGGATTGTCGTGTCGCACATGCTCTGGCTCGAGATCACGACCCCGCTCTATCAGCGGATCCAGACCATCCGAGAGCGCACGGCGCAGTTCGATCGGTTGAAGCAGCCGTGATCTGGGCGCTCGCGGTCCTCGTCGTGCTGCTCGTCGCCGTGCTTGTCGCTCTTGCGCTCGTCGTGCGCCGCGCCCACCGCGGCGTCGTGGCGGACCACGACGAACACGCCGCGCGGCAGGACGCCGCGCACCACCGGGTACGGCAGGCGGCGATGGTGCGCGAGCTGCGGCCGTCGTTCGCCGGTTCGATCCGCCGGCTCAAAGGTCTGGCGCGCGGCATCGACTTCCGGTATGGCGTGCCGTGGTATCTGCTCATCGGCCCCGAAGGCGCGGGCAAGTCCACGCTTGTGAACGACGCGCACCAGAGCGTCCTCGCGCAGCCGGACGCGGGCGGTACGCGCGCCGCGAGCAGCATCGGCTGGCACTACTTCGACGGCGGCGTCGTCATCGACGTCGCGGCGTCGCTCGCGCTCCCGGGCGCGCGCGGCGACCTGAACGGCTGGCGCGCGCTGCTCCGGCTGCTGAAAGGCCACCGGCCCCGGCGCCCGGCCGACGGCGTGCTGCTCGCCATTCCCGCGTCGCTGCTCGTGGACGATCGCTGGAAGGGCCGCGTCCAGGATCTGGGCGCGGCGATTCGCGAGCGCCTCGCGCTCGCGCAAAGCGAGTTCGGGTTCGCCCTCCCGGTGTACGTCATCGTCACGCAGGCAGATCGGATTCGCGGGTTCTCGGCGTTCGCCGGGGCGCTGCCCGACAACCTGCGGCAGGACATGTTCGGCTGGTCGAATCCGCACGCGCCCGATTCGCTCTTTCAGGGCGGGTGGATCAACGACGGCATCACCGAACTCCACCGCGGCGTTGTCCGGGCGCAGGTGGAGCTGTTCGCGACGAGCCACCACCTCGATCAGCCCTCGGAACTGTTCCTGTTCTCGGGCGAGCTCCAGCATCTCGCGTCGCCGCTGCGTGCGCTGCTCGAGGAAGTGTTCCGTCCGAGCGTGTACGAGGCGGCGTTCTTCTTCCGCGGGTTCTACCTCGCCGGCCGGATGTCCGAGCACGTCACGCGCGTGGACGGCGTCGGCGACATGGTGCTGCAGCGGTCGATCGGCTTCCTCGGAGACGTGCTCGACCGGAAAGTATTTCCCGAGCGCGGTCTGGCCGCCCCCTTGTCGGGGACGTCCGTGGGACGCAATCACGTCAGCCTCACCGCGCAGATCGCGGCGGCGCTGCTCGCCGTGGTGCTCGGCGTCGGCACGTATGTCGGCTACGGGCGGCTCGACGAGGCGAAGACGGCGCACGATCGCTTCTTCACCGACGTCGCCTCGTCGCTCGAATTGCACCGGCAGGTCGCGGCGCGGCAGCGCACGACGACGAGCGACGAGGAGCTGGCGCAGGGCTTCGCGCTGCTTCAGAGCGTCGAGGAGCTCAGCACCGAGACGTTTCACTCGCTCTTCTTCCCGGCGTCGTACGTCGAGCCAATCGAGCCGGCGGTCGCCGGCGTGCTGACGGTGACGTTCGGCCATCTGATCCTCCCCGACTTCCGGGGCGGCCTCGAGGAAAAGGGCCGGACGCTGTTCGCGTGGACGCCCTCGACGACCGCAGCGGCCGACGCGCCGGAGGATCCGGTCAGCCCGGTGCTCGCGGACAGCCAGCGCTATCGCGCCTTGCAGGAGTTCGCGGCGACCTATCGCACGTTCGTGGACAACTACTTCCGCTTCGGACGGCTGACCGTCGAGGACGACGGGACGTTGACCGATCTCGCCGATCTCGGCAACTACCTTACGGGCCGTTCGAGCATGGTCGGGCACGCGTTGCCCGACGACCCGTATGGCCGCGCGCTACGCCAGGCGGTGACGTCGGGCGTCAACTGCCAATTCGCACTCGGACCGGCGAGCGCCGGCGCGCAGCGCGAGAACCTGATTCGCCGGCGTGCTTCGGCGCTGCTGGCCGACTTTTCGTCGTCGTGGTTCGGCGACGACAACCCGGTGCTCGCGACGGAGAAGGACTTCGCGAGCCAGTGGCGTGACGTGGCGCGCGGCGGCGGCGACGTCCGCGACCTGATGACGGCGCTCGGGCGCCTCTCGCAGTCGGTGGCGACGTGGGCGTCGATCGGCGGGCGGTCGGGCGAGCTGCGCATTCCGGTGTTCGACCAGGCGCCGTTCAGGCGCATCGAATCGCCGGAGATCTGCGGCGACCTCGCGCCCGATCTGTCGAGCGACATCACCGCCATCGCGAAGCTGCGCGACGACCTCGGCGCGACGCTGACGATGGTCCGCGCCGATCCGTTCGGCCCGTTGCTCAAGGAATCGGGCAAGGGCCTCGTGCTCGACGAGAATCTAGCGGCGCTCAAGACGGATCTGGATGCCCTCGCCGCCAAAGACTTCTGGGCGGCGCTGCCGGATCCCGACGAGGGCGTCCTGCCGACGCGAGCGACGTGGCGCGCCCAGTCGATCGAGCAGGCGATTGCGATGGTGACCGCGTTCGACGAGTACCGCGGCTCGGCGTTCGACAACCTGGATCCGGCGTTCCGCCGTCCGCTCGTGACGGCCCTGACCTCGGGCTTCGCGCGCGGGCTCGCGGCGCATCTGAGCTTCGAGGCGACCGAAGCGCCGGTGCTGCCGTCCGATTCGGCGGCGCTCCAGGCCGAGGTGACGCGGATCGGCGCGGCGGCGGCGAAGATGCAGCAGCTGCTGCCGTTGTTCGACGCCGACGGCAATGTCGTCGGCCGCGACGTGATTCAGGCGATGGATGCGCAGGCGGCTGAGGCGCTGCAGGCGCTCGCGCAGGACGCCTCGGCGCGGCACCCCGACGTGTTCGCGCGCGAGACGGACTTCGTGCTGAACGCCTGGTCGGACGTGCAGGCCGAGGCCGCGACGCCCGCCGACGCGACCAAGCGGTGGACCGCGTTCGCTGACGAGCGACGCGCGAGCCTCCGCCAGTACGCGCTCAACGCGCAGCCGCTCGTGCAGTTCCTTCTGGCGACCGCGCCGGCGTCTCCCGCGCTGCGCCAGTGGACGCCGATTGTCGAAGACGTAGTGAAGAGCGATCAGAAGATGGCTGGCAACGGCTTCGACGCGCTCGACGCCTTCGTCCGCGACGGGATCCCGAATCTCACGCCGGAGAAGGACTGCACCGTGGCGAGCGCGACGTCGCGGCGGATGGCGACGGGCGCGTTCATCGGCGTGCGTGACGCGCTGGCCGACATCGCGATCAAGCGCTGCCGCGATTCGTCACGGCGCGACGTCGCCAGCCGCTACGCCGCCATCGCGCAGGCGTTCACGCGGCTGCTCGCGGGACGCTTTCCGTTCAGCGCCAGCGTGGACGGCGTCCGCGACGTCCAGCCGGCCGACCTCGTCGAGTTCCTGCGCGCGTACGATCGCGCCGACGGCCGCGTCGTCGCCAAGCAGATCGAGGCGCGTGCGTGCTCGGCTGACGCCGCGCTGTTCATGCGCCGCATCGACGCGCTCTATCCGATGTTTGCGCCGGCCAAGGAGCTGCAGGCGCCGGCGGTGCTGCTCGACGTTGTCCCGGAGTTCCGCGCGAACGCGGACCGCGACGTCGGCGGCAATCAGATTGCGGAATGGCGGCTCGACGTCGGCCGGCAGAGCCTCCGCCGCGGCGACCCGCCGAAGCCGCTGCGGTGGGTGTCGGGCGATCACGTGAGCGTGACGCTGCGGTTCGCGAAAGACTCACCGGAGGTGCCGCGCAAGGATTCGCGGTTCGTGCTTGCCGATGCGCGCACGTTGCGATATGACTTCGCTCGCGGATGGGCTCTCTTCGCGTGGCTGCGCGCCGGCCGCGCCGCGCCGGCCGATCCGGCGGCGGCCGATCCGGCGTCGAGCCTGCTGCGGTTCGAGATTCCCGTGCAGCGCGATCCGGAGCAGCCGCCAATCGCGGGCGATCGCCCGTCAGACGCCGAGCCGTTTCGCGTGTTCATCCGCGTGCGCCTGTTCCAGCCGGGCAAGCAGGAGCCGCTCGTGGTCGGCGATTTTCCGACGGAAGCGCCCGCGCAGGCGTCCTGCGCGGCGGGATAGACGAAATCAGGTGATGTCATGAGCGATCCCCAGGTAGCCACGGCGTTTCACTTCGAAACCGATCGGCTGCTGTCTCCGATCTCGGCGCACAAGCCCGCCGGGGACGATCTGCGCTATGAGGGCACCTACGATCTGATCGCCGACCTGCGGCGCGAAGACGATCGCTCGCTCGATCAGGGCGTCTGGAAGGCCGATCTGAAGCGCGCCGACTGGCCGCGCATCGCGCAGGTCTGTCTCCTCGCGATCGAATCGCGATCGAAGGACATTCAGATCGCCGCGTGGCTGCTCGAGGCGTGGACGCACCTGCACGGCTTCGCCGGGCTGCGCGAGGGGCTGCATCTGGTCGCCGAGCTGTGCGACACGTACTGGGACGAACTGCATCCAGCCATCCGCGACGGCGACCTCGAGTACCGTCTCGCGCCGATCGTCTGGATCGAGGAGAAGGTCACGGTCCTCGTCAAGTTGCTGCCGATCACGGCGCCCACCTCGGACGAACTGCGTCCGTACACGCTCGCCGACTGGGAGCTCGCGTCGCGCCAGCCGCGTCCGGACGCGCGCGACCAGGTGTCGCCCGCGCGCTTTCAGCAGAGCGCCTCGCTGACGCCGACGCGCTGGCTGTCCGCGCTCGCGCGCGATGCGAGCGACGCGCGCGCGGCCGTGGACGAGCTGCGGAAGGTGCTCGACGAGCACTGCGGTCGCCACGCGCCGACGCTCGTCCGCTTGCGGGAAACGCTCGAGACGATTCTCGCGCTCTGCTCGGCGGCCATGCTCGGCCGCGACGACGCGCCGCGGGGAGCCATCGACATGGAGAACGGCAACGGGAACGGCCACGCGAACGGCAACGGTGACGTCAACGACGCTGCCGGCGAGAACGGCGCCGCCCACGGCGAGTTCCGCCCGATCCGGACGCGCGTCGAGGCGTACCAGCGGCTCGCCGAAGCGGCCGAGTTCCTGGAGCGCACCGAGCCGCACAGCCCGGTGCCGCCGCTCGTCCGCCGCGCGATCGCGTGGGGCGGGCTGAGCCTCGAGGATCTGCTGCCGGAACTGATTCGCGAGCCGAACCAGCTCGCCGAGCTGAACCGGCTGCTGCAGTTCGGAGAGAGTGTGCCGAAGCCGCCGAAGGACGGATCACGGTCGTAGCACATGCGGTGTTTGACCCTTACTAGACGAGGAGAGTCCCATGCCTGAGAGTTCACAGCACAAACTCGATCGCGTACGCCCGCCGCGTGTGCAGATCACGTACGACGTGGAGGTCGGCAACGCGATCCAGAAAAAGGAGCTGCCCTTTGTCATGGGCGTGCTTGCCGATCTCTCCGGCAAGCCGGCCGAGGCGCCGCCACCGCTCAAGGAACGGAAGTTCGTCGAGATCGATCGCGACAACTTCAACGACGTGCTCGCGGCGACCGCGCCGCGGCTCACGCTGCAGGCCGCGAACAAGCTGACGCCGGCCGGAGGCTCGCTCAACATCGAGCTCAAGTTCACGCACGTGGACGACTTCGGCCCGTTGAGCGTGATCCAGCAGGTCGAGCCGCTGAGGAAGCTCTATGAAGTGCGCCAGCGGTTGAACGACCTGCTGGCAAAGCTCGACGGCAACGACGCGCTTGACTCGCTGCTGACGCAGGCCGGCAAGGACCCGGAGAACCTGAAGAAGATCAAGGCGGCGCTGACCGATGGAGGTGCGCGATGAGTCCCGACACCAACGAACCGATCACCGCGGAAAAGCTCGTCGCCGACGGGCGCATGATTCGCGATGACTCGCAGCTGGTGCACGCACGCGGTCTCGTGCGCGAGTTCGCCACGCAGGTCGTGGACGAAGGCATGGTCGTCAGCGACGACGTGGTCGCGGCGATCAAGACGCGGATCGCGCAGATCGACCAGCTGATCGGCGAGCAGCTCGATGAGATCTTCCACCACCCCGACTTCCAGCAGCTCGAGGCCGGCTGGCGCGGGCTGTCGTACCTGGTGATGAACAGCGAGACGGGCACGCGGCTCAAGATCCGGCTGCTGAACGTGACGAGGAAGGAGCTCCTGAACGACCTCGAAAAGGCGACGGAGTTCGATCAGAGCGCGCTGTTCAAGAAGGTGTACGAAGAGGAGTACGGCACCTTCGGCGGCCATCCGTACAGCTGCCTGATCGGCGACTACGAGTTCGGCAGGCACCCGCAGGACGTGAAGATGCTCGAGATGATCTCGGGCGTCGCGGCGGCCGCGCACGCGCCCTTCATCGCGTCGGCGAGCCCGAAGCTGTTCGACATGGACAGCTTCACGGACCTCGGCGTCCCGCGCGATCTCGCGAAGGGCTTCGAGAGCACCGAGCTCATCAAGTGGCGCTCGTTCCGCGAGACCGAGGACGCGCGCTACGTCACGCTGGTCATGCCGCGCATCCTGCTGCGCCTGCCGTATGGCCAGAACACCGTCCCGGTGGACGGCATCGGCTACGAGGAGGACGCCAAGGGCAAGGACCACGCGAAGTACCTCTGGGGCAACGCCGCGTACGCGCTCGGCCAGCGGATCACCAACGCCTTCGCGATGTACGGCTGGACGGCCGCCATCCGCGGTTATGAGGGCGGCGGCCTCGTCGAAGGCCTGCCCGCGCACACCTTCAAGACCGACGACGGCGACGTCGCGCTGAAGTGCCCGACGGAGATCGCGATCACGGATCGCCGCGAGAAGGAGCTGAGCGATCTGGGCTTCGTCGCGCTCTGCCACTGCAAGGGCACCGACTACGCGGCGTTCTTCGGCGGCCAGACGACGAACCGGCCCAAGGTCTACAACACGAGCGAGGCGAACGCGAACGCGCGCGTCTCGAGCAACCTGCCGTACATCCTCGCCGCGTCGCGCTTCGCGCACTACTTCAAGGCGATGATGCGCGACAAGATCGGCAGCTTCATGACGCGCGACAACGTGTCGTCCTTCCTCAACACCTGGATCGCCGACTACGTGCTCCTCGACGACAACGCGCCGCAGCCCGTCAAGGCGCGCTATCCGCTGCGCGAAGCGCGCGTGGACGTGTCGGACATTCCCGGCAAGCCGGGCAGCTACCGCGCCGTCGCGTTCCTCCGCCCGCACTTCCAGCTCGAGGAGCTGACGGTATCGATGCGGCTCGTGGCGGAACTGCCGCCGCCGGCCGCCTAGAGCACGAGTCGGTTGGATGTAGTGTCCGCCTCCAGGCGGACCATGGAGGGCCGGCTGAAGCCGGCCACTACATGGTGTCGATATTTTGAGGTGATTTCATGGATGCGATTCTGCTGGACATTCCAGATATCAAGGGCGAGAGCAACATCAAGGGGTACGAAGACAAGATCCAGGTGCTGAGCTTCAGCCACAGCGTCGCGATGCAGGTGACGGGCGACGTCTCCAACACGGAGCGGACCTCGGGCCGGCCGAACCACCAGGACCTGACGATCACGAAGTACGTCGATCTGGCGACCTGCCCGCTGATCGCGGCGTGCAACGCGGGCACGAACCTGAAGAAGGTAACGCTGACCGTCGGGCGCAACGACGCCGGCGCCGTTCTGCCGTATCTCGTCTACACGCTCGAGAACACGATCGTCTCGTCGGCCTCGCTCAGCTCGGGCGGCGGCGATCGGCCCACGGAAACCTTCACGCTGAACTACACGAAGATCTCGTGGGCCTTCACCGAGCAGAAGGGCGACATGGGCAAGAAGGGCAACAACGGCGCCGTATGGGATCTGGCGAAAAACGAGGCGGCGTAGCTACCGGAGGGCCGAGGACCGCTCCGGCCTCGCGGGTGCTGCTGTTCGATCGGCTCTTCGACTTCGAGCCGCAGCAGACCGAGGAAGCGCAGCCGCGCCGGGTGCTCCGGCGCGGCGCGGTCGTCGATTCGATTCGCACGGAGCTGCTGCGCCTGCTCAATTCGAGGTGCGCGGCCAGCTTCGACGTCGTCGACGGCAGTGTCCGGACGGTGCTCAACTACGGCCTGCCCGATTTCCTCGCCCTCAACCCGACGCGCGAGCGCGATCGGCAGCGGCTCGTCCGCGCGATCACGGACGCGATCCGCGCGTACGAACCGCGGCTGCGCGGTCCGGTCGTGATCGCGACGCCGCACCCGGAGCGCCCGGGGGCGCTGTCGCTGACGGTCGAGGGCACCGTCATGCTGGACAACCTCGCGGAAGCCGTGTCGTTCCCGCTACTCGTCGAGGCGCGGGGCGGCGCCATCCGCCCGGCGGCGCCGTCGCCGGATTCGTCCACCGACGGAACGGCTCGATGAACGAGTCGGACGACTCGCTCAGGTACTACCTCGACGAGCTCGCGTACCTGCGGCGCATGGGGCGCGAGTTCGCGCACCTCTACCCGAAGATCGCCGCGCGGCTCGAAATTGCCGACGGCCTCAGCACGGATCCGCACGTCGAGCGGCTCATTGAGTCGTTCGCGTTTCTCATGGCGCGCCTCGAGCGGCGTCTCGATCTCGAACTGCCCGAGATCAGCGCGACGATGCTCGGCGTGCTGTATCCGCATCTCGTCAACCCCGTACCGCCGCTCGCGATTGCGCGGTTCGAGGTCGATCCCGCGCAGAGCAAGGCGACCACCGGCCGCGTGATCCCGCGGCATACGCGGCTCTTCGCGCAGAGCCGCGACGGCCACGTCTGCCGCTTCCGGACGGCGTATCCGGTGGAGCTGTGGCCGCTCGACGTGGTCGGCGTCGATCTGCAGCCGCGCGCCGCCTTCAGCAGCCTCGACGCTCGGCACGACATCAGCTCGGTGGTGCGGATCCGCCTCGAGACGCGCGGTACGGTGCTGGACGAGTTGAGCCTCACGCAACTGCGGTTTCATCTCAACGGCGATTCCACGCTCACCGGCGCACTCTACGATCTGCTCGGCAGCGGACTCGGCGGCATCGCGCTGACCACAGACGTGACATCCGAGCCGGTGTTCCTGCCCGCCGACGCGCTCGTGCCCGTCGGCTTCGGCGCCGACGAGGATGTGATTCCGGGCGCGCCGCCGGCGCATCCGGGTTACCGGCTGCTGCAGGAGTATCTGCACTTCCCGGCGAAGTTTCACTTCTTCGATCTCATCGGCCTCGATCGCTGCCGCGGCGATCGGACGCTGAAGGGGCGCAGCCTCGACATCCTGCTGTTGCTTCGCCAGACGCCGGCGACGCGGCTGCCGATCGACCGCGACACGATCCTGCTCGGCTGCACGCCGGTGCAGAACGTCTTCCCGAAAACGACCGAGCCGATCCGCGTCGATCACCGCAGCCTCGAGCACCGCGTCGTCGGCGATGTGCGACGCGAGGCGATCACCGAGATCCACTCGATTCAGTCAGTGTCGGCCTCGTCGGATCCCGAGAAGCGGACCGCGGAGATCCAGCCGTTCTTCTCGTTTCGCCACCGGCCGGGCGAGCAGGCGCACACGGCGTTCTGGCACGCGCGCCGCGCGGCGACGGGCCGCGCCGACGTGCCCGGCACCGACATGTGGCTCAGCTTCGTGGATCTCGAGTTCCATCCAACCGAACCGCCGGCCCACGTGCTCTACGCGCACACTCTCTGCACAAACCGCGAGCTCGCCGTGCAGATTCCTCCGGGCGCGACGCTGCAGATCGAAGAGAAAGCGCCGGTCACGCGCATTACGTGTCTCAGCCGCCCGACCAACACGGCGTACCCGGCCGTCGGCGGCGCGACGCTGTGGAAGCTCGTGTCGAACCTGACGCTGGGGCATCTGTCGCTCTCGAATCAGCCGCAAGGGCTGGACGCGCTGCGCGAGATCCTGCGCCTGTACAACTTCTCGAGCAGCCCGTTCATCGAGCGGCAGATCGAAGGCATCCGCGAGATGCAGACGCGCCCGGTGGTCGGCCGCGTCGGCGGCGACGCGTGGCGCGGCTTCTGCCGCGGCACCGAAGTGACGCTCGTGTTCGACGAAGCCCAGTACGTCGGCGGCAGCGCGTTTCTGTTCGCCTCCGTCCTGCACCATTTCTTCGGGTTGCATGCCGCCGTCAACTCGTTCACGCAGGTGGTGATGCGGAGCCTGCAGCGCGAGCAGCCCTGGAAGCGCTGGCCGCCGCTCGCCGGCGCGCAGCACGTCTTCTGACGCCATGCCGTTCTGGCGCACCAGCCCGCCGGCCGCGCCGGCGCTCACGCCCGGAGAGCTCGACGCCGCCATCCGCCGGCAGATCGAAGCGACGCGCGATCTGTCGGCGCTCGTACGCGGTCTCGGCTTCGACGTCGGGTTCGCGGCGTCGGCCCGCGGACTCGTCGCCGGCCTGAAGTCGGCGATCCGCGCCGACGTCCGCGACTTCGCGGAGCTCAAGGCCGCCGTTGCCTCGGCGTGCGCGCAGATGGCTGACGGCGACGCCTGTTTCGACGCGAGCGATCGCGCGCTGCTCGACGAAGTGGCGGCGGCGGGCGATGATCGCGACGCCGTCCTGCGCGTGCTTAACCGCGATCCGGTCGCGGCGCAGCTGCCGTTCATCGAGCGGATTCCCGTGAAGCGCGGCGGGCTTGTGTCGTGGCGGACGCCGGTGGACGAGACCATCGTCAGCAAGCGGCCGCACGACTCGGCGGCGTTTGCGCAGCTGCTCGACGAACTTGACGCGGCGTTCGCCAAGCCGCAGCGTTCGTACCGCGAGCCGCCGCGCAAGGACGTTCTCGAAGCCCTCGAGCGCGTGCGGCGCGACAGCCAGCGCGAGCACGCGTACCTGCCGACCTCGCTCCGTTTCCTCGATCAGACGGTGGAGACGTTCCTCGCGCACGGCGCCGCGTCCAACTCCGGCGCGCGGTTCGAACAGCTGCAGAACCTGCTGCGGCGTCTGACGCGCGCCGAGCATGCGCTGGCCGCCGGCGATCCGCCTGGGGCAAACGACGTCGCGACGCTCGCCAGCGACTACGTGGTCGCGGCGTGGCTGCACGCGCCGAGCCTCACGAATCGTCTCGTCGCGCTGCTGCTCGCGCCGTCCTGCATCTCGGTGTCGGTGTGGTACCGGCGCCGGCGGTTTCTGCGCGTCGTGGATCTGCTGCGGCAGGAAGTCGCTGACGGACACTACGACGGCACGGAGGTCGCGCGCCGTCTCCAGCAGCTCGAAGCAGGCGGCGCGTTCTTCAGCAGCCTTGTCTATCCTCTGCTGCGGTTATCGCAGGCGCCGAAGATCAAGGCGCCGATCACGTCAGCGCGAGGAACGGCGCCGGCCGATCGCGCATAGTCCGGCCGGGGACGGCGCGGACCGGCGCGTCGGGGCGGGCACGCTGCCATTCCACGCCGGCGACGAAGCCGAGGCCGAGCGCGAGCAGCAGCAGCAGGACGCACGCCGTCACGGCCATGCGCCACTCGGCGCGCGTGAACGCGAGCTCGCGCATCTCGGTCATGGTACCTGCACGGTCGTCTGTCCCGGCGAGACGATCTGGATGACGCCGCCCCAGTTGCACATCAGCTTTGACGACTCGTTGAGCGCGGGCATGTTACCGATGAGGACGGTCGGCGCGCCCGGCACCCACGGGGCCGTCGTCATCGGCACGCACGGCATCGGCGTGAGCGCGCCGAGCGCGGCGGCGGTGGCGGCGGCGACGGTCGGGTTCGCCAGCGAGTTGCACATGCCGAACGGCGGGACGTTGACGATCGGCTGATGGTCCATGATTGTCGCGGCCGGCGTCGTCGTCAGCACCTGGTTCGAAGGCAGCACGACCAGCGTGCTCGGCGCCGCGCCGAAGCTGCACTGCAAATTCGCCCCCATGCAGACCTGAATGCCCATCGCGTGGTCCTCAGCGTCTCGCGTCCCGCTGTTTCGGGCACGGCACCGCGCGGCCAGCCTCGAAGCACAGCCGCTCTCTCACGCGGCCGTTCTCGTCGAAGCGCGTCGTCTCGCCGTGCAGCTTGTTCGCGCGAAAGCGCTGGATCTCGCGCGTGTGGCCGTCGGGATAGTACTCGGTCGACGGGCCGTTGAGCGCGCCGGCGGCGTACGTGGCGCGGCG
>CAZOIK010000149.1:0-14035 GCA_964579765.1 uncultured Bifidobacteriaceae bacterium
AAGGCTGGTGATGGTGCCGCAGGAATTGCACTCGAGTTCCTCAACATGATCCGAGCGCGACGCCGCCAACGTGTCGTGGCTGCCACACGCGGGACACTCGAAGAACTCGAACGTGCCGTCTGGCTCCGGTCCGCGGCATCCAGCCGAACACCAATAGGCGTGCCGGCGTCGCACGTCGGCCTCTGCAATCGCAACATCGTGATTGCCCATGCATACCAGAGCGCTGCCGCAGTGGGGGCAACGCGGCGGAGCCAGCCCCTCTTGTTCGTTCACGAGCACTTCACTTCGCCGGCGACTTGCCGCGGCGAACCGGTTCCGGCGCCGCGATCGGCTGCGTTTGTGTAGAGATCCTCGCGGTCCGTCGCCTGCGAGTCTCGCGCAGGTGCGGCGCCGCTTTGATCTGATCCGGCGCAAGACGTGGTGACGCATGGACGAACTTTGCCTCACGTCGCTTCATCCGGTACCCTCCACATGTTTTCGCCGCTCGCAACCGCCACTACGGCATGATCGACAGGCGGTCCTCCACCTGCGACACCCCAGGCGCCGCCCATGCGGCGCGCTTCGCTTCCTCCCGTTCGGCCCACGACCGAACACGACCGGTCAATGTGACCTTCCCGTCCGCCGCCGTCACGGTGATGCGTCGCGCATCGATTTCGGCGCTGCGCCTGAAGGCGGTCTCGATCTGGGCCGAAACGTCGCCCGTTTTCACCGGCGCCACGGGCGCCTGCAGCAGAATGCAGTTCGACACCCCTCTGACGCCGGTCAGGTCGCGCACCGCCCGCTCAGCCGCCGCACGCTGGTAGTAGTAGTCGAGGGTACCGGTCAACGTGATCCACCCGCTGTCCACCGTTGCCGTCACCCGGCCGTCGGGGACGACGGTGTTCCAGGCGAGCGCTGCAGCGGCAGCCTGTGCGATCTCCGTGTCGGTCCGCTCGTATCGGGAGATCAGACGGACGATCAGATCGTTGGCGACGGCCTTCACGCCATACACGCGTTCGGTCGTCCGCTCCGCATTGACCTTTTCCGTGTACGAACCAACCGTCCCGCGCAACGTGACGACGCCCTCGTCAACAGAGACCCCAATATCATGCGCATTGATGCTGGGTTCCCAGTCGATCGCATTCTCCACATGTTGCCGGAGTTCTTGATCGGTCATGGCCTCACTCGTCGCTAATGAAAGAATCCGTTCCGTTGTTCCACCAACTCGGCGTGACCCATGAGAATCAGGCGCTCGCGCAGCTCTTCCATCTGCGCTCTCTCTGCACGAATGTTGTCCGTGAGCGCTGCCAGCTGCTCGATCGACGGCAGCGGATGACTGGGGACGATGTCCCACTCGCTAGGATTCTCGAGACTCTTGTCAGGCAACCCGATCACCATGTGCCCCGGACGCATCGACAGCCCCTGCGCGAGACGTTCCAAGCGCTCGGCGAACTCGCTTGCCTCGTCCACGAGGCTGTCCAGTCGATTCGTCGCGTCGCGATACCGAGCGACCACACGATCGAGATCGCGCTCTTCCTGCGGTTCCTCAATCACGCCTGCGACGTTCCGAGCACTCCGAATCATCGATGGCGTGTCAGTATGCGTGGCAGCGAGCGTACGAACTTGCACGCCGACCCACGGTCGCTTGTCCTCACGTCCTTGAACTTCGCGCCGCTCCACCCTTGCGAACCAAACGACACCGAGGATGACGCCCGACCAGAACACCCACAGCGGAAACCGCTCCGGCAGCCGATGATCGATCACCGCGTTCGAGCCAGCTAGAAATGCCGCAAGAGTGAGGCCCGCCGCAGCGAGCAGCACGCCGATGTCCGTCCACCGATACTGTCGCGTACGATTCGCCGTCCAGAAGAGATACGTGCCGCCGATCATGAAGAGCGATGCGATGGTGATAGGTGCCCAGATCGGCGCCACCCATGGCGATGGAATCAGGAAGAGGATGTCCCACGTGCCGAGGGCCTCTGGCCAACCCGAGACGAGCCGTAACCCGGCGTAGTAGGTGATATCCCAGATCCCAAAGGCCAGAACAAACGCGCCGATCCGATCGGCGATCCGTCGGCCGGCCAACCAAGCCACAGTACCGAGCAAGACCAACGTGCAGGCTTCGCGCGCCATCTCCAATGACACCAGCGTGGCCGGCAGCGAGACTAGCGACACCTGGAAATTCGGAACGTAGCTGGTCGTCTGGAGCGCGCGCTCCCGCATCGCGATCTCGCGCAGAAAGGCAACGACGGATGCCTCGATCCAGCCGAACGCGAGCGCACACAGCCAGAGGCTCGTGTACGCCCCACCGCGCGCGCGGTTTGTCATGTCAACCATCCCCCCCGCATAAACGCGTCGATCGCAAGACTCCCGACGCTGTTCCGTCACGCAGCCTTGATCTCGACCTTCTTCGCCTCGGCTGCTTTCGCGATTGCCGCCGTCACGTGCAGCATGCCGTTCCTGAGTTCCGCTTTGGCGCTCTCCGGATCGATCTTCTCCGGGAAGTGGATCGACCGAACGATCTTCCCTGGTCCGAATTCGCACAGATGGATGGTGGCCTCCGCGGCGTGTTCGTGTGGTATGTCGACCTTGATCAACACGTCCTCAGGCGTAATCTGAACATCCAGGTGTTTGGCCTCAACGCCTGGAAGCGCAGCCAACACTTCGAAATGGTTGTCTGCAATGTGGCCTACTCTCATCGTCCGGTTCTCCTTGCGAAATTCGAAGCGTCGCCTTCACGCCTCCGGGTGCATCGCTGGCGCGTAGCGGCGCTCTCCCAGAACGGCAACTTCTTGGAGAAGAGACGAGCATCTGCCGTGCCATCCGAATTCTGAGCGACAGCGATTGCGACCGTCTTCGAGCCTGAGAAGATCCTGCCGCTCCTTCGTCAAAGCTGCCGGATTTCCGTCAACCTCAACGAAGCGCCGCCTCAAAGCAACAGATGGAAAGGCCCTTCGTTAACAGGCATGAACTCTGCTCCGATCATCTGGCGACTGGATCCACGTTCTTCAGAGAGGTCGCCATGCGCATCGGAATGCGGTACTCGCTGATTCTCCTGACACTCATCATCGGCATTTCGTTCGGGGTCGTGGTGGCATCACGGGTCGGAATCGCGCCCCCCTCGACCGCCACGCCACGAACCGGACCTGCAATCACGGTCCAAGGATCTGCAGGCATCCCGATGGACACGAGCCTTTTCCGGAACATCGCGCAACGCGAAAACCCGGCGGTGGTTTCGGTGACAACGCGATCACGCGTGCGAGGTCATGACGTCGAGGAGGATCTGTTCCGGTGGTTCTTTGGCGAAGAATCGGCGCCGCGCGAGCGCGTTCAGCGGGCGCTCGGATCGGGCTTTCTGATCAGCCACACGGGCGAGATTCTCACGAACAACCACGTCGTGGAGGGCGCTGAAGCCATCGACGTCAGCCTGTTTGGCGACGAGACCAAGATCTATCGGGCCACCATCGTGGGCCGCGATCCGCTCACCGACAGCGCGCTCATCACGCTGCAACAGCCGCCGCCGAATCTGCCGGCAGCGACCCTCGGTGATTCGGGCGCCCTCGAACCAGGCGATTGGGTGATGGCGATCGGCAATCCGTTCCAGTTGGGACATACGGTGACCGTTGGCGTCGTCAGTTATCAGGGCCGGCCGTTCCAGGTGCAGCAGGGCCGCTGGCAGAACATGATCCAGACCGATGCCTCGATCAATCCGGGCAATTCCGGCGGGCCGCTGATCAACGTGCGGGGCGAGGTCGTCGGCATCAACGCCGCCATCCTCGGCGGCGCGACGAATGGGAACGTCGGGATCGGATTCGCGATCCCCATCGACAGCGTCAAGACGCTGCTGCCCCAATTGCGGAAGGGGAAAGTGGTCCGCGGCCGGCTCGGCATTCAGCTTCGTAACGCCCCGATCGCGGCGGATGAAGCCAAGGCGTTGGGAGTGCCGGCCGCACACGGATTGATTGTGATCGCCGTAGAACCTGATTCCCCAGCATCGCGTGGCGGCTTGAAAGCCGGCGACGTCATCGTCGGGTTCAACGACAAGCCCGTGCCCAGTGCCGACGAGCTCGTCTCACAAGTGTCCGCGACCGCCCCCGAGACGCGCGTCACCGTGACATACGTCCATGACGGACAACAACGCACGCAAGCCCTGACTATCGAGGAGCTGCAGGTCGAGTCAGAGCGCCCATCACAGGCAGCGGCGGAACACCCGACTGATCTTGGCTTGATGCTTGAGGACATTACGCCGGCACTGGCGTCTCACCTCCGCTTGCCGGCTGGTCTTGATGGCGCGGTCGTGATGGGGGTGGCGAGCGACAGCCCCGCCGACCGGGCAGGCCTGCGCCCCGGCGACATCGTGACGACCATCAGCCGCCGTGCTGTCCACGGCGCCGCCGATGCGAGACGAGCGCTTGGAGGCGCCGCAGCCGGCGAACCGATCTTCCTGCTCGTGTGGCGGCGAGGTGTCGAGCTGTTTCTCCAAATCCGGAAGGACTAGGAGTGGTGGCTGCACGACCCGGGTTCGATCCCCGGGGGGCCCACCACGCTTCTCGATCGAACACGCTGCGCGTGGTGCCCGTTCAGATGACGCTCGTACAACCTCTGTGCAAACCGGTGAAACCTCAATAAAGACGCCGCTTCATCGAGCGCGGAGGACTGCTTTTCCACAAGATTTCCACAGCCGGTGCGGAAAACGCGCGCGGCGCTCATAACAGCTTGCGACATCACTGCTTCGACATCGCTGATCACGGTACCGTGATCGGTCGTACGACCGTTTTTGCACAGGATGAGCTCAAGATTCTGGTGCGTACCCAACTGCGGCGAACACGCTCACGCCGCCTTCAGCGGTTGTTCGCCGGCGTCCGTGACTGGAATGGCAACGCTGACCGTGGTGCCGACGCCCGGTGTGCTCTCCACCCAGATCCGGCCGCGATGTTGTTCGACGATGGCTTTCGCGATCGCGAGCCCGAGCCCAGTCCCCGCGTGGGCCGATCCTCGCGCCTGCCAGAACGGATCGAACAGCCGGCCGAGGTCCGCCGCGTCGATGCCTTTCCCGGTATCGGTGACGACAAACCTGATCTCTCTCGCACATGAAACGCAGCTGAGCAGCACGTTCCCCCCCGCCGGCGTGAACTTGAACGCGTTGTCCACCACGTTGGTGAGCGCCTGCAGCATCCGGGATCGATCCACCAGGACGGCAGGCAGTGGCGTCGCCGGTGTGCTGCAGCGCAACGTGACGGAGTGCTGGAGCGCCTGGGGCGCCATGATGCCGCACACCTGTTCGGCGATATCCGCGGGATCTTCCCGATGCGAGTCGAGCGGCAGCGGCTGTCCGGCTCGCAGCCGGCCGATGACGAGGAGGTCGTCGATGAGCCGGTTCATCCGCTGCGACGCGCCGGCAATCGACTGCAGCAACGTCTGGCGCCGCCCGTACGGCAGCGCGTTGTCGCTCAGGAGTTCGGCTGAGAGCCTGATGGCACTGAGCGGGTTGCGCAGGTCGTGGCTGACGGTCCGGAGCACCTCATCGCGCGACTGGATGGCCGCGTTCGCCATCTGATACAGCTGCGCGTTGTGAATCGCCAGCGCCGCCCGCAGCGCGATTCGCTTCGCACGCGCCAGGTCGTCTTCGGTGTAGCGGCGGCGGCCCACGGCGAAAAACAGCAGCGCGCCGAGCGTCTGGTGGCCGACGATCATCGGCAGCACCATCACCGACTGCAGATCGAGCCGGCGAAGCGCCTCGAGGTGGTCGCGATCGACAGCGTGTTCCTTCACCAGCGCGTCCGAGACCTCCGGAAGCACCAGCGCGTGGCCGGTCGTGACGACGCTCTCCACGCTGCTCGAGAGATCCGGCCGGGCCCGGTGTTTGTCTCGCAGCTGCTGCGCCACGGCCGGCTCGATGCTCTCCGCGCAGGCGATGTCCGCGTGATAGATCCGCTGCCCTTCGACGAGGTGGACGATGCACACGTCGGCGAACCGCGGCACGGCCAGATGCGCGACACTCCTCACGGTCTGTGTGTAGTCGAGCGACGACGCGAGCGCGGCCGAGGCGTGCGCGATGAAGTGCTCCTCTTCCTCCATGGCTTGAAGGCGTTCCACCGTGAGCGCCCGGTGCATCGCCATCGACGCCATATCCGCGAGGATTCGCACTTTGGGCGTGTCCGCATCCGTAAATCCGTCCGCCGCGCGGCGAATGAGACACATCGCTCCCAGGGGCTGCTCGTCCATGCTGAGCGGAATCACCATCGCGTGGCTGTCGCCGGCGAGGTCGATCGCGCTGCGAAACGGGTAAGACGGCTGGCGCTGGAGATCGACACGCTCGATGATTCTGGGGAGCCGGCGGTCGAGCGCCTCCTGCGCGAGCGAACCCGCGTAGGGACCCTTCGTCCCTGGCGGCGGAACACTCGCACCGCGGCAGGCGACGCAGGTCACTTCGTTCAGCCGGGGGTTGACGCTTTCGATGCAGACGTCATCCGCATTCGCCAGACGCGCCGCGGCGTCGGTAATGCGCCGAAGCACGTCCGGCATGGCGAGCCCGCCGGCGAGACTGTGACCGACTTGACGCAGCGCCTCTTCTTCCTGCGCCCGATGCTCCATGTAAGACGTGGTGGTGTTGAGACGGCGCAGCACGTGCGTCATCAACAGGAGCGCCGACAGCGCCATCGGCCCGAAGACGACCGCCAGGGCCATGAAGAGATAGGCGAGGCGTTGCTCTCGTGACCGCTGGGCGGATTGGTACGTCAGCACCGCTTCGTTGAGGCGATTCGTGGCGGCCTGCGCGCGTCTCATCACGAACAGCCTGTCGAAGGCCATGCGACGGAAATCGCCGCTCGACACGGCGTGCGTGGTCAACTGCTGGGCGTCAACGCTGCGATGCCACTCGTCGAGCGCCGATTGAAGCTCGTTGAAGTGCGGCCGAACGGCCGCTCCGAGCGAGGGCATCAGTCCCTCGAGGGTCTTCGCACGGTTGGCCAGGCGGGTGCGTTGGGCTCGGTAACTGTCGCGGTATCGAGGCTCTCGAGTGGCCTGGAAGCCGACGACGGCATTGACTTCGTTGGAGAGCAGCGCGCTCATCTCGTCGCCGATCTTGACCGCTTGATCGGTGGTGTCGTTGAGGTCGATCAGCGTGGCGCGCATGCGGGAGCTCATAATCAGGAGCAACGCGGTCAGGAGCGCCAGCACCGCCGCGATGAACGCGGCAACGATCGAATTCGGCGGCCGCACAGGATGTGCCGGTACTCGAACGGCGTGCCACGTCGAATCCCCGTGCGGCGACGTGTCCCAGGAGTCACGGCGAGATCGATCGGGTGCCACTGACGACCGCCGCCTCGACGTTTCTTGACTGACAACCGGCGGCCGTCCTCGTCCGCGGGACGCGCTCGTGGCGGAGGACGCCTCCATCGGTCACGGCATATCGGCAGACGCGTCAACAGCCGCAGGGATCGAATCTTGCCTCGGGGTTCGCATGCTGCCCGGCGTGCGTGTGCTCGCGGCTGACGACGACCCGCAACTGCTCGAGGCCATTGTGGCGTCGCTCGAACGACTCGACGCCGATGTCGTGCGCGCGCGCAACGGCGCCGAGGTAATTGACCGGCTGGCCGACAGCGGCCCCTTCGACCTCGTCGTGACGGACATCGCGATGCCGTGGATGACCGGGCTCAGCTCGGTGCGCGCCGCGCGAACCGCGGGCCTCGAGATGCCGGTGATCGTGATCACGGCGCTCCCCGACGACACGATCCCCGCCGAAGTGGACGCGCTTGGCGCCAACGTCACGCTGCTGCGCAAGCCGTTCGACGTCAGTGACCTCACGTCGATCGCCGAGAGGCTCACCCGACGCCGGCCCACCCGATCGTCCTGACGGCGCGTCTCCCGACACCTCGGAGGCGTCTGACGGCCGGTGGTGTTCGGAACGGTGGAACGCGGCACATCTTCCATAGATCGTTGACAGCGGGGCCGGCATGAAGTCTGCGACAGCGTGCGCTTGAGATGCCTGTGCAGCGCATCCTTGCGATCGTGATTCTCTGTACGGCGGCGGCCCCCCTGGCCGCGCAAGAGGCCGTCGGCGACGCCACGGCCTTCGCCGATCGTCTTGCCCCGGCCTTCGGCGACGCCGCGGTTGCCCTCGGGCAAATTCAGAAGCCGACCCCTGCTCCACCGACGCCGGAACACACGGGCCTCAAGGCCATGATGGAAGAGCTGTTGACGGACATCCGGCATCTTCCGTCGAAAGAAAATCTGTTCTGGGTGGGCGTGGGCGGCGGGGCGGCCGCCGCCGTGCACCCCTTCGACTCGACGGCCAACGACGACCTGCAGGGCCCGTCGCTCGACAAGCTGTTCAAGCCGGGCGCGATCCTCGGCGAGAGTTACACGCTGCTGCCGGTCTCGGTGGCGATCTACGCGATCGGCCGCCTCAACAACAAGCCGCGTGTGTCGCACATGGGCAGCGACCTGATTCAGTCGATCGCGATCGCGGAGCTGCTCACGCAGGCGGTCAAGTACTCAGTCCGCCGCGAGCGCCCCGACGGCAGCGGGGCCAATTCATTTCCGTCTGGGCACGCGGCCGACACGATGGCGTTTGCCACCGCGCTCGAACGGCATCTCAACTGGAAGCTGTGGCTGCCGGCGTATGTCGGCGCAACGTTCGTCGCGATGTCGCGGCTGCACGACAACAGGCACTATGTCAGCGACGTCGCGTTTGGCAGCGCCGTCGGGATCATCGCGGGCCGCACCGTGACGCGCGCGGGGCACCCCGCGTTCCCTGTCGCGTTGACGCCCATCCCCGGCGGCATCGCGATCGCCTACGTGCCGACGCACGAGAAGCGGGGCGACTAACGCGGCACGACAGGGGCGCCGTGTCCGGTCGCGAGGACGACGAGCGGCGCGGCGGCGACGACGACATCCCGGCATGCGTCTGAATGCTCGAAAAAACGCGCGCGCCCGATGGCACCGATGTTGTGTCCGGCGCGCCCATGCCTCAATATGGTCCTGTTCACGCGCGACGCGCGTTCTGCATCCCAGTCAACCAGGACGACCCCATGAGGCGCAGACACGTTGTGCAAGCCGCCATCGCGGCTTCGATTGTCGTGGTGAGCCTGACTGCCGCCACCGGCCAGGCCCGCGCACAGGACGCCGATGTCGTCCGCGTCGATCAGCCGCTCGTCGCAGCCTCGGCGACGCCGATTGCCGATTTCATCGCGGACCAGCGGGCCGCACTCGCGCTGGATCCGGCGCCGGCGCCCGATCCGCAGGGGCCACGGCCGGTGGCAATCGAATACTCCGACGCGCATGAAACGCGCGCGAAGATTCACAGATACGCCAGTTGGGCCACGCTGCCGCTGCTCGGCACGGAACTGGTGCTCGGCCAGAAGCTGTACAACGACCCCAACAGCCTGACGAGCAACCTGCGCGGCGTGCACGGCGCCGTCGGCGCCGGCTTGATCGGCTTCTTCGGCGTCCAAACTGTCACGGGCTTCTGGAACCTCGTCGAAAGCAACCAGGCGCCCGGACATACCAAGAGATTGATCCACGGCATTCTCATGCTCGCGGCCGAGGGTGGAATGGTCGCCTCCGCCGCCAGCGCTCCAGGCCACAGCCGGAACGACCTGATCAACTTCGACACACGGGCATCGACGCATCGCGACATCGCGTACGCCTCGATCGGCGTCGGCACGGCCGGCTATCTGTTGATGCTCTTCACGGGCGGCAGCCACTGACCCGATGCTCGAGACGCTCAGAGCCGCGGCCGTCAACTGGGGCTCGTACTATTCGAACCACGCCGTCATCCGGACCCTCGTGACCTTCGCGCACATCGGCGGTCTCGTCGGCGGCGGCGGCGCCGCGATAGTGGCGGATCGCAGCCTGCTGGCCGCCTTCAGGCGCGGCGAGGCGCAGCCGGGGCCGTTGCTGCAGTCGGTGCAGCGGACACACACGACCGTCGTGGTCGGGCTCCTGATTGTGCTCGTCAGCGGCGTGCTGCTCTTTGCCGCCGACCTCGACACCTATCTTGACTCGTGGCTGTTCTGGACGAAGATGGCGCTGGTCGTCCTGCTGTTGATCAACGGCGCTGTCTTGTGGCGCGCCGAACGCCGCGCTGCCTGGGGGACGTTACGGTGGACCGCACTCGCAAGCCTGACACTCTGGTTGCTGACAACGCTTCTCGGGACGGGACTCCTGAACATCGGCTGACCGTGTCCTGTGACGGGTGCGGGGCGGCCGACCCGTCGCGCCGCTCGTTTCTCAGGTGCGCGGGCGCGATGATCAGCGTGGCCGCGTTCGGACTCGCCGGCGCCGACGCCGCCGCACTGCCGGTGGCCTTCGGCGCGAGCGGCACCGCGTCCGGATCCGAGCGGCGCTATCCAGTCCCGCCAGCCGACGGGGTCACGATCGATCGCAAGAACCAGGTGATCGTCGTCCGCTTTCAGCAGCACCTCTACGCGTTCAACCTCGCCTGCCCGCACGAGAACACGGCGCTCAAGTGGCTGCCGAAGGACGGGCGCTTCCAGTGCCCGAAGCACGAGTCGCGCTATCAGCCGAGCGGCCAGTTCATCGACGGCCGCGCCACGCGGAACATGGATCGCCTCGGCGTGCGCGTCGAGGACAACATGCTCGTCGTCGATCTGAACAAGTTCTACCGGTCCGACAAGGACGCCGCCGGCTGGGCGGCCGCCACCGTCAGCGTGTCGTAGCGCAGCGGCGATGCCGACGGCGATCTGCTCCAGGCACAGATCATGAGCGAACTCGTGATCGAGCCGCTGAAGCTCGCGGTCCATCGGCTGCGTCCGTACCAGGCGCGCGACTACTGGGCGCTGGCGCGTTGTCGTGCCGACCTTCAGGTCGTTGACGCAGGCAGTTGCTTACTCGTGGGGCCTGTCGTTCCAGACGTACAGGAACTGATCGTCGCTGGCCGTGGCGACGATACGACCGGCTTTGTGCGCCGCACGGTTCAACGCGGACCGCAGCTTCGCTTTGGTCGCGCGCAACTCGGAGAGCGGCACTCTCATCGCGCTCCCAGGCCGGAGTTGGTCGAGGTCCGACAGGATCTTCTGGACAATCACCCTGTGCTTGCCGTTGCGCCCTCGCGGGACGTCCTTCCTCAGGAGCGACGCGAAGTTGCGAGTCCCGGTACGTTTGGCCACCGCCCGCTCTCCTCCTCGTATCGTAATCGTATGCGTAACGTTATCGTGACGCAACAGTGCTCTATCGGTGCGTATCGATGCGGATCCGCATCGCACTGGCTGCCGAGGCCGACAACTGACGGTTCGCGGACTTCTAAAGGGCCCACCCGTATGCACTGCGATCAATTACGTTGGGTGAATGCGAATACCAGAAAGCCTCATCGGCGGCCGCCCTTCGTCGCCGTCCGCAACGGCGTCCCGGCCTGCGGCGCAGGACGCCGTGCCCACGTGCCCGACCTGCGAGACGACCACGGATCTGGGGCGGCCCCTCTACGTGGAACTCGCGGGCTTGATGGACGTGGTGCCGGAATACGTCTGCAAGGTGTGCGGGACGCGCGTCAGGCCCGACCGGACCCGGCGCGCGAAATAGCGGGCGTGTCGCCGTGGGCGCCGCGGCTCACGGACAGTTCATCGCCGGGCAGACACGCGCACGGATGTGCTGGCGGCGCGCCGGAACAGGGTCTTCCCTGATTTCGCGGAGCGATCTTTGCGTCCGCTTATGCCGGAGGCGTGGCATGAAGACGCTCAGATCGATTGCAACGATCGACCTCCTGCTCGGGGTGTGGCTGCTCGCCGCCCCATCCGTGATCGGCTACCAGTGGGCGCGGCCGATGACCGTCGCGGAGGATCTGATTCCCGGGCTGTTTCTCTGCGCCACCTCATGCGTGCTGCTGCTGATGAAATGGCGCGGCCGCGACGTCACCTGGCTGCAGGCGCTCTGCGGGCTGTGGCTGATCGCCGGATCGATCGCCCTGGTGTTCGCCCGGCTGCCACATGCGGCGCTCAACGGCATCGTCGTCGGCACGGCCGTGCTGCTGCTGAACGCGCTCGTGTTCGTCGTTCGTTCCCCTGCGGTGCCGTAGGCCATCGGCGATGCGACATCATGCGCGCGCGCGCGTCCACGCCCCCGGGGAGGGCGTGATGCGGCTGGTAAAATCGAAGAAGCCAGCTATGAGTGTCGGGGCTCGCTTCGACGAGAACGCGGCGCGCCTCGCCGCCGTCGCGTCCATCACGGAAGAGGCGCTCGTCGCCACCGACGCCCTGGGCGCGGTCACCGAGTGGAACGCGGCCGCCGAGCAGCTCTTCGGCTATGCGCACGACGAGATGATCGGCCGGCCGTTCGCGTCCGTCGTCGAGGCTCCGCCCGCGGACGCCGACGCGGCGTCGCCGACGCAGATCGCGGCGCGCCGCAAGGACGGGGCCGCGATTGCGATCTCGCTGAGCGTCGCGCCGATTCTCGACGCGCAGGGCGAGCGGCAGGGCGCCGTCTACATCGCGCGCGATCCCGGTGCGCGCGCCCGCGCCGAGCGCGCCGCCACGCACCTCTCCGCCATTGTCGAGTCGAGCGATGACGCCATCGTCAGCAAGGATCTCGACGGCGTCATCGTGTCGTGGAACCGCGCCGCCGAGCAGATGTTCGGCTATACGGCGGCCGAGGCGGTCGGCAGGTCGATCCGCATGCTCATCCCCGAGGATCGGCAGGCCGAGGAAGACGACGTGCTGGCGCGCATCCGCCGCGGCGCGCGCGTCGATCACTTCGAGACGATCCGCCGCCGCAAGGACGGGAGCCTGTTCCCGATCTCGCTCACCATCTCGCCGATTCTCGACGGCCGCGGCCGCGTCGTCGGCGCGTCGAAGATCGCGCGCGACATCTCCGAACGCCGGCGCCTCGAAGAGGGCCTGCGGCAGGCGAACCGGCTGAAGGACGAGTTCCTCGCCACGCTCTCGCACGAGCTGCGCACGCCGCTCAACGCGATTCTCGGCTACGCAAACATGATCAAGACGGGCGCGGTGGCGGCCGCGAACCAGCGGCGCGCCATCGACACCATCGAGCGCAACGCGCGCGCGCTGGCCAAGCTCGTCGGGGACGTCCTCGACGTCTCGCGCGTCCTCTCGGGCAAGATGCGGCTGCACGTGCAGGACGTGGAGATCGGCGAGGTCATCCAGGGCGCCATCGACGCGATTCTGCCGGCGGCCGAGGCCAAAGGCGTCGCGGTCGAGACGGCCATCGCGCCCGACCTCGGGCTCATGCACGCCGACACGGACCGGCTGCAGCAGATTGCCTGGAACCTGCTGTCGAACGCGGTGAAGTTCACCGGCCGCGGCGGGCGCGTGCGCGTCGAGGCGTTCCGCGGCACCTCGACCGTCGAGCTCGTCGTGCGCGACTCCGGGGTCGGCATCGCGCCCGCCTTTCTTCCTCATGTCTTCGAGCGATTCCGCCAGGGCGAGAGCGGCATGCGGCGGCCCGGCGGGCTCGGCCTCGGGCTGAGCATCACCAAGCAGCTCATCGAGCTGCACGGCGGCACCATCACGGCCGAGAGCGAAGGCGAAGGTAAGGGCGCGACATTCAGCGTGACGCTCCCCGTCTGACGCGCCCGAGGCCCAGGTCTCCTCCCTGCGCGTGTGAAGCGCATGAGTCGCACCCGCCCGGTGCGGCATATCGGTTGCGTAGTCAGACGCCGGGGGATACAGCGATGGTGACGTCGTTCCATTTCTCACTCGTCTGGGGGATCGTGATCGTGCTGCTGCTCATGGGCGGGATCCTCGCGCCGTTTCTCTACCGCGAGATCGGCAGGGGCAAGCGGCAGTTGAAACCACGGACGCCAATTGGCGCGGGCGACGTCACGCCGGGACGGCGCAGCAATCCCGCGCCGGGCATGCCCGACGCGCAGGCTGATCCGTGGAGCGGCAACGCGCACCGCGACCACCCGACGCGGCCGAGCCGCGCTAGCTGACGAGACCGGAGAGGATGGCGCCGCGCGGGCGACCGGCCAGCGCGCTGGCGACCTCCGCCGCGCAAGCCGCCGACGACAAGCCGGCGAAGGAGAAGTGCTACGGCGTCTCCAAGGCCGGCGAGAACTCCTGCGCCGCCGGCAACGGCGCCC
>CAZOIK010000150.1:0-3990 GCA_964579765.1 uncultured Bifidobacteriaceae bacterium
ATCGACGAGATCGCCACCGCCTTGTAGCCGAACAGCGGCCGGCGGCTGAAACACGGCAGCACTTCCGACACCACGCCCATGCCCGGCAGGATCATGATGTAGACGGCCGGATGCGAATAGAACCAGAACATGTGCTGGAACAGCACCGGATCGCCACCGAGCCTGGGGTCGAAGAAGCCGAAGTGCCCGATGCGTTCCACGGCGACGAGCGCGATGGTGATGGCCAGCACGGGCGTCGCGAGGACGTTGATCAGCGACGTCGCGTAGATGGACCAGAGGAACAGGGGCATTCGGAACCAGGTCATGCCCGGCGCGCGCATCCGGTGAATCGTGACTATGAAGTTCAGGCCGGTGAGAATCGAGGAGAAGCCGGTGATGAAGATCCCGAGCGCCGTCGGTATCACATTGGTGGTCGAAGAGACGGTGCTGAAGGGCGTGTAGAAGGTCCAGCCCGTGTCTACGCCGCCGCTCACGAGCGCCCACAGCGTGAACAGCCCGCCGATGACGTAGATGTACCAGCTGGCGAGATTGAGCTTGGGAAACGCGAGATCTTTCGCGCCGACCATGATCGGCACGAGGAAGTTGCCGAGCACGGCCGGGATGGCGGGAATGAGGAAGAAGAACACCATCATCACGCCGTGCATCGTGAACAGCTTGTTGTAGGTCTCGTCGGTGACGAGGTCGCCGGCCGGCGTCGCCAGCTCGAGCCGGATGAGCACGGCGAAGAGGCCGCCGACGAAGAAGAAGAACGTCACGCCCGCGAGGTAGAGCAGCGCGATGCGCTTGTGATCGCGCGTCAGCAGCCACGACTTGATGCCGTAGCCGTCGTTCAGGTAGTCGGGCGGGGCGGCGAGCGTTGCATGTGCCATGGCTACGATCCGGCTTTCGCGTTCTGCAGCGATTTGACGTACTCGACGAGCGCCAGCAGCTGCTCTTCGCTGACCTGCCCCTGGAACGTGGGCATGATCGGCTGATAGCCGGCGACGATCTGCGTCGCGGGGTTGAGGATGGAGCGCCGGATATACGCTTCGTCGGCGACGACTGTGGCCCCCGACTGCAACATCACGCTGCTGTTGAAGAGGCCCTCGAGCACCGGCCCGCGACCCTGCAGCTCGGGCCGATGACAGGTGTTGCATGCGAGATCGCTGAAGAGCTGCTGGCCCGCTTCCGTCAGCGACTGCTGCGGGGCGCCGCCGCTCAGCCACGCCTGGTAGTCGGGCGCGTCCATCACGACGACGTCGCCGGTCATCCCCGAGTGCTTGGTGCCGCAGTACTCGGCGCACTCGAGCCGATAGCGGCCGGGACGGGTCGGGTGGAACCAGAGGCTGACATAGCGTCCGGGCAGGACATCGACCTTCACGCGGAACGCCGGCACGAAGAGATCGTGGATGACGTCCTCGGAGGTCGCGATGATCTTGATGTCGCGTCCGACCGGCACGTGCAGTTCGTCGATCTCACGCTGGCCGTCGAGGTGCTGGAACTTCCACATCCACTGTTTGCCGACGGCGTAGACGTTGAGCGTCTCGGCCGGCGGATGGAACATCGTGAAATACAGCTTCGCGCCCCACACGAAGATCACCATCGAGATGGCGAACGGGATGACGGTCCACGCCACCTCCAGCGTGTAGCTGGTGGGCGCCTGCTCGCCGATCGCATCCGGCGCGCGTCGCCGGTATTTCACGGCGAAGTAGACGATGAGGCCCGCGATGAGCAGCGAGAAGAACGCCGTGATCCCGAGCAGGAAGAAGTACAGCGCATCGACGCGCGTCGCCATCGTAGACGCGGCCTGCGGGAAGAGCGGCGGCCCCGAGAACATCTAGCCCCTCGCCTGCCTCTTCTCGCGGCGCATGAGCACGAAGACAAGCGCTCCGAGCGCGAGCACCGTCGAAGCGCCGCCGATGCGCAGCGCTCGCATGATCGGCACGCCGTAGCGACCCGTCGTCGGGTCGTAGTGATAGCAGTAGAGGAGCAGCGTGTCGGCGACGGTGCCGACCTTGCCCGACGACGCCTCGACCAGCGCGAGCCGCAGATCGCGCGGGCCGTACTCGATGCCGAACAGATACCGTGCCATGCGGCCGTCGGGTGTGACGACGATGACGCCGGTTGGGTGGGCGAACTGCTGCGTCTCGGTGTCCCACACATAGCGGAACCCGGCCGCCTTCGTCAGCCGCGCAATCGAATCCGGCGACGCGGTCAGAAAGTGCGACGCGGCGGCCGCGCCGGTCGCTTTGTACCGTTCGAGGTACTGCGCTTTCTTCTCCGACGCCGTCGCGGGCGTGTCGTGCGGATCGAAGCTGACGACCACGACGTCGAAGTCGCGGCCGGGCTGGAGCGAGAGGACGCCAACCGCGCTCGCCAGGCCGTTGACGACCTGCGTGCACAGCATCGGACAGGTGTAATACGCGAAGACGAGCACGACCGGACGCGCGCCGAAGTAGTCGCGCATAGCGTGCGTGCGGCCGCGTTCGTCCACGACTGCCGCGTCGAGCGGCAGCTGCCGCCCGATGTTCTGATCGAATCCGATCTCACGCAGCGGCGCCGGTAGAGACTCGGATGTGGCGCCCGCTTCGCGCTTGTAGCCCGACGTCGAAGTCCCCGTCATCTGCGCGATCGCGGAACCCGGAAGTAATATCGCGAACGCCAGCGCGAACGTCAGTCGCCGGACGCAGGATCTCGTCGTCATTTGGGAGCCTCCGGCGTGGACCGTACGGGCAGTCCGCGCTCCACGATCAGTTGCATCGCGCGATCGATCGGAATCCGGACGACGCCGGCATTGCGATCGACCCAGCCGTACGTGCCGAGCACCTGATCCTCCGCTCGACGGAGATTCTCAAGGTCGTCGCGGGGATCGGATTGCAGGCGCGGCTCCGGCGGGAGCCGGCGCATCGAGCTCTCGGCGAGGGGGTATTGCACGGGCGACGGCCGTGCCGCCTGGCGTTCGAAGTACACATAGAGCCAGGCGACGAGCCCGGAGATCACGACGCCAGAGACGATCAGGCCGATCGCGAACCGCAGCACGCCGCCCAGATCGACGTCGCTCGTCTCGCGGTGCACGGCGCCGCCCGTGTGCCGTTCGTCGCTCACGGGCGTGCCGGCCGTTCTGACGCGCGCTCGACCAGCGGGCCGAGCGTCTCGTCGAATTCAGGGTCGTAGACGGGGAAGATCGCGCGCCCGCGCAGTTGCCACACGAAGCAGCCGAGCCAGATCGAGGCGAGCGACAGCGGCAGCAGGACGTCGAGCCAACTCACGGAGACGCCGGTGGTGTGAAAGGCCGGCGCGATCAGCCAGAAGACGTCGAACCAGCGCGCGACGAGGATGCCGAGCGCTACCCAGGCGAGGATCGCGGCGTCCTTCTTGACGGCGCGCGAGAGCAGGACGAGAAACGGGACGGCGAAGTGAAACAGGATGAGAACGACGGCGATCACGCGCCAGCCGGTCTGCACCCGATGCTGATACCAGGAGATCTCGTTCGGCAGGTTGCCGGCCCAGATGATCAGGTACTGCGAGAACGCGAAGTACGCCCACAGCATGACGAACGCCAGCGTGAGGTTGCCGGCGTCGTGGAAGTGCTCGGAGACGATGATCTCGTCGAGCGGTGGACGCCGGCTGAGCCACGCGATCGCGAGAATCAGGAACGCGATGGCGGAGAGGCCCTGTCCGCCGATGACGAGGACGCCGTAGATCGTCGAGTACCAGTCCGGCTCGAGCGACATCAGCCAGTCGAACGACGCGAACGTGATCGTCAGGCCGTACAGCACGAGGCCGCCGGCGCTCACGCGCTGCATGCGCCGGGGGAGGCGCGAATCGCCGGTCCGATCCTGTTCGAGCGACCAGCGGTTCAGCGCGAACGACACGCCGTTCCAGATCGCGAAGTAGATTGCCGCGCGGACGAGGAAGAACGGCGTGTTCAGGTACAGGTGTTTGTGTTGGAGCGCCTCGTCGCGGGCCACCACGTCGGCGTGCGTCCACATATAGAGATGCGGCATGCAG
>CAZOIK010000151.1:0-14799 GCA_964579765.1 uncultured Bifidobacteriaceae bacterium
CTCCTCGTTCTCTCGGCCGCCCCAGCGGTTGGGGACCCACTCGCCCGCGCGGCGGCTGTAGTCCAGGTAGAGCATGGAGGCCACCGCGTCCACGCGCAGGCCGTCCACGTGGTACTCCTCGAGCCAGAAGAGCGCGTTCGACAGCAGGAAGTTGCGGACTTCGTTGCGGCCGTAGTTGAAGATCAGCGTGCCCCAGTCCTGGTGTTCGCCCTGACGCGGATCCGCGTGCTCGTAGAGCGCCGTGCCGTCGAAGCGCGCGAGGCCGTGCTCGTCCTTCGGAAAGTGTCCGGGCACCCAGTCGAGGATGACGCCGAGCCCCGCCTGATGGCACGTGTCCACGAAGAACTTGA
Organism: uncultured Bifidobacteriaceae bacterium; assembly: GCA_964579765.1. GTDB lineage: Bacteria > Acidobacteriota > Vicinamibacteria > Vicinamibacterales > CAVVIG01 > DATNBT01. The sequence goes on from CAZOIK010000151.1 coordinate 351, forward strand.
AGTCCTCCGGCGCCCCGTAGCGGCTCGTCGGCGCGAAGAAGCCGAGCACCTGATAGCCCCACGACCCGGAGAAGGGATGCTCCATCACCGGCAGCAGCTCGATGTGCGTGAAGCCGAGCCCCTTCACGTACGGCACGAGGCGATGGGCCAGCTCCCGGTATGTCAGGAACCGGTTGCCCTCTTCCGGCACGCGCGCCCACGATCCGAGGTGCGCTTCGTACACCGCCATCGGCGCGCCAAGCCATTCGCCGCGCTCGCGGCGCGACGCCGTCCAGGCGTCGTCGTTCCAGGCGTAGTGCGAGATGTCGCGTACGACCGAGGCGGACTGCGGCGGCACCTCGAAGAAGAAGCCGAAGGGATCGGACTTCTTCAGGAGATCGCCGCGCTTCGTCCTGATCTCGAACTTGTAGTTCTCGCCGTCGGCGAGATCGGGAATGAAGAGCTCCCAGATGCCGGCCGGCGCGAGCAGCCGCATCGGGTTGACGCGGCCGTCCCAGCCGTTGAAATCGCCGATGAGGCTCACGCGATCCGCGTTCGGCGCCCAGACGGCGAAATGGACGCCGACCGTCGAGCCGACCGCGATCCTGTGCGCGCCGAGCTTTTCGAACGCGCGGTGGTGCGTGCCCTCCGACAGCAGGTGCAGATCGAAGTCGGTCAGCACGCGGCCGTAGCGGTACGGGTCGTCAACCGCGACCACATGGCCGGCGTGATACGTGATGACGAACTGATACCCGTCCGCGATCTCGTCCGACGCGACGTGCGCCTCGTACAGCCCAGGGTCGTCAACGCGCGCCATCGGCACGAGCCGGCCCGTCGCCGTGCGCAGTTCCACGGAGACGGCCGCCGGGTGCAACGCACGCACGACCACGTCGCCTCGCGTCCCGCCGGGGTGCGGACCGAGCACGGCGAACGGGTCGCGCTCGATCGCGGATTGGAGCATTTGGTGATCTGGTGATTGGGTGATTGATTTAGTCATTGAACGCAGCGATTGCCAAATCCGATCACCAAATCACCAATTCACGAAATGCCACGATTCACTTTTCGATGGTCGCCGTCTTGACGTAGTCGAGCTTCGGGTATTCCTTGTTCAGGTACGTGTTGCCTTCGCTGCGGATGCGGCCCTGGTCGGGCACGTTCTGCCGCCCGTACCCGCTGTAGAGCATGTCCACCACGTCCATGCCTTCAACAACCTGGCCAAACGGCGCGAAGTGCATCGCTTCGGGATCGAGGAACGTGTTGTCCACGAGGTTGACGAAGAGCTGCGTCGAGCGCGAGTTGGGCCCCGCGTTCGCGAACGTGACGTACCCGCGCTTGTTGCTCTGCTTGACCGGGTCGTCCTTGAGGTTCACGGACGGCCCGCTCCACACCCGCTGAATCTCCGGGTTGCCGTTCATGCCGAACTGCGCCATGAACCCGCTCAGCACGCGGAAGAAGCGGTCGCCGTTGTAGAAGCCGGCGTTGACGAGGTTGTAGAAGCGGTCCGCGCCGATCGGCGCCCAATCGCGATGCACCTCGACGACGAAGACGCCTTTGCTCGTGTCGAACTTCGCGCGGAACATCTCGGGCGCCTTCGCGGTGAGCGAGGCGGGGTTCGTCAGCTTGCTCGCGGCCGACGCCCGCGCGGGTGCGCGCTTCGCGGCAGGCGCCTGAGCGGCGGCGAGCGCGCCGCCGGCAAGCAGGATCGAAGACACAAAGACCAGATGACGCATGCGAATCTCCTTGAGAGGCCTGATCACGGAATGTACAACACGCCTTCGCCGGCCAGCACCGACTCGCCGCCGACGCGCACGCTGCGAATCTCAGCGCCGTCGAGGCCGATCGAAACATGGACGTGGCTCGGCCGACCCATCTTGACGCCCTGCAGGCTCAGCATGGCGCCGGCTTTGGCCGGCGGCACGATCTTGTGGCGCACGAGATAACAGCCCAGTGGACCGCTCGCGCTGCCCGTCGCCGGATCTTCGGGAACGCCGATGGCCGGCGCGAACATCCGGCTGTACGCGGTCGCCTTGTCGGGGCCGCGCTCGGTCGAGAAGAGGAACACGCCGTGCGCTTCGACGCCGGCCTGGTGCAGCAGCGTGTTCAGCGCCTCGCGGTCGATCATCGCGTTGTCCACCGCGCGGCGCGTCGCGAGCGGCACGAACAGGAACGGCACGCCGCACGACACGACCTGCACCGGCCGGCTCGTGCCGCCGACCGCGGAGTCGGGCAGGCCGAGTGCCGCCGCGGCGCCCGCGCGGTTCGTCAGCGGATCGGAGAACTGCGGGAGCGCCTGCGTCATGGACGCGAAGCTCAGATCGCAGCCGTTCCAGGTCAGCGTCACGGTCGTCGGTCCGAGCCCGAGGCCGAAGACGAACGACTCACGTCCCGCGGCGACGGCGCCGCTGCGCGCGAGCGCGAAGGCGGATCCGATCGTGGGATGCCCCGCCATCGGCATCTCGAAGCCGGGCGTGAAGATCCGCAGCCGGAAGTCGGTGCCCGGCTGCTCCGGCGGCAGCACGAACGTCGTCTCGGAGAAGTTCATCTCCTTGGCCACCGCCTGCATCGTCTCGGCGGTGAGGCCGCGGCCGTCGGGAAACACCGCGAGCTGATTGCCGCCGAACAGCTGTCCGGTGAAGACGTCGAACTGCAGAAACCGGTAAGATCGCACGAGGAGAGCATACCAATGTTGATCGCGCATTTCACGACCTCGGAAGGCAACTTCGACATCCAGTTGTTCGACGACAAGGCGCCGTCCACGGTGGCGAACTTCGTCGGCCTCGCCGAGGGCACGAAAGAGTGGACCGATCCGCGCACTGGCAAGAAGAGCAAGGCGCCGTACTACAACGGGACGATCTTCCACCGCGTGATCGACGGCTTCATGATTCAGGGCGGCGATCCGCTCGGCCAGGGCACCGGCGGCCCTGGCTATCGCTTCGCGGACGAATTCCACCCGACGCTGCGCCACGTCAAGGAAGGCATCCTGTCGATGGCGAACGCGGGGCCCAACACCAACGGCGGGCAGTTCTTCATCACGCTCGCCGCCACGCCGTGGCTCGACAACAAGCACAGCGTGTTCGGCGAGGTCGTCGGCGGCATGGACGTCGTGAAGAAGATCGGCGCGACGAAGACGAGCAAGCCCGGCGACCGGCCCGTCACGCCGATCACGCTGCAGTCGGTGACCATAGAGAAGAAGTAAGAAGTAAGAAGTGAGAAGTGAGAAGTTCTGACTTCACAGTTCCGACTTCTAGCTTCTGACGTCTGACTATTCACTTGTCGCCAACCACCGTTCTTTCACCGCGTCAGATTCGGAGCGCTCCGGCGTCCGCGACGCTCGCGGCCGGCGCCGGCGTGCTGGAATTCGCGCACGTCCGCGGAACGACCGTGCTGACACGCGCGGCGGCGGCGAGCCCGCTGCGGCTGCTCCATCCGAAGAACTCAGGCCGCGCGGCGTGGGTGTATGCGGCGACCTACGGCGGCGGGCTGCTCGGCGGCGACGCAATCGCCCTGGATGTGACGGTCGGCCGCGGTGCCTCGGCCCTGCTCGCCACGCAGGCCTCGACGAAGATCTATCGATCGGACGCCGCGGCGTCGCAGGCGCTGCGCGCTCGCGTCGCCGACCAGGCGCTGCTCGTGCTGCTGCCCGATCCGGTCGCGCCGTTTGCGCGCTCGCAGTACGCGCAGACGCAGCAGATCGACCTGGCGCCGACCGCCAGCCTGATTGCGATCGACTGGACGACGGCGGGACGCGTGAGCACCGGCGAGCGCTGGGCGTTCACCTCGTACGCCAGCCGCACGGTCGTCGCCCGCGCGGGCCGCCCGATCCTGCACGACGCGACGCGGCTCGCCTCCGACGACGACGGAACGGTCGCGCGCCGGATGGGGCGCTTCAACTGTCTCGCCTGGGCCGCCGTCGTCGGCCCGGCCGTGCGCGCGGCGGCGGGCCGGCTCGCCGGCGTGCTCGACGGCGTGCCTGTCCCGAAGCGCGCCGACCTGCTGCTGTCGGCCGCGCCGATCGACGACGACGGCGTCCTGCTGCGCGTCGCCGGGACGTCGGCGCAGCAGGTCGGCGGCGTGCTGAAGCAGCACCTCAACTTTCTTCCGTCGCTCCTCGGCGACGATCCCTGGGCATGCAGATGGTGACGACATGCATTTGACGCCACACGAGCTCGACAAGCTCACGCTCCACCAGGCCGGCTTCCTCGCGCAGAAACGGCTCGCGCGCGGCGTGGCCCTGAATCACCCGGAGGCCGTCGCGCTCATCGCGACGCAGATCCTCGAGTTCATCCGCGACGGACGGACGGTCGCCGAACTGATGGACCTCGGCCGCCGGCTGCTCGGACGCGCCGACGTCATGGACGGCGTCGCCGATCTCGTGCACGAAGTGCAGATCGAGGGCACCTTCCCCGACGGGACGAAGCTCGTCACGATCCACGATCCCATCGTCGCGGAGCAAGGCGACCTCGAGCTCGCGCTGTATGGAAGCTTTCTGCCGATGCCGAGCGGCCGGCTGAAACCGGCCCCCACAGCAGATGTCGCGCCCGGCGAAATCCTGTGCGCGCCAGGCGACGTCGTGGCAAACGACGGGCGCGCGACGACGACGCTCGACGTCACCAACAGCGGCGACCGGCCGATTCAGGTCGGCAGCCATTACCACTTCGTCGAGACCAACCGCGCGCTGACCTTCGACCGCAAGGCCGCCTACGGCATGCGCCTCGACATTCCCGCCGGCACCGCCGTGCGCTTCGAGCCCGGCGAAACCAAAACCGTGTCGCTCGTCGCCATCGCCGGCGCGCGCGCGATCAAGGGCGGCAACAACTTCGCCCGGGAGTTCGAGCGATGAGCCACCGCATCAGCCGTCCTCACTACGCGGCCATCTTCGGGCCGACGACGGGCGATCGCGTCCGCCTCGGCGACACGGATCTCGTCGCTCAGGTCGAGCGCGATCACGCCGTCTACGGCGACGAGTGCAAGTTCGGCGGCGGCAAGGTCCTGCGCGACGGCATGGGGCAGGCGACCGGCGTTCCCGAGACCGACGCCCTCGACGTCGTCATCACCAACGCGCTCGTCGTGGACTGGACGGGCGTCTACAAGGCCGACGTCGGCGTCAAGCACGGACGCATCGCGGGCATCGGCAAGGCCGGCAACCCCGACGTCATGGCGGGCGTCACCGCGGGCATGGTCGTCGGCGTGACGACGGAGGCGATTGCCGGCGAAGGGATGATCCTGACGGCCGGCGGCATCGACTCGCACATCCACTTCATCTCGCCGCAGCAGATCTTCACGGCGCTCGCGAGCGGCGTGACGACGTTCATCGGCGGCGGAACGGGGCCGGCGACCGGCACGAACGCGACGACGTGCACGCCGGGCAGCGCGCACCTCAAGCTGATGCTCGAGTCCACGGACGCGTTTCCGATGAACTTCGGCTTCACCGGCAAGGGCAACTCGTCGGCGCCCGAAGGTCTCGTCGATCAGATCCTCGGCGGCGCCGTCGGCCTCAAGCTTCACGAGGACTGGGGCACGACGCCGGCGGCGATCGACGCGTGCCTGTCGGTGGCCGAGCGCTACGACGTGCAGGTGACGATTCACACCGACACGCTGAACGAATCGGGGTACGTCGGCGATTCAATCGCGGCGTTCAAAGGACGGACGATTCACACGTACCACACGGAGGGCGCCGGCGGCGGTCATGCGCCGGACATCATCCGCGTCTGCGGCGAGCCCAACGTGCTGCCGAGCTCGACGAACCCGACGCGTCCGTACACGCGCAACACGCTCGACGAGCACCTCGACATGCTGATGGTCTGCCATCACCTCGACAAGGACATCCCCGAGGACGTCGCGTTCGCCGAGAGCCGCATTCGCGGCGAGACGATTGCGGCCGAGGACGTGCTGCACGATCTCGGCGCGATCAGCATGATGTCGAGCGACAGCCAGGCCATGGGGCGCGTCGGCGAAGTCGTCTGCCGCACGTGGCAGACGGCCGACTCGATGCGCAAGCAGCGCGGGCGCCTCGCCGGCGAGCAGGGCGACAACGACAACCTGCGCATCCGGCGCTACATCGCGAAGTACACGATCAACCCCGCGATCGCGCACGGCGTCTCGCACGAGATCGGGTCGGTCGAAGTCGGCAAGCTCGCGGATCTCGTGCTGTGGCGGCCCGAGTTTTTCGGCGTCAAGCCGGAGCTCGTCGTCAAGGGCGGCTTCATCGCGTGGTCGCAGATGGGCGACGCGAACGCGTCCATTCCGACGCCGCAGCCGGTGCTGATGCGGCCCATGTTCGGCGCGTTCGGCCGCGCGACGGAAGCTGTCTCGCTGGCGTTCGTCTCGAAGGCCTCGCTCGAGGCGGGCATCGCAAACCGTCTGCGCGTCGGCAAGCGGCTCACCGCCGTCAGGGGGTGCCGCCCGCTCGGCAAGCGCGACATGAAGCTGAACGACGCGCTGCCGACGATCACCGTCGATCCCGAGACCTACGTCGTCACGGCCGACGGCGAGGTGCTGAAGTCGCAACCCGCGAGCGTGCTGCCGCTGGCGCAGCGATATTTCCTCTTTTGATGAGCCAGTCCACCTGGCGCGTGTGGCAGCTCGTTGACTCGGCGTTTCCCGCCGGCGGGTTCGCGCACTCGTTCGGGCTCGAGGCCGCGTGGCAGCAGGGCGAGGTCGACGCGGCGTCGCTGCCGGCGTTCGTGCGCGACCTCGTCGTGCAGGCGGGACAGAGCGCGCTGCCGTTCGTGCTGGCGGCCTTCGACGACGTGGACCGGCTGTTCGCGATCGACGAACGGCAGGACGCGTTTCTGCGCAACGGCGTCGCGAACCGCGCGAGCCGCGTGCAGGGGCGCGCGTGGCTGGGCACGATCGAGCGCTCCTTTCCGCTCGCGCACGTACGCGGCTTCTGCGACGGCGTGAAGGCACGACCGGGCGCCCGTCACTTCGCGCCGGTTTTCGGCGCGACGCTGGCGGTGCTCGACGTGGACCGGGACACGGCGGCGAGCATGTTCCTGTTCGGTGTCGCCCGCGGCACGCTCTCGGCCGCGGTCCGGCTGGGGATCGCCGGCACGACCGACGCGCAGCGCATGTTGTCGGAATGCGCCGACGCGCTGGATCGCACAACCGCGCGATGCCACGACCTGACGATCGACGATGCGGCCCAGACCGCGCCGCTCGTCGATCTCTGGCAGGCGTCGCACGACCGGCTGTACTCGAGATTGTTTCAGTCGTAGGGCGTTCGTAGGCCGGGCCGCCCTACCAGAGGGGACGATGCATCAGACCGGACATCCGCACACGCACGAACACCACGATCACCCGGGACTCTTTCACGAGCGCGACGCGCCGCGCGCGCGCGACTACACCGCGCGCAGCTTCACGGTGGGCATCGGCGGCCCGGTCGGGAGCGGCAAGACGGCGCTCATGCTCGCCCTCTGTCGGAAGCTGCGCGGCGCGCACAGTCTCGGGGTCGTCACCAACGACATCTTCACCCGCGAGGACGCCGAGTTTCTCATCCGGCACAACGCGCTCGAGGAGCGGCGCATCCGCGCGGTCGAGACCGGCGGCTGTCCGCACGCCGCCATCCGCGAGGACATCAGCCACAACCTCGTCGCGCTCGAGACGCTGATGGAGGATCTCAAGCCGGAGCTGCTGCTCGTCGAGAGCGGCGGCGACAACCTCGCCGCGCAGTTCAGCCGCGAGCTCGTGGACTACACGATCTACGTGATCGACGTCTCGGGCGGCGACAAGATCCCGCGCAAGGGCGGGCCCGGCATCACGCAGTCCGACCTGCTCGTGATCAACAAGACCGACCTCGCGCCCCTGGTCGGCGCGGATCTCGACGTCATGGCGCGTGACGCGAAACGCATGCGCGGCGACGGACCGACGGTGTTCGCGCAGGTGAAGAACGACGTGGCGGTGGACGAGATCGTCACGCAGGTCGTGGCGACGTGGGAACGCGCGACCACCGCGAGCAGGACGTAGGGCGGGTCGGGTCGCCCTACCTGGCCACGGCTCCCGCGGCTGTCGCTTCTTCCGACCGCGCCGCGCTCAGGATGTCGCGCAGGCCGTAATTGCCTTCGTTGCAGGCGTACTCGAACACCTGCTGCGAGGCGTCCTTCGTCAGCCGCATGCCGAACGTCCACGGCCGCGTCCACGTGTGCGGGTCGTCCACGGTCGCCGACCACTCGACGGTGTTCGGGCCCGTCGGCTTGAAGCGCTCCGTGAGCTTGAGGTGCGTTGACGCGCCGCGGAACGCCGACCGCGCCGTGAAGTTCGTCGTCTCGACGACGAGCGTGTTGCCCTCGAAGTGGCCGCGCGCGTCGCCCATGTCGAGCAGGATCGACGGGTCGGCGTGGCGGCGGCCGTCGAGCGGGATCAGCCGCGTGTCGTGCACCATCTCGTACGTAATCGCGACGTAGCCGGGCCCCTGCACGATCCGGTACGAGTTGCCGTAAATGGCCGGCATCATCGAACCGGGCAGTCCGCGCGTGATGCAGCGATCGTAGAGCGTGAAGTCTTCGGGGCCGTCGAACGGCCCGCTGTCGAACCCGTTGCCGCGCCGCGCGGCTTGCGCGGCCGCCGCCCGCTCGCGGCCTTCGGCCGTCATCGGCGGGATGTGGCCGTCGGGTGGATCCGACACCATCCAGGCGCGGCTGTTCTTCGCGCCGTAGTCCTCGAACCAGTGGGTCGGGCCCGCGCCCGTGCCCGTCTCGCCGCCGAGCAGCGGCGCGCGTTCCACCTTCCGCTCGTTCCGCTGGGCGATGGCCCTGGCGAGTTCCCCGGGCGTGACCTGATCGAGCGTCTTGCCGGCAAACTCGGCCGGCCGCTCGAACGGCGTTCCGCTCTCCGGCGTGTTCGTGTACGAGCCCGCGAGGTCGGGATCGCCCCACGGCGTTTTCGGCGGCGAATACGGCGTCGCCGTCTGCGCGGCGAGGACCGCCCCGAGCGACAGCGACGCGCTCACGGCGAACGTGGCAAAGAGACGGACCTTCATTGCTGGCCTCCGCTCGACAGATTACACCAAAGAAAAAGGGCGATTCCCGTCAGGGCATTGGCACGGCGTGAGGAAATACGTAGGCGTACAGCAACGAAATGACCGCGACGACGACCATGAGGAAGATGCTGTGCTTGATGGTGAAGCGGAACAGCCGGCCCTCGTCCTCCAGCGACATGCCGGTCGCGGCCACGGCGACGGCGATGCTTTGGACTGAAATCATCTTGCCCATGACGCCCGCGGCCGAGTTCACCGACGCGGTCAACACCGGATTCAGGTGCAGCGCGTTGGCCGTCACGACCTGCAGGTTGCCGAACAGCGCGTTGGCCGACGTGTCGCTGCCCGTCAGGAACACGCCCATCCATCCAACGACGGCGCTGAAGAACGGGAACCCCTTGCCCGTCGCCGCGAGCGACAGGCCGAGCGTAGACGTCATGCCGGAGTAGTTCATCAAGTACGCGAGCCCGAGCATCGCCGCGATCGTCACCATCGCCTTCGCCAGCTGCCGGAACGTCGCGACGTAGGTCTGCACGAACTTCCCGGGGCTGATGCGCAGCACGAACGCCGACGCAATCGCGGCGAAGAAGCAGGCGGTGCCCGACGCGCTCAGCCAGTTCATCTCGAACAGCGCGCCGTACGGCGCCGGCTGCTTGGTCACCGGCGGCATCTGCGTGATCTGGTTGTGCAGCCCCGGCACCATCAGGCGGTTCAGTCCGCTCGGGGCGAGCGGCAGCCACGACGGCTGCCAGTGGTGCATCCACGCGTTGAGCCGCAGCTTGATGGCGGCGTCGCCCCAGAACAACACGAACACGACCAGCAGCAGATACGGCGACCAGGCGACGAAGACCTCGCGGCCGGAGTGTTTCGCGACCGCCAGCGTCGCCGCGACGCCCTGACCACGGGGCGCGGCCGTCGAGGTCGCCATCGGCTGGTCGCTCTCGAGCCGCATGATGTGCTTCGGCTTCCAGAGCTTCAGCACGACCACCATGACGACGATGCAGGTCAGCGAGCTCGCGATGTCTGTCAGTTCGGGGCCGACGAAATTCGAGAACGTGAACTGCACGCCGGCAAACGACACGCCGCAGGCGACGATCGCCGGCAGCACTTCCATCGCCTTCTTCCGTCCCGACATGACGACGATCAGATAGCCGGGAATGACCACCGACACCATCGCACACAGGCGGCCCACCATCGCGCTGACGGCGCCGACCGGCAGCCCCGTCACGTTCGCGAGCGTCGTGATCGGAATGCCGATCGACCCGAAGGCGACCGGCGCCGTGTTGGCGAGGAGGCAGATGCCGGCGGCATAGAAGGGCGAGAAGCCGAGGCCGGCGAGCATCGCGCCCGAGACGGCCACCGGCGCGCCGAAGCCGGCCGCGCCCTCGATGAACGCGCCGAACGAGAACGCGATGAAGATCGCCTGCAGCCGGCGATCGTCGGTGAGGCCGCCGACCGAGTCTTTGATGATCTCGAACTTGCCCGTGTCAACGGCGAGACGGTAGAGCATGATCGCGGCGAAGACGATCCACGCGATCGGAAACAGCCCGTACGCCGCGCCGTACGCGGTCGAGATGGCGGCGAGCCGCGCCGGCATCCCGTACACGGTCAGCGCCACCACGAGCGCCGACACCAGCGCGGCGAGCGAGGCGATCCAGGCAGGCTTGCGCAGCACGCCGAGCATGACGAACAGGACGACGATGGGAACGGCGGCGGCGAGCGCCGACAGCCCGATCGAGCCGCCGATCGGCGCGTAAACCTGTGTCCACGGCATGGCGGCGCAATCATACATAATGTCGGCGATGCGGCGGCTCACATTTGTCGCGGCCTGAAAATTGTCGAGGAGCTCCTGCCATGAAACTTTCGCGCAAGGATTTCTTCAAAGTCGCCGCAGCCGGCGCGGCGGGCGCGACGTTCGCGTCCACGCCTGCGCTGGCCGCCCCGGCCGTCCCCAGACCGAAGAAGGTCGAGAAGGCGGCCATCAAAGGCACCACCGACGCGTTGACCGCGTTCATCACGACGACGACGCTCGCGGCGATGCCGGCCGACGTCGTCGCGCAGGCGACGCGGTGCCTCGTCGACGGCTTCGGCGTGATCCTGGCTGGCTCGACGGTGACGGGATCGGCGATCGTGCGTGAGTACGTGCGGACGGTGAGCGCGGCACACGAGGCGTCGTCGCTCGGCGCGGAGCCGATGACGACGTCGGCGGCGCACGCGGCGCTGCTCAACGCCGCCAGCGGCCACGCGATGGACTACGACGACACGCAGCTGTCAACCACGCCGGATCGCACGTTCGGGCTGCTGACGCACCCGACGGTGCCGGCGCTGGCCGCGTCGCTGGCGGTCGCCGAACGCGCGCATGCGTCCGGCGCGGCTTTTCTCGAAGCCTTTCTCATCGGCTTCGAGGTCGAGTGCAAGATCGCCGAAGCGATCGACCCCGAACACTACACGCGCGGCTTTCATTCGACCGGCACGATCGGCACGTTCGGCGCCGCGGCGGCCGCCGCGAAGCTGATGCACCTGCCGCGTGCGCAGGTGCGGCACATGCTCACGATCGCGTCGAGCATGTCGAGCGGCATCCGCGTCAACTTCGGATCGATGACCAAACCGCTGCACTCGGCGCGCGCCGCGGAAAACGGCGTCGTCGCGGCCGAGCTGGCGTCGCGCGGCTTCACGGGCGGAGACGACGGGCTCGACGGGCAGTGGGGGTTCTTCCAGGTGTTCGGCGGCGGCGCGGATCTCGACCGGCTGATTCCGGTGCTCGGACGGCCGTACACGATCGTGAGCCCGGGCTCGTCGTTCAAGCCCTACCCGTGCGGCTCACTGAGCCATCCGACGATGGACGCGATGCTGAAAGCCGTCGTCGATCACGACCTGAAGCCCGATCAGATCAAGGCGGTGCGCGTGCGCGCGGGGTCGAACGTGCTCGACCCGCTGCGCTACAAGATCGCCACCAACGAGCTCGAGGCGAAGTTCTGCCTGCCCTTCCTGATGGCGAGCCTCATCGTCTCTCGCAAGGCCGGCGTGCGCGAGTTCACGGACGGGTTCGTGCAGAGCGCGCCGGTCCAGCAGATGATGCGGCGCGTGACCACCGTCTTCGATCCGGCCATCGAGGCGCAGGGCTTCGACAAAATCCGCAGCATCGTCGAGATCGATCTGATCGACGGGCGCACGATCGTCCAGCCGGCCGACGACCGCTATCGGGGCGGACCCGAGAAGCCCTTCACCAGGGCCGAGTTGCACGAGAAGTTCACCGACTGTGCGCAGCTCACCATGAGCGCCGGGCGGATGGCCACGGCTCTCGATCGCATCGAGCACGTCGATCGCCTTCAGGACGTCGGCGAGCTTGTCCGCGCACTGGCATAGCAAAGCGGCATGGCGTGGCCGCCAATTGTGTTTGACACCCGTTTGATCTAATGTCTTGGCCGGTCTTATCGCTACGGGAGAAGGAGAACACACAATGAAGCTTGCAGTGCTCGGCGGTGTCGCCGTCATCTGCGCAGCCACGGCGATGGTGGTGGCGCAGCAGGCGCCTCCAGCCCAGACAGAACAGACTGTGATTGGCTGCGTGCGCGGCGACGGTTCGGCCAAATCGCCCTGGGTGCTCGCGGGCGTGGTGATTCCGCCTCCGCCTCCGGCCAATGCCGGCCGTGGCGGTGGCCGCGGCCGTGGCGCGGGCGCCGAGGGTGGCCGTGGCGGCCGTCAGGGCGGTGGTCCGCCGCCGGCCCCCGCAGCGCCGCCGCCGCCTCCGCCTCCCCCGCTCGGTCTGCACATCACCGGCCTCGACATGACGCCGTGGGCCGGCTACCGGGCGGAAGTGACCGGCATGATGGGCGCGGCGGGCAGCAACGGCATGCGCGAGTTCAAGGCCGAGAGCGCACGGTCGGTCTTCAACTACGGCTGCGACGAGAACAAGAAGTAAGAAGTCAGAAGTTCTGGCGCGGAGCAGCGGCGATCGGGTCGCCGGCTCCGCGCTTTTTTTGTCACTTCGCCAGCGCTTTCGCAATCGCGTCGCGCAGCGCCGGGTCCTCCGGCGTGACCTCGCTCGGGAAGAACGCCGTGACGCGCCCCTGCTTGTCCACGACATACTTCGAGAAATTCCAGGCGGGCAGGTGGCCCGACCGGCCGAGGAAGGCGTAAACGGGCGACTGTCCGGCGCCGCGACGCGTGACGACTTTCTCGAACATCGGAAACGTCACGTCGTACGTGAGCTTGCAGAACTGCGCAATCTCCTGAGGCGAGCCCGGCTCCTGCTGGCCGAAGTCGTTGCTCGGGAAACCGAGGACGTTGAACGGCTTGCCCTTCATCTCGCGCTGCAGCGTCTCGAGGCCTTCGTACTGCGGCGTGAACCCGCACTTGCTCGCCACGTTGACGACGAGGCTGACGGTGCCGCGATATTGCGAGAGATCCGCGGGCTTGCCGAGCAGCGTCTTCGTCTTCAGGTCGTAGAACGATGCCTCCTGCGCCGACACGACCGCCGCCGCCACGAGCACGAGGAGCGAGAGATAGAGTTTCATGCGGCGGATTTTACCAATGGCGGGCCTGAAAGGCCCGCCCTACGTGATAATCGTGGGCATGGAATTCCGGCAGCTTGGACGCTCGGGCTTCACGGTGCCGGTGCTCAGTTTCGGCACCGGCACCTTCGGCGGCAGCAACAAGTTCTTCAACGCGTGGGGCGCGACTGACGTCAAGGACGCGACGCGGCTCGTGGACATCTGCCTCGAGGCGGGCGTGACGATGTTCGACACGGCCGACGTTTATTCGGGCGGCATGGCCGAAGAGATCCTCGGCAAAGCGATTGCCGGACGACGCGACCAGGTGATCGTCGCGACCAAAGCGTCCTTCCCGATGGGACCGGGCGCAAACGACCGCGGCAACTCGCGCCATCATCTACTCAGAGCGTGCGACGCCAGCCTGAAGCGTCTCGGCACCGACTACATCGACCTCTATCAGATGCACGGCTTCGACGCGCTCTCGCCGGTCGAGGAGACGCTCAGCACGCTCGATTCGCTCGTGAAAGCCGGCAAGGTCCGCTACATCGGCTGTTCGAACTTCTCCGGCTGGCATCTGATGAAGTCGCTCGCCGCCTCCGACCGCTACGGCTGGTCGCGCTACGTCGCGCACCAGGCGTACTACTCGCTCGTCGGCCGCGACTTCGAGTGGGAGCTCATGCCGCTCGGCCACGACCAGGGCGTCGGCACGGTCGTCTGGAGCCCGCTCGGCTGGGGACGGCTCACGGGAAAAATCAGGCGCAACCAACCGCCGCCGGCCGTCAGTCGCCTGCCGGTCACGGCAGCGATGGGACCGCAGGTTCCGGACGACCTGCTCTTCCGCGTCGTGGACGCGCTCGACGCGGTCGCCAAGGACACGGGCAAGACGGTGCCGCAGATCGCGCTCAACTGGCTGACGAGCCGCCCGACCGTCGCCTCGGTCATCATGGGCGCGCGCAACGAAGAGCAGCTGCGGCAGAACCTCGGCGCGTTCGGCTGGTCGCTC
>CAZOIK010000152.1:0-32230 GCA_964579765.1 uncultured Bifidobacteriaceae bacterium
GTCGCCGAGGATGGTGAGCAGCCGACGACGTCTTCTGATTCGGCAGAGTGGGTTTTGGGTGATCAACTGCGTCACCGTGGTTCCCTGCACGCGGACATCTGGCACGGTAGCGCCGCCGAACTCGCGGATCGAGGTGTGATCGGCATCTACCCGGTATCCGGTTGGTGGAAGGAGCAGCCGAAGCGGGATCGGAGCCAGTTCGGCGCCCGCTACGCGCTGGTAGTGAGTATTCAGACCGCTGCCGAGGACGTAGACATCTGGACGCCTGTAGCGCAGCAAGTCGGTGTCCCGCTAGCCGTAGAACTCTGACCGCCATCGAGAGAGAGTCATGCGCTTGGTTTATCGATTCTGACGAAATTGACTTCACACACCTATGTCGGCCGCTGAACGAGCCACTCGACGAGTCTTCGTCATCATGCCTTTTGTTGATGGGGGCAGTAGGAACGAGGCACAGCTCACCGCGTTCTTCGAGAACAACATTAAGCGACCGATTGAAGCCGCCGACCTGCGCGACCGTTACGAGGTCTTTCGATCCGGTCAATCTTTCGACATCAACGCCGAGATCATCCGAGACCTTTGTCGCGCAGACATCGTGATCGCCGATCTTTCGGGCTTAGATCCCAACCCGAACGTAATGTATGAACTAGGCGTCAGGCTCAACGGCATTACTGTCGATCCGAATGGTCCTTCGCTTTTCACTGCTGTGAAAGAACAACTCGGGCTGAAGCTTGAATCAACGAAGGCGCCTGTCGATGTCCTCGTGATCGATCATGTTGATCGGCCCATCATGGCGCATCACAGAGTTCAATCCTAAAATTGGAGCATTCCGTTTAGAACGAATCACTTTACCAACCGCCGCCGGTAGCAAAGAGCGGGACAGGATTGGATCGGAGCTTTCCGTGGAGTCCATAGAGTAGATGGAGCGGGGCGACACTCCACACACTCCATCAACTCCACAGGTCAACACCATCATCCAAGTCAGCCGAGAGCGAACAAAACCGGAACACATTAGACGGGGCAACTCCACCCACGACAGCAGATGGGCCGATCTGCTAGGCTCCACCTCCATGGAGAAGCCAATGCCGATGCCGTCTCTCCCACCGTTCCCAGGCCGCTTCGAACCCCTCAGCACGAAGTGCGAAGTCCAGAAGTGGATGACGATTCCAAAGACAGAGCTGGCGTCCAGGGAGAAGTCGGTTTCGAGTGCAAAGGGTGCGGACTTCTGTGAAGTGTTCCGCTGGGTAGTCATAACCGTTGACGAAGCACTACGAACAGGCGCTAGAGGACGGTGTGTCGAGTGCAAGGAGCCTGTTCGACCTCACAAGACGGGCACCAACGGCATGGCCGCTCACTTCGAGCACCTTGCTAGGAATCCTGCCTGTTCCTTGAGTCACCGCCGCTTAGAAGACGGGCTGGCGGTCTGATAGCATCACCGTTCACGGAGGACAGCGTGCCACGACGAGCCCAGACCCTGAGCACCGACCGACTGAAAGAACTTGCCCGGACCGGAGCCGAGACTGCCCTGAAGCAGCTCCGCGCCGAGATCATCGCCATCGAGAGAACCTTCCCGGAGTTGAAGGGCACACGTCGTGCTGTGAAGCGATCCATCCAGAAGGCCGAGAAGCGCACCCGTCAGATGTCCGCCGCAGCCCGCAAGGCCGTTAGCGCTCGGATGAAGAAGTATTGGGCGGAGCGGCGGAAGGCCAAGGAAAAGGTGAAGTAGGCGCTTCATGTACCGTTCGACTACGTGCCTGTTCTGCTCGACTGACAAAGGACAGCCGTTAACTAGAGAACACATCTGGTCGGATTGGATGACCGACGCAATTCGATCCATCCAACCAGCAAGGCCAAAGGAGGATGACCTTTTTACCATCGTACAGCGTGGCGAGGGAACCACAGAGACGGTCAACATCGTTCGTCGTTCTCGCCGGATGGACGAGAAGCCCCAGTGTCTCTGCCATCAGTGTAATCACGAACGATTGGGAAGGGTTGAGAACGAATTCTTCAAGCCCGTGGTTGAACGAATGATGCTCTCCGGTGAGCCACGTGCGCTGGAAGTCGAGGACTGCCTAGCGATTGCGGTATGGGCATTCAAGACCCTTGTTGTCCACAATCACGCTTATAACAAACCACCGTTTCTCTACAGCAGAATCGAGCGTAAGCGTTTTATCCTGACACTACTCCCACCAGAGACAAATTTCAGAGTATGGCTGGGCCGGTTCAACGTCCCAGGTCGCACTGGCCACATGACTGGCCTCCCACTTGGCGCCAGCGCAACTGCCGAACGTCACTTCAAGCGTTTGGGCGCCTACGCACTCACGTTCACCACCGGTCAACTCTTGCTTCAAATGCATGTCGTCATTCCACCTAATGACCGTAGGCGCACCGATTTCACCCGTTTCTTCCCGGAGCCGATCTATTGGCGCGACAAGACCGTAACGATCTGGCCTCTCACGGCTCACGATGATGTAGCGTGGCCACCCCGAAATGAGATTTTGAATTCAGAGCTTGATGACTTCTGCTGTCGGTGGGGTGGAAAGCTTTCTGGCAGCCTTGCTGATATAGCACCTACAGGCGCAACTGCCGTAATTCCGAGCGTTTAGGCCTACTCGTCGGCTCGCGTCAGCGATCTGCGGACACGTTAAACCGTTGACATCGGGCGCGCGCATCGCGCAGCATTCCTGCCGCAACATTTCCATTGCGTTTATTAGCAGGTGGCGCTGTTGGTCATTTGGGGGGCCAGCTGCCAACATGCATTGTGTTTGCAACGCCGGTGGACCGCGATGATATTTTCAAAGAAACAGATCGACGGCATCAAGGTCACGCTTCCGCGCGATGAATTGCTCCGTCGCAGTCGAATACTCGTCGTTGACGACGAGAGGCCAGAGATCATCGAAGATCTGAAAAGCGCAAGATTTTCAGTCGACTACTGCGCAGATATTGATCGCAGCAATCTTGATTTGATTGAAAGGCGACTCTATGATCTCATCCTTCTTGATTTCGGCAATGTTGGAGCTGCGTTTGGCAACGACCAAGGGCTGTCGCTGCTACGCCACATCAAGCGCGTAAATCCAGCTACAGTCGTTCTGGCCTATACGTCAAAGGCGCTTGGAACAGAACATGCTGAATTCTTTCGGCTCGCTGACGGCGTGCTCGCAAAGGATGCCGGGATCAGCGAATCACTAGAGCGGATCGAGGAGGCGCTGCGAAAGGCGCATAGCGTTGAAAATTTGTGGCGGAGCGTACTTGCGGTTTGTGATATCCGGCCTGGTTCAGACAGTGACCGTGAATGGCAAGACTTGTTCGTTCGCGGCCTAAAGAGCCCGCGCAAGCTGGCGAGGCTGAAAGAGCGCATTGCTGATGTCGTCGGCCAGGAGCTAATGCAGAAGGTCGCAATCGGCTTGGTTGAGAAGATGGCTGAGTTAGTCGTGCGGTCGTACCTCGGAGTGTGAGGCATGGCGAGTGACCTGCTGAAGCTATCTCCGTTTCCGGTGGTCGATTTGACCGCGATCGATACTCCTCGGGACGGACTGTGGCAAGCAACACCCGCTACATGTCGGAGGCACTTTGCGAAGAGCCCACAGTGCCGCGACCATTATGCGTCGCTCAGTGCTAGACACGCTACGCCGAACTCAGTGGTTCAATGCCCCTTTGGATTTTCTAGTGTTCCGTTTCAAGAGGGGGATCTGAAGTTCGCAATCACCAGCGTGATCCCGTTTCCGAGAGTTGGTGGCGAGCAAGAAAAGCGAATGGCCAAGGCGCATCCCGAAGCTAAAGTCAGTGTCGAATCAGTCATATCTGCTTCAGAAGTAATCATGGCGGCTAGACGTCAACGCGAGGCGGTAATCGATGAAGGAATCCGACGTAGGTCGATGGCTTTGCATGAAATTCGCAAGTTGAATCGTAATATTAAGTTGAACGCCGAAAGGCTGTGCCAATCTGAATCTCCGCACGATCCTGATTCCGCAAGACCGGAGCTGGTGAGGATTCTCAAGAGTGCTGAAGTCATGTCGCAGCAGTTCGAGGTGCTGGAGATTTTGGCAAACGAAAGCCTCGCTACGCTGCCCTTGAAGGGAGTTATTGAAATTTATCGAATCGTCGACAAGTGCGTGAGGATTAACAGGCCTCCAGACAGCCCTCATCGACTAGGCCTGGCAGCTCCATTCGGCTTTGACGTGAGGATTGCGGCGTCAGACAAGACCTTTCCGATTATTCCGATGGTACTGATCGAGAACGCCCTTCGCTATGCCGTCCCAAATACGGAAGTCCACGTGACTTTGGATCGAACCAAGAGTGGCTGTGTGCTACAGGTCATGAACATTGCCCCTGGCGACAAGCCGCTGACTGATGAAATATTTCAGAAAGGCAAACGGGCGACAACCAAGGGAGAAGGTTCAGGCAACGGGCTGTACGTGGCCCAGCTTGTAGCCCACCAGCATGGGGCAAGGATCAAGGTGTCGAGCACGGTAGTTGGGAAAGGCCAGCTACGAAACGTCTTCCGAGTCGAGTTTGACGAGGCCAAGAAGTCCTGACACAAGCACTCCGAATTCGTTCAAGCCGTCGACACTGGAATTGAATCAGCGCTCTCCGTTGCGGTGCCCGCTTTGAGGTGGAGTGATTTCCCGGCTGGGTAGCCCTCGTAGTCTGGATGGGATCCCCCAAGGATCTGCTCGACAGGATCGCGGAATCCCGCCAGCCCCCTCCCAGGCCATAGTGGCCCTTAGAGTCAAAACACCCCAAAGAGGCGCACGCGGTGCAAGTCCTGGGGAGCCGACACGAACGACAGATTTTGCGAGTGGGATTTCGTCTCCCCGTGGGCTCCCCGACCACGGTCGATCGGGGAGAACGGCAGAGGATTTTAGAGGACGAACTGAACGGCTGGAACCTGAATCGAATCAGCGTCTTGGACCAGCAAGCGGCGTCAGATCACTGCGTTACGGAATACCATCTAAAAGGGTTCGAATCCCTGCCTCACCGCCAGTTCTCCACGACCTCGTCGGAGCATTTCCAGCCGCCCACCTTCATCTTCACTTCGGCGGTGGCGGCACGGGCGGAGGCGGGGCGACCTCGGCGCCTCCGATGATGCGTTCGCTCGGCAGGACCAGTCGCAACGATACTTTCTCTCTCGAACGCACGACCACGACGCGGCGAATCCGCGCGATGCGGCCGTCGGTCGCCTCGAGCTGATACTGACCAGAGCCGTTGACCGGCAGCGAGGACCGGCCGTTGGCGTCGGTGCTCGCGGTCGCGCGTTCGGTGCCGCGCGTCACGCGGATGCGCACTGCCGACACGGGACGGCCTCGCCCGTCGACGACGACGCCCGCGATGGTCGTCCGCTCGGCCGCCAGCAGCGCGCCAGCGCAGAGCATCAGCATCACCACGAACCACGCGCGACGACTCACGGCCGTCAGCTGCGGCGAGGGGGCAGGCGAACGTCGCGGCGGACGACAGCGGGAAAGGACAGTCATCTCAACGCACGTCGATGACGCAGCTCTCGGACTTCCGCGCCGTGCACGAGATAGCGCCGCTCGACGCCGTCGAGTCGCCAGCCGGCGGCGCGATAGAAGCACAGCGGGCGATGATTCCGGTACTCCGTCCACACAATCGCCTCCTCGAAGCCCGATGCGTGGAGATGCTCGACCGCGGCGGCGAGCAGCGCCTGGCCAATTCCCGTTCCCCACGCGTGCGGCGCGACATAGCACGCGCGGATCTCGCCGGCGTTCGGCGCATCGGTCTCATTCGCAGCACCACAGCAAGCGAAGCCCACGACGGCGTCGCCGCGTTCCGCGACGAACACCGTCGTGCCCGTGCGAGGATGCCAGCGCTCAGACGCAGACAGGTTGTCGAGCGCCGCCGTCGATAGAATGTGCGCCCACGCTGCGCGCCCGGCATGGCGATGGACCTCTTGCATGTGCGGCCAATCGTCGTCGACGCCGGATCGGATGGTGAACGTCGTCACCGGTCGCCATCACTTGAGGAACACGACGCTGGCGCCGATGACAATCAGGACGACGCCGAACACGCGGTTGATCGCGATGTCCCATTGCGCCAGTCCCACCCGAATGACTGGCAGGTGGAGTGTGTGGACGAACAGCACCCAAAACGCAGCACTCACGCTCAACATGGCCGCAATCAACGAGATGGTCTGCCATCGCGACGTCTCCGGCGTGATGACCTGCGAAAAGACGCCGAGGTAGAAGAGGCTTCCCTTCGGGTTCAACAGGTTGTTGATGAACCCCTCCCCATAGGGGTGTCGTGTGTCAGCGGAGGCGCCCGCGGCGCCGGTGCCCGTCACATTCCGTAAGGACCGGGTGCCGAGATATACAAGATACGCGGCGCTGGCGATCCGCAGCGCTGTGTAGGCCGTCGGGCTCTGCGACAGCAACAGCGCGATGCCGAATACACAGTAGCCAATGTGAACGAGATTTCCGCTGAGTACGCCCAATGCGGTCAACCCGCCCCGCCGCTGGCTTCCCGTGAGCGTGTTGCGCATGACGAGGGCCATATCCGGGCCGGGGCTGAGCATCGCCAGCGTGGTGACGCTCACCACGATCAAGAGCTTCTCGATCATGCGGCTAATCCGGCGTCGGCCTCTCCAGGTGATCGATCACGATCACGTCGACCGGCGAGCGGGCCGCTTCGAGCTTCAGGCCGAGCTGCTCTTGCAGCGCGGTGAACAGCGACGGCCCATCGCTACCAGGATTCTCGACGGGATTCACGAACGTGAGATCCAGATCCCAATTTCCGGTCAGACCGGTAGCGTCGACGATCACGCGCCCGGCCGACGGCCCCATGAACTTCGCCAGCGCCGCGAGAGGCATGCCGCGCACGCTGATTCCTCCGGGACCTGGACCACCCGAGCAGCGTTTTGCCGCCGCTCTCAACGACGCGACGTCGGTTTTGGCAGGGGGCGCGCACGCGTCGATTGCCGCCGGAGCGAGCTTCGGCCCGAGTCGATCCGCGCGCACGCGCACCAGCCGGTACACGTCGAGCGCGCGGGTTTCATGGTGTGTCTCGAGCCGAAACCGATCCACAAGCAGGTTGAGCAGCATCGGCGCGAACATCGTCGTCGGGTTGAAGATTTGCCCGGAGCTGATATTCGCATTGATGTCGAAGCGCTCGTTCGCGGCCCACGACGGCGTGTCGACGATCTGATCCGGCTGCACGTCAAACGCCATCCACAGCAGTGTGGCGGGCGACGCGTTGCGCGCCCGGATGCCGTTCGGAGCGAACCCCAAGCCCCCGATGCCGGGTGCATCGGAGCTGTTCGGCTTGACGGATGCGACCTCGAATTTGAGCAGCCCTGGGTCGGCCTGCGTCTGACCGCGCAGCGGGAGGGGCGCCCCGACGATGAATGCGGAGAGCAGGACCACGCCGAACGTACGGCCCATGTCGCACCTCGCAGGCTCGATTACGGCAGCGGCGAGTCGAGCATCACCTCCGTGGCTGCGGCCTCGTGTGCCGCCTCCACGGCCTTGTCCGCTGGCTTCGCGACAGGCCGCGCAACCACTGTCTTCTGTTTCCGGGTCACCGCGGCCTTCCGAGCCGCCGCTCGGCGCTTCCTTGTGGCGGCGGCTTTCTGGCCTGCCGCTTTGCGCGCGCGGGTTGACGCCGCCTTCTTGCCCGCGGCCCTGAGCTTGCGCATGCGAGCGGCTTTCGTTCCCGCGGCTTTTCGTTTCTTCGACGTCGCCATCAGAGTGGTCTCCTTCGCTCGTCGTCCTCTGGAGCGTAGCGTGTGGACGGCCATTCTACGCCTGCCGGTGGGCCGCTCGAAGTCACGGCACGGCGCCAGCCCAATTGTCGATCCGGCGCGCGCTCGTTCGACGAGCATATGAGGGCGCGAGACGCGCCGCCAGATGAGGAGGCAGACGATGAGGTTTCTGGGACTGGTTCGATCGGCCGAGGGTCAGGGCGCTCCGCCGCAGACGTTGATGCAGGCGATGGGCGGTTTCATCGAGACGTCGCTCAAGAACGGATCGCTCGTGGAGACGGGCGGTCTTGCGGGAACGTCAGCCGCCGTCCGCATCCGGCAGTCCGGCGGACGGCTCCATGTGACCGACGGCCCGTTTGCCGAAACCAAGGAGGTCGTCGGCGGCTACGCGATTCTGGACGCGCCGTCGCGCGAGGCCGCGGTGGAGATCATGCGGGCCTTCATGCAGCTCCACGAGACGCACTGGCCCGCGTGGGAAGGCGAATGCGAGCTGCGCGAGATGGTGTTCGTCACGCCCCAGCGGTGACGCAGCGAACGCCTACGCCTCGCTGGTGAAGTCGTTGCCGCCGACGACGACGAAGTGCATCGACATCCAACTGTCTGACGGCGCGCCTCGACGATCCCCCGGCGATGGCTCGGCCTGTCCGCGCGGGTAGGCGCGCCGTTCGCCTTCGACGCGACGGTCCCACACCACCTGCGCCAGTTGCGACGTGCGGAACCGCGTCCAGAGCGAGTCGAACACTTCGGGGTGGCCGCGATCGACGATCACGAGAGCCATGTGTCAGGCGCATCCTACGATCGGTCGTGCGTTCGCACAAATACGGCTCCGACGGCGGCCGGAGATTTGCTTTTTCTTCGCCCCACGATCTACGCTGTGCCTCGCGGAGATCGGGGATGGAGATTCGCACCTGGGAAGACCGCCGCACGCCGGCGGTGCCGCGCGTCACGATCCAGCAGGGGCACTGCGACGTCGGCCACTGCGGCCAGTTTTCGATCTCCATCTCGAACGGCGAACGCGGCATGACGGTGCGCTTCGAGTCGGAGGCGGAGTTTCGCCAGTTTCTCGAGCGCGGCGCGGTCGAGCTCGGCGATCGATGACGGGCGATGCCGACGCGCGCGTGCTCCGTCAGCTTCGTCGGCCCGAGCGGCATCCGCCACGCCGTGGACGTCGAGGCCGACTCGGTCTACGACGCCGCCGTCAAAGCCGTCGCGCGCTTCCGCCAGGATCCCTGGATGGAGCAGGTCGGCACCGCCACGCCGCTCGACATCGCGCTCCGTGAACCCGCCGCCGGCACGAAACACTCGGTGACGCTCCGGCAGGTGGAGTCGTGGGTCGCCCGCCCGGGCGCGAGCCCGCACGTCGCGAGCAGGAAGACGCGGCTGAAGATGCTGCTGATGCGCGGATAGCCGGGAAACGCTTTGAGTTGAAATCGCCGGCCAGCTCAACCAGAATGGCGCGCACACCGGAGGAGTCATGCGCGCAGCGAGCCGTCTGCCCATCACGGGGTTCCTCGCCCTTGTCTGCATCTTGTCCTCGAGCGTCCGGGTGCATCCGCAGTCGCCCACGCTGCCGCCGGTGACGCTCGCGCCGGGCGAGCTGTTCTTCCGCGTCGGGGGGACGCCGACGGTGCTGCTCGGCGAAAATCCGTACGCGACCAGCGCGACGTACCAGGCGCTCATCGCCGCCGCCGCCGCGCACCAGAAGATCCTCAGGCTCCACGTGAGCAACGGCATCCAGCCCCACCCGACCTACGCGGGCGAAATCGACGCCGCGTGGGCCTGCGCGTGGGACGACGTGTTCGACGCGGCGGAGGCGGCCGGTCTGTACGTGGTGCCGGTGCTCGACGTGTGGTCGAACTGGAGCGACACGCTGGGGGGCTGGTCGCACAACATCTTCAACAGCGCCGCCGTCGGCTGCGGCACGTCGCTCAGCTGCGGCTCCGCGACGAGCCCGTCGGATCTGCTGATCGCGGGGCCGACGCAGGATGCCTGGCTCGGCTGGGCCGAGGCCCTCGTCACCCGCTGGAAGTCGCACGCCAACATCGTCGGCTGGGAGATCTTCTCCGAGATCGACAACATCCAGGGAACGGCCGCGGACGTGAACGAAACCAACGGCGTCGCCTTCGTCGAGGCGGCGTCGGCGAGAATCCGCGCGGCCGATCCGGGGCGGTTCGTCACCGCGTCGCTGAAAGGCGTGAACGTGTGGAGCTCGCTGTCGTCGAGCCCCGCGATCGACGTCATGGAGCTGCATCCGTACGCCGGATTCCCGCCCTACCACGGCAACCTCGATCAGCTGATTCTCGACAAGGTGCGTCTCAACCTGTCGCGCTTCGCCAAACCGATCTTCATCGGCGAGAGCGGGCTCGACACGCTGTATCCGATCGACAAGGCGAACACCGTCGTGCTCGGCGCCGGTGCGCCGGTCGGCGTCAACCAGGCGATCTGGGCGGGCGCGATCTCGGGCGCGACCAACGCGCGGATGCTCTGGTTCGAAGACGGCTACGACCAGGGCTACAACCTGTGCACCGATGCGCGGCTCGGCGCGCAGTACGCGTCCGACCCGCGGTGCGCGGGCGGAGGCACGCTGACGCTGCACGAGATCTACCAGGACGCCGCGGCGCCGGTCGAGCGATTCCTCGCGGGCGTCGATGTCTCCGGGTTCGCGCCGCTGGACATGACGCCGGGCGCCGATCTGATCGGCGGCGCGCTCGGCAACGACAGCCTTGTGGCCGGCTGGGTGCGCGACGTCCAGTCTGCCGCGCCCGACTGGCCGTGGCGGCCGCTCTCGGGAGAACGCGTCACGGTGAACGTCCCGGGACACTCGAACGACTGGCTCGTCGATTTCTACGACACGACGACCGGCGACGTCGTCGAGACGATCGACGCCGATCAGGACGCCACCGGCGCTCTCGCGTTCACGCTGCCAGACTTTCGGGGATCGGTCGGCTTCAAGATCCGCGCGGTGGGCCCGCTCGACGTCGCCGTGTCGATTCGGCCGTGGCACTCGCGCAACCAGATCAACGTGCGGCGCGTGAAGCCGTTCCCCGTCGCCGTTCTGACGACGAGCACGAGCGCGGGAGACGCGCTCGACTTCGACGCCGCCAGCGTCTCGGTGGCCAGCGTGCGTCTGGGTCCGGCCGGCGCCGCGCCGGTGGGCAGCCGGTACATCGACGTGGACAACGACGGCGATCTCGATCTGGTGATGCTGTTCCGTCCGACCGACACCGGGCTGACGTGCGGCGACACGAGCGCGTCGCTGACCGGCGAGACCACCACCGGCCGGTCGATCGACGGGTCCGATGCCGTGCGCATTGTCGGGTGCGCGCGGCACCCGCGCCCGCGTCGGCGATAAGCCGCCGGCGGCGTTCAGGTCCGCTGTCGGGCAGTCGTCAAGGCCTGCACTACATGGAAGTCACGCTGCCGCCCGCGCAGACGGCGCTGCAGCCTCCGCACGTGACCCTGCCGCCCGCGCAGACGGTGCTGCCGCCCGCGCACGTGACGCTACCGGCTCCGCAAGTGGATCTGCCGCTCGCGCACGCCGTTCTGACGTGTCCACTGAGTCGTCTGACGTGTCCACTCAGTCGTCTGACAGCCTGCGCAAGTCATCTGCATGTCGTGCGCGAGCATCTGCACGTCGCGCGCGAGCAACTGCACGTCGTCCCCGGCCTCCTGACCGACGGGATCCTTTGAGTTGCAAGTGCGCCGGTCATGTATCCAGAATGTCGGATGCGGCCGACACCCGCCGCGGGGGTGCTCCTGGCAGCGCTCGGCGTCGCCACCGCGTGCGGCGGGCCGCGCAATCCGCACGTCCTGACGTTCGCCGGCAGCGCCGTCGGCGCTGAAGCCGCCGCCATCCGCCGCCAGCTCGATCGCTTCCACGCCGCGCACCCGTCGATGCGCGTCGAGCTGCGCGCGACGCCCGACGCGGCCGACCAGCGCCATCAGCTCTACGTGCAGTGGCTGAACGCGCATGCCGCCGATCCCGACGTCCTGCAGCTCGACGTCGTCTGGACGCCCGAGTTCGCGGCCGCGGGCTGGATCGCCAGCCTCGACGGCTTTCAGCCGGCCGCCGGCGACTTCTTTCCGCAGGCGATCGCCGCGAGCCGCTGGCGCGGCGTCCTCTATGCGCTGCCGTGGTTTCTCGACGCGGGCACGCTCTACTGGCGCACCGACCTGATGCGGACGCCGCCGGCCGACTTCGACGCGCTCGACCGGATTGCCGCGCGCGCGCAGCGCGAGCACGGCCTGCCGTTCGGCTTCGTCTGGGAAGGCGCGCTACGAAGGCCTGGTCACGGTGTTCCTCGAATATCTCGGCGCGTACGGCGGGACGATGATCGACGCGAGCGGAGCGCGTGTTCAGCTCGATGCAGGGCGGACCTTTCAGGTCCGCGTGCCCGCGCGCGAGGCAGGCCTGAAGGCCTGCACTACATGGAGTGTCCGACGACACGTCGCGGACATGTGTATCGCTGAGCCGTGTCGAGCTCATCCGGAAGGTTTTTCATAGCTCATGTATTTTCTACGTGCGCGCCAGGAAAGGCGGGACGCCATGAGCGGCGGCGGAAGAAACCGCGCGACGAATCGTCGGTGCGTTGTTGGCATTACATCCGCACTACGCGGCGCATGCCCCCCAGCGACATCGTGCTTTGGACCCTCCAATGCGCCAGCCGGTTCGTCACCTGCATCGAACGGTCGGGCCCCAACGGCCGCGAGTACGCGGTGCTCTATGCGGGAATACTGCCGCTCGCGTCGTGCGCCGTGCAGGCGGCGAGCGACGAGGAGTCGTGGCCCGATCGGATTCGACGCGCGTGGGAAGCGATGGGCTGGACGCGCGCGACCGAGTGATCAGCGCGCGAGCCGCGGCCAGTCGTCGATCTTCACGCGCGCGGCGAGGGTCGCGCCGCCCTTGCCATCCGGCGCGAAAATCAGCGCTTCACCGTCGGTGAGTCCGGTCGAGGCCTCGGGAAACGCGCGCGAGATGTTCGGCGCGTGCGTGATGAGTACCGTGTTCGTCCCGCGCGGCGCGTCGGCCACGCGCTTCCGCAGCCAGTCCGCCTGCGCTTCAGGAACCACCTGCTGCATACCACGGCCGTTGTCGCCCAGCTCTGGCGCCGGCTGCACGCTGGTCCAGCCAGCACGCCGCGCGGTCTCCCGCGCGCGGTACGTCGGGCTTGACAGCACCTGGCCAACGGGAATCCGCAGCGTGCGAAACGCGTTGCCCATCGCGTCGGCCGTCGCGCGTCCCGTCTCGTCGAGCTGACGCTCGAGATCGACGTTCTCGCGATCGGCGTGCTGCGCGTCGGGCTTCTCCGACGGCGAGCTCGCGTGGCGCATCACGATCACGTAGCCGCCGCGCTGCAGCGCCGCGACGAGCGCGGGCCCCGACAGCGCCTGCGCGTCCGCCGGTACGTTCCTGACCGCGTTCTCGAGCTCCGCGAACGGCGCGACGCCGCCATGGCCGCCGGCGTTGATCTTCACGTCGAGCTTGAGCGCCTTGATCGAATCGTAGAGCTGCTTCGCCGCGGGAGTGCCGGCGCCGCCGGTGCCCGGGAACCAGAGATCGCTCTGGAACAGCACCTTCGCGCCCGGCACGTATGCCATCACCATCGGCTCGACGTGCGGCGATCCCGTGAACGCGTAGAGCTCGAGCTTCTGCTTGCCGTCCTCGATCGCCTTCTTCTCCTCGTAGACCTCGACCTCGCCGGTCTTGTCGCCCGCGCTCCGCGCCGCCTCGAGCGAATCGGGCGGATGCGTGTGGTGCGCCTCGAGCAGCGCGGTCAGTGCCGGCGCGTGGCCCTTCTCGACGAGGATCGTCGCGCCCGCCGCCGCGAGCCCGCGCACGCCGCCGATGTGATCGGAATGATGATGCGTCACCGCGACATACCTGATCGGCTTGTCGGGGAACTGCTCCTTCAGCATCCGCACCAGCGTCTGGCTCTGCGCGTCCGTGTACGGCGCTTCGACGACGGCGAGCCACTGCGGGAATTCGACGACGAGGCTGTTGTGTGAGTAGGCCTTGGCGAAATAGACCGTGTCGGCGATCTTCGAGATCTCGACCGGCGAGTAGTCGCCGGCCGCAATCGCCTCGTCGGCCTGCTTCGACGCCGCGTCGGGGATCGCGAACTCCTTCTCGACGGCCGCCGCGTCGTTCACCGACGCCGACGCGAACTGCACGTCGGAGTAGTTCTTGCCGTTCTTCGTAATCGAGGTCTTGAAGGGCAGCTTGATCGCGCCAACAGCGCGATAGTCCGAGAAGACATATTGCGCCGGCACGTCGCCGTCGAGCGCCTCGGTGTCCGTCGTCTCGAATCCGAGCGGCAGCTTCGTCTGCGGATCGAAGAACAGCGACACGTCGTCTCCGTTCTTCGTCCGCACGGCGACGTGCGTCGCCATCCTGCCGTCAAACTCGCGCGTGTCGGCCGGCGTGTCGCCCGCCGTGGCCGCGGCGTCGAGCAGGATGCCGACGAGGTTGCGGTGGAGCGTCATCTCCGGCGAGTTCTGCGTGCCCCACGAGAACAGGCCGCCTGGCGACGTCGCGACGACCGGCCGCGGATCGACGTACTCGACGCCGACCGCCTTGCCCCCGCGCGTCGTCAGCACCTCGTGGCGATGCTGCATGAAGCCGCCTTCGGTGACGCGGTAGTCCATCGACGCGCGTCCGCCGTCGAGATCGACGACCTCCGCGACGTCTTTCAGCGTGCCCGGCTCTTCCGCGTCCGCGACGTGGCGCGTCTGCTGCAGCCGCAGGCGCGTCCCGCTGCCGCCGGTCATCGCGATG
Source organism: uncultured Bifidobacteriaceae bacterium (assembly GCA_964579765.1). GTDB lineage: Bacteria > Acidobacteriota > Vicinamibacteria > Vicinamibacterales > CAVVIG01 > DATNBT01. The sequence goes on from CAZOIK010000152.1 coordinate 14,487, forward strand.
GTTCGCACGCTTCTGAGCGCGTTGCCGCCCATCGCCGCAATCGCGTCATCGACGACGCGTGTTGCCGTCGGCGTGCGCGAGCAGGCGGTGGCCACGAACGCGAGCGCCGCGACGACGCCGACGCGTGCGAAAGTGTGTGCCTTCATGCGGCGTATTCTACGCAGCTTTCGGCTACGATGCGTGTCGGGTGACACGCAGGGCAATCTGGACCGCGGCGGCCGTCGTCGTCACCGCGATCGCGGCGATGGCCGTCATGCGGACGCTCGCGCGTCCGGCACGGATCGTCGTGCCGCCGGCGCCTGCGATTGCCGCCGCCGAGGTGCCGCGGCTGCCGGGCGGCATTCCGGACTTGTCAGGCGTGTGGCAGGGCGGCGGCCCGATTGCGGACATCGCGGCTGGGCTGCCGCGCGGCGAGACGATTCCGATCGCGCCAGCGGCGCAGGCGCTCATGGCGACGCGCCGATCGCAGGACGATCCGTCCGCGCATTGTCTGCCCGACGGCGTCCCGCGTCAGGATCCGTATCCGTGGCGGATCGTGCAGACACCGGAGCGCGTCTTCATCCTCTTCGAAGGCAACACGCACAGCTACCGACAGATCTTCGTCGATGGCCGCCCGCATCCCGATCGCGTCGCGCCGACGTGGTGGGGCCATTCGATCGGCCACTACGACGGCAACGCGCTCGTCGTAGACACGATTGGCTACAACGACAAATTCTGGTTCGACTTTCGCGCGCACCCGCACACGACGCGGCTGCACACCGTCGAACGCTTCGAGCGGCGGAATGAAACGACGATGACCGTCGCGACGACGATTGACGATCCCGGCGCCTACACGCGGCCGTTCACGGTGACGTTTACGGCCGGGCTGCGGCGGGGCGAAGAGCTGATGGAATATATCTGTCAGGAAAACGAGCAGGATCTGACGCACGTCAACGGCCCCGCCGGCCCGCAGTAGGATTTTCGACGGACGGCCGCGGCCGTTTGCGCTAGTATGCCCAACGAGGTTGACGTCCTATGAGAGCGAAATCAGCTGCCGTCGTCATGTCCGCCGCGTCCGTCGCCCTGCTCGCCGTCGCCGTCGTGCCGGCGTCGGCGCATCACTCGTTTGCCGCCGAATACGACGCGAGCAAACCCGTGAAGCTGCACGGCACCGTCGTCCGCGTCGAGTGGACCAACCCGCACGCGCGGTTCTACATCGACGTCAAGGAACCGGACGGCAAGGCGACCGAGTGGAATCTCGAGCTCGCGAGCCCGAACGTCCTCGTGCGCCAGGGCTGGACGCGCAACTCGCTGAAGATCGGCGACGAGATCACCGTCGAGGGCTCGATGGCCAAGGACGGATCGAAGATGGCCAACGCGCGCGACGTGACGCTCGCGAGCGGCAAGCGCGTGTTCGCGCGATCCGCGGCGACGCCGGAAGGGGCTCCCGCCAGTGCGAAGTAAGAAGTGAGAACCATGACAAAAACGATGCTTGCCGCGGCCATTGCGGCGACAGCGACAGCCATTGCGCCGGCGCTCGTGGCGCAGCAGCGCGCGGGACAGGATCCGACCGGCGCGAATTCGCCCACGGCGGTGACGTCGCCCGCGGGATCGGGCGGCCTCAGCACCGGGCGCGGCCGGGGACGTACGGCGCCGCAGGGCCCGGCGCCGAAGCTGCCCGACGGACGCCCGGATTTCTCGGGCGTGTGGCAGGGCGGCGGCCCGGTTGGCGATCTCGCGCAGGGGATGCCGAAGGGCGTCGAGATTCCGCTCAACGAGGCGGGCAAGGCGAAGCTGGCGTCGCGCCAGTCGAAAGACGATCCGGAGGCGAACTGTCTGCCGACCGGCGTCCCGCGGCAGTCGCCCTATCCGTGGCGCATCATCCAAACGCCGACGCACGTGTTCATCCTGTTCGAGGGGAACATCCACAGCTACCGGCAGATCTTCGTCGATGGCCGCAAGCACCCGGACGATCCGGATCCGACGTGGTATGGCAACTCGATCGGCCACTACGAAGGCCAGACGCTCGTCGTTGACACCATCGGGTTCAACGACAAGTTCTGGTTCGACTTCCGCGGCCACCCGCACAGCGAGAAGCTGCACACCGTCGAGCGCTACACGCGCACCAGCTTCGGCACGCTCGTCGTCGAGACGACGATCGACGATCCGACGTACTACACGATGCCGTTCACGGTGAAGTTCACCGCGCGGCTGCGGCCGGGCGAAGAGCTGATGGAGTACATCTGCCAGGAGAACGAGCAGGACTCCAAACACATCCGCGGCCCGGCGGGCACGCCGTAGCGGGGAAGAAGTTAGAAGTGCGGCAGGCGTGACGCTTGCGGCCCGCGCCGCATGCCACAAATCCCACCGCGCGATCTCGGCGAACGCACATTCAACGTCGCCTGCGAGGTCGTCACATACTGCCGCGCACTCTCAAAAGACTCCGGTGTTGCTTCGAGTAGTTCTTGCCCCCTTCACCGTTCCATGCCCTTCATCGCATACGCCGGCCGGTTCGCGGGCGCGGTGAGGAACTGCAGCAGCTTCTTCGCCTCGTCTTTCTGGGCGGCCTTGGCGCCGACGGCGCCGGTCATCTCGACGTAGCTCTGCACGTCTTTCGGAAACGGCCCGACCAGATCGACGCCGCGCACGGGCAGGATTTCGCTGACGGGCGCGATGCCGAGCTCCACTTCGCCGCTCGAGACGGCGTTGCCGACCTCAGACGCCGTGTTGCGGGGGCTGAGCTTGGGACGGACCTGCGCCGTGATCCCCAGCTTCGCGATGAGCACCTCGAACGGCCGCGCGCTCGCGCCCTGCGACGCGTACGTGATCGAGTCGGCGTCGAGCAGCGCGCGCTTGAGCGCGTCAACCGTCCGGATGTCGGGCTTCTTCGCGCCTTCGCGGATCGACACGCCCAGTCCCGAGCGCGCGAGCACCGTTCGCGACGCGCCGTCGAGACGTCCCGCGCCAATCTCCTGATCGACGAGCGCGGTCGTGAGGATCGTCAGGTCGAAGGCGTCGCCGGCGTCGATGCGCTTCTGGAGTTGCGACGACGGCGCGTAGGTGAGCACGACCCTGTCGCCGGTCGCCGCCTCGAACCGCGGCACCAGTTCCTGCATGACCGCACGGATGCCGTTCGAGCAGAGCACCGTGATGTCGGCCGCGCGCGCGGGCGCTGCGAGGGCGAGACAGAAGACGACGGCGGCGGCGCGTTTGAGCATGGGCATGGGTCAGTGCTTTCTGAGAAAGGCGAGGACCGCCTGGTTGAATGCGTCCGGCTGCTCCCAGTACGTCGAATGCCCGGCCTCCGGAACGACGACGACGTCCGCGTGGCGCATGTGCGTGGCGAACATCCGCAGAATCGGCGGCGGCGCGAACATGTCGGCGTCGCCGGTGAGGAGCAGCGTCGGGACGGCGATCGACTCGAGCCGCTGGAACGTGATCGCGTTCTTCGTCGGCTGCGCCGTCGATCCGGGAATGCGGCTCACCTTCTCGAGCGCGATCCACTGCGCCGTGCCGTCGGGATGTGCCGCGCGGTAGGACGGCGACACTTCGCGCAGCTCCGGCGGCATCGCCGTGAACTCGGCGGGCCGCAGCCGGCGGTTGAGCGCCAGAAACTCGGGATCCTGCACGCCGCCGACGCTGTTGGCGACGACGAGGCTGCGCAGGCGCTGTGGAAAGGAGAGCGCGGCGTCGAGCGCGACGAAGCCGCCCGCGGCGGTGCCGACGAGGTGGAAGCGATCGACGTGCAGCGAGTCCATCAGCGCGATCAGATCGTCGGCCGCGGTGCCTGGCGCGGTGTTGGCATCAGCGGTCGTCCGTCCCCAGCCGCGGCGATCGAACGCGATGACGCGGTAGCCGGCCTTCACGAACGCCGGCGTCTGACGCTCCCACGACCGCACACTGCCGGTGGCGGCGTGCAGCAGCACGATCGGCACGCCGCTGCCGCCCGTGTCGGTGTAGAACAGCCGCACGCCGGGCGGACCCTGCGCGAGGACGAGCGCCACGCCGATCACCGCGATCGCACGCACGGGCGAATTGTAGTGCAGACCTTCAGGTCTGCTGAGGCGCAGGCCGCGAGGCAGGCCTAAAGGCCTGCACTACAGATCACTTTTGTTCGATGAGGACGGCGCCAGTCGACATCGGCTGCACCGTGCGCTGGTAGACGGAGAGATAGCCCTTCGACTTCGGCAGTACCGGATCGCCGCGCCGCGCGCGGCGCGCGCCGAGCTCCGACTCGGGCACGTCGAGATCGAGCACGCGCGCATCGACGTCGATGCGGATCGTGTCGCCGTTCTCGACGAGCGACAGCGGCCCGCCGACCGCCGATTCGGGCGACACCTCGGCCACCATGATGCCTTTGAGGCAGAGCCCCGAGAGCTGGCCGTCGCTGACGAACGCGACCTGATCGCTCAATCCGGCCGCGTCGATCGCGAAGACGACGCGCGACGCGGGTCCGGCCATCCCGGGTCCGCCTTTCGGTCCCATGCCGCGCACGACGAGCACGCGTCCCGGCTTCACGTCGCCGCGTTGAATCGCGTCGATCGCATCGGGTCCGTTCTCGAACACGATCGCCTGTCCGGTGAACTGCGTGGCGCGATCGGGCGTGCGGACGCCGAGCTTGACGATGGCGCTCTCGGGCGCGAGCGAGCCGTGCAGCACCACGATCGGCGGCTTATCCGAGAACGGGTGGTCGAGCGGGCGGATGACGTCCTCGTCGAACACCTCCGCATCCGCCAGGTTCTCGCCGATCGTTTTGCCGGTGACGGTCATCGCGTCGCGGGCGAGCAGCGGCTCGAGCTGCTTCAGAAGCGCCTTCGCGCCGCCGGCGGCTTCGAAGGCTTCGATCGTGTCGGTCCCGTTCGGAGCGACCGCGCTCAGCACGGGCACTTTCTCGCCGAGATCGTTGAACAGCTGGAAGACGTCCACGTCCACGCCGGCTTCGATCGCCGTCGCCTGCAGGTGCTTGACGCAGTTGATCGACCCGCTCACGGCGAGTACGGCCGCGGCCGCGTTCTCGAACGATCCGGGCGACAGCACGTCGCGCGGCTTCAGATCGTCGAGCACCATCTCGACGATGCGGCGCCCCGAGCGGCGGGCGAAGTCGAACATCTTCGGCGAGTTCGCGAGCACGGGCGCGCTGCCGGGCAGCGCCATGCCGAGCGCTTCGCAGACGATGTGCATCGAGTTCGCGGTGCCCATGCCGGCGCAGACGCCAGGGCCGCCGATCGCGTGATCGCACATGCCGCGCAGCGTGTCCTTCGACAGCTTGCCGAACATCGCCTGCACGGATCCGAGGAACACGTCTTCGATATCGACGTGCTTGCCCTCGTAGTGTCCGCTCGGCTGATAGCCGCACATGACGAGAATCGTCGGGACGTTGAAGCGGCCCGCGGCCATCAGGTGCGCCGGCGGCGTCTTGTCGCACGACGACAGACAGATCATCCCGTCGAGCTGCGCGCCTTCGACGGCGATCTCCATGTCGTTGACGACGAGGTCGCGGCTCGCGAGCATGTAGCCGCCGGCGGCGCCGGCGCTGATGATGAAGTCGCTCGGCGCCGCCGTCCGCACCTCGAACGGCACGCCGCCCGCGTCGCGCACGGCTTCCTTCACGACCTTCGCGATGCCGTCGAGATGGCTGAAACAGATCGCCAGCTCGGAGGACGAGTTGACGACGGCGATTTTCGGCTTGAGCAGATCGTCGTCGGAGAGACCGAGGGCCTTCCACTGCGCGCGGCGGACCGCCTCGCGCGGCGACCCCGGCTCGAAATTACTTCGGAGCGCCTTCTTCATTAAGGCGTAATCTATCGCACTGACGTGGAGCCAGTCATCAGTCCCCAGTCTCCAGTCGCCAGTCCAGAGTCATCAGTCGAGCCGCCGCTCCTGTCGAAGACCTGGTACGGGTATTACGTCCTCGCGCTGCTCACGTTCTGCTACGTCGCCAACGTCGTCGATCGCTCGCAGGTGCTGGCGGCGTCGCTGCAGGCGATCAAGCACGAGTTCGGCGCGAGCGACGCGCAGCTCGGCATTTTGAGCGGCCTGCCGTTCGCGATCTTCTACTCGTTTCTCGGCATCCCGCTCGCGGCGTGGGCCGATCGATCGAGCCGGCGCAACGTGCTCGCGTGGTCGTGCGCGTTGTGGAGCGCGGCGACCGGCGTCTGCGGCATGGCGGTGAACTTCGCGATGCTGTTCGTCGCGCGCGTCGGCACCGCGATCGGCGAAGCGGGCGGCAGTCCGCCGTCGCACTCGCTCATCTCCGATTACTTTCCGAAGCTGAAGCGCGGCACGGCGTTCTCGATCTACGCGCTCGCCGTGCCGGTGGGGACGTCGATCGGCGCCGCGGTCGGGGGCTGGGGCATGCTGCATCTCGGCTGGCGCGCGACGTTCTACCTCGTCGGCTTTCCGGGCGTCGTGCTCGCGCTGCTGGTGCGCGCGACGATCGTCGAACCCCCGCGCGGGTACGCGGACTTTCCTTCGACGCGCTCCGCGCCTTCGACTCGCTCGCGCTCAGGACAGGTGGCCCCGCCACCAGCGAGCCAGGCGCCGCCGGTGCGCGACGTGCTCGGGTTCATGTTCCGGCGCCCGTCGTTCGTGCACCTGAGCCTCGCGGCCGCGCTGCACTCGGTCGTCTGGTACGCGTCCGGCGCGTTCAACAACGCGTTCCTGCAGCGCTCGCACGCGATGACGGCGGCGCAGGCGGGCTACTGGATCTCGCTCTTCAGCGCCATCGGCGGTGTCGGCACGTTCGCGGGCGGCTACCTGGCGGACAAGTTGAGCACGACGACGCACGATCGCCGGTGGTATCTGTGGGTGCCGGGCATCGCGACGCTGCTGTGCGTGCCGTGTCAGTTCTTCGTGTATCTGTCGCCGGCACGATCGGTCATGCTGCCGATGTTCGGGGCGATGACGTTCATGGCCGCCGTGTTCTTCGGCCCGTCGTTCGCGATGACGCAGGCGATCTCGCCGCTGCGGATGCGATCGGTCGCGACCTCGCTGCTGCTGCTCGTGCAAACGCTCATCGGCCAGGGCATCGGCCCGTGGCTCGCCGGGTTCGTCAGCGACCGGCTCGTGCCGTCGTTTGGCCGCGGCTCGCTGCGGTACTCGCTGGTCCTGGTCGGGCTCGTCAACGTCTGGGCCGCGCTACATTACTTATGGGGCGCGCGCTCGCTGCGCCAGGATCGGGAGACGACGGAGCGCCTCGCCAGCGCCATGTAGCGAGCGCCCTTGTGGTGCAGACCTGGAGGTCTGCACCACTGTGACGCAGCCCTGAAGGTCTGCACTACACGAGATGCAACTCACCGACTCTGACAAAGCGTTCCTCGACGGCCGCCGCGGCAAGGCGCAGCAGAAGGCGATGGAGCTGCTCGTGCGCTACGCGGACGCGCTCGGCGCGGAGCGGTTCGTTGACACGCGCAACGTGTGCGGCGTGCCCGGTTCTGCGAATCCGTTCCTGCAGAACTACTACAAGGACAAAGGCACGAGCGAGCGCGACGCGATCTTCTCGTTCTTCGATCTCGATGCGGACGAGCTCGTCGAGGCGCCGCAGGCGCTGGTCTCGACCTGCTGCCTGCAGGGCGGCGCGGATCCGGATCACTGGGAGACGCTCGGCACGAAGCCGCAGGTGTTCGACATCTACAAAGATCGCGAGCAGTTCGCGCGCGACCACGGCGTGACGATTCTCAAGACCTGCACGCCCTATCTCGCCGGCAACACGCCCGCGTTCGGCGAGCACTGCGCGTGGATGGAGAGCTCCGCCGTCGTGTACTGCAACTCGGTGCTCGGCGCGCGCACCAACACCGAGGGCCGCGAGAGCACGAGCGCGGCGATGCTCACGGGCCGGATTCCCGACTGGGGCTTCCATCGTGACGAAGGCCGGCGCGCATCGCATTGCATCGACGTCGAAGTGCCGGTCGAGTCGATGATGGACTGGGGGATGCTCGGGTACTTCGTCGGCGACGTCGTGCAGGAGCACGTGCCGGTGCTCACGGGGAAGTACAGCCGGCCGGACGTCGTCCGCCACAAACATTTCGGCGCGGCCGCCGCCTCTTCGGGCGGCGTCGAGCTCTATCACATCGTCGGCGTCACGCCTGAAGCGCCGACGCTGGAGGCCGCGTTCGGCGGGAACGCGCCGATGGCGACGTTCAAGTACGGCGCGGCTGAGCGCAGGCGGACGTACGAGGCGATCAACGCCAGCGCGCGCGACACGGACGTCGATTACGTGATGCTGGGCTGTCCGCACGCCGCGCTCGAGCAGATCGAGGAGGCGGCGCGGCTGCTCGAGGGCCGCCGTGTCAGCGCGAACAGCGCGCTGTGGATCTTCACGTCGCGCCACGAGAAAGAGCGCGCCGCGGCTCGAGGGCTGATCGACGTCATCACTCGAGCCGGCGGCGTCGTCATGACCGACACGTGCTCCGCGTTCGCGCAGGCGATTCCGCCCGGCACGAGAGTCGCCGCGCTCGACTCGGCGAAGCAGGCGCACTACCTGCCGGCGATCATGAACATCCAGGCGTGGTTCGGATCGACGCGCGACTGCATCAACGCGGCGATTACGGGAAAATGGCAGCCGCAGGATATTGCGCTACTGACATGAAGATCACACTACACGGACGCACAGTCGTCGGCGGACGCGCGGAGGGCGAGGCACTCGTGACGCGCGACGCGGTGCCGGGCTGGGGCGGCGTGAACCCGGTGCAGGGCGTCATCACCGAAGTGCGTCACGAGCTGCGCGGCGTCAGCTTCGCCGGCAAGATTCTCGTGTGCCGCGGCGCCAAAGGATCATCAGGCTGGTCGGCGATGTATCACACGGCGCGCCTCGCCGGCACGGCGCCGCTCGCGCTGGTCTTCAACGAGATGACGACGAAGATCGCGCTCGGCGCCGTCGTCATGCGCGCGCCGAGCGTGACGGATCTCGACCGCGATCCGCTCGACGTCGTCGAGACCGGCGACTGGGTCGTCGTCGATGGCGACGCGGGGACGGTGACGGTGGAGAAGGGCAAAGGGCAGAGGGCATGAAGATCACAGTGAACGAGAAGACGTGGCAGGTGTCGGCATCGCCGGAGACGCCGCTGCTGTACGTGTTGTCGAACGAGCTGCAGCTGCACGGACCGCGATTCGGGTGCGGGCTTGCGCAGTGCGGATCGTGTTCGGTGCTCGTGGACGGCGTGGAAAAGCGTTCCTGCGTGACGCCGGTGTCTGCCGTCGAGCGCAAGGCGGTGACGACGCTCGAGGGGCTGCCGATGTGGTACGCAGTGACCAAACGGCTCGCCCGCGCGCCCGAGATGCATCCGGTGCAGCAGGCGATGCTCGAGGAGCAGGCGCCGCAATGCGGCTACTGCTACAACGGCATGATCGTGAAGGCCGCCGAACTGCTGTCGAAGAACCCGCGGCCGGACGACGCGCAGATCAGGACGGCGATGAACGGCCACCTGTGCCGGTGCGGCACGTACCCGAGCATCGTCCGCGCCGTGAAGCGCGCGTCGGAGTTGATGGCATGAGCACTTTCCCTCGACGCGACTTCCTCAAGGCCGGCGGTGCGCTCGTCGTCGGCTTCAGCCTGCGCGACGGCGTGCTCGCGGCGCAGACGCCGGCCGTGCCGGCGCGCGGAACGATTGCCGGTCCGCCCGACGCGCAGCAGATCGACACGTGGCTGGCGATCCACGGCGACAACACGGCGACCGTCTACATCGGCTTCGCCGAGCTGGGCCAGGGCACATCGACCGCGTTGCTGCAGATCGCCGCCGAGGAACTGGATCTCGACATGAGCCAGGTCCGCTCGGTGCGGCTCGACACCAATGTCACGCCGAATCAGGGCGGCACGTACTCGAGCGCGTCGATCGCGCGCGGAGGTCCGCAGGTGAGAACCGCGGCGGCCGAAGCGCGGCGCGCGCTGCTCGCGATGGCCGCGAAGCGCCTTGGCGTCGCTGCCGACCGCCTGAGCGTCTCGAAAGGCGTTGTGTCGGCCGATGCCGGCGCGACGCGTGTCACGTACGGCGAGCTCGTCGGCGATCGCCGGTTCGATCTGCCGTTCAGCGGATCGGCGCCGGTGAAGAAACCCGCGGAGTACACGATCGTGGGCGCACGGGTCGCGCGTCTCGATCTCGCGGAGAAGATCAAAGGCGCCCACACCTATATGCAGCACGTCCGCGTGCCGGGCCTGCTGCACGGCCGCGTCGTGCGCCCGCGCGGCCAGCGCGGGTACGGCGTCGGCGCCCGCGTCGTGAACGTCGACGAGACGTCGATTCGCGGCATTCCCGGCGTCCGTGTCGTGCGGCGCGGCGACTTCATCGGCGTCGTCTCTGACAACGAATGGGACGCGGTGCGTGCGGCGCGGCAACTCAAGGTGACATGGGAAGCGACGTCGGCGCTTCCCGGCCACGACAAGGTCCACGCGCGGATGCGCGCGTCGAAGACGTCGGAAGAAGTCGTCCTCGCGCGCGGCGACGCCGACGCGGCGCTGTCGAAGGCCGCGCACGTCGTCTCGCACACGTCGCGGGCGCCGTACCAGGCGCACGCGCCGTTTGCTCCGAACTGCGCGCTCGCGGACCTCACACCAGACAGCGCGTCGATCATGTGCTCGACGCAGGATGTCTACGCGACGCGCCGCACGCTGTCGGCGCTCTTGAAGCTGCCACAGGAAAAAGTGCGCGTTCAGTACTACGAAGGCGCCGGCACGTACGGCCACAGCTGTTACGACGACGTGGCGCAGGCGGCGGCGTTCATGTCGCAGGAGGCTGGCCGTCCCGTGCGCGTGCAGTTCATGCGGTGGGACGAGCACGGCTGGGACAACTTCGGCCCGGCGCACGTCGGCGAAGCGCGCGTCGCCGCGGACGCGAGCGGGACGATCGTCGCTTACGAATATCACGGCTGGCAGCACGGCTGGAGCGGCACCGAAGCGTCGGCGCAGCTTGCCGGCGCTCCGGTCGGCGACTTCATCAACGCGCCGGCGATGGGCGTGCAGGGCGTGAACAAGCTGACGTGCGGCGGTCAGTACACGATTCCCAATCTCCGGTTGGTGAATCACAAGCTGCCGGTGACCGAGTACCTCAAGGCGGGCTGGCTCCGCTCGCCGCTCGATCTTTCGTTCGCGTTCACGTCGGAGCAGGCGATCGATCAGCTCGCGCGTGTTCTCGAGCTCGACCCGTACGAATTCCGCCGGCGCAACATCGCCGACGAGCGCTGGCTCGGCGTCCTCGACGCGGCGGCGAAGGCCGCCAACTGGACACCGGGGCAGGGCGGCGGGACGCGAACGACTGGGACCGTGGTGTCCGGCCGCGGCATCGGACTCGGCACGCATCTGCAGTCGTGGGGCGGCGCCGTCGCGGACGTGGACGTCCACCGCGACACCGGGCAAGTCGTCATCCGCCGTCTCTTCGGTGCGCTCGACGCCGGGCTCGTCGTCAACCCGGCGATCGTCGAAAGTCAGATTCGCGGGCAGCTCGTGCAGACGGCCAGCCGCATGCTGCACGAAGAGGTGACGTTCGACACGACCGGCGTCACGAGCCTCGACTGGGCGAGCTATTCAATCCTGCGGTTCGAGGAGTGTCCGGAGGTGACGGCGGTCGTCGTCCAGCGCGTGAACGAGCGCAGCCTGGGCGCGGGCGAAGAAGTGATGGCGGCGGCCGCGGCGGCCGTCGCCAACGCGTTCTTCGACGCCACCGGCGTGCGGATGGAGGAGTTCCCGTTCACGCGGACGCGGGTGCTGGCGGCGTTGCGGCGGGCGTGAAACTTGCTGGGAACTCCTGAGAACGTCTCAGGAGGACGACCGCCGTGCGCATCCGGCTTTTCTTCTCGTCGTTGTTCCTGCTCGGCGCCGCGTTTGTGATCGCGGTTGGGCTGAGCGCGCAGCAAACAACGGGCAGCGCAAGCGCACGTGAAGTCACGCGCGGCGAGTACCTCGTCCGCGACGTCGCGATGTGCTGGCAGTGCCACACGCCGCGGCACGAGGACGGCTCGACCGACGAGTCGCGCTGGCTGCTCGGCGGTCCCGTGGTCATCGAGCCGATGCGGGCGGTGGAGAACTGGGCGGACGTCGCGCCGCGCATCGCGGGCCTGCCGCCGGGCACGGATCAGCAGTTCATCACGTTGATGACGAAAGGCATCGCGCGCACGGGCAAGCCGCCGCGGCCGCCGATGCCGCAGTTTCATCTCACGCGCCAGGACGCGAAAGCCGTACTCGCCTATCTGAAATCGCTGCGCCCGCGCGGATAGCGCTTCGCTATACAACCCCTGTCAGACGCGCTATTCTTGGCGCCGTTTCGAAGGGGGATCGCATGAAGCCGCTCATCCTGGCTGCCGTGGTCGTGGGAGCCACGGCGGCGCCGGTGTTCGCCCATCACTCGTTCGCGATGTACGACCACACGCGGACGATCACGCTGAAGGGCGAGGTCTCGAAATTCCAGTGGACCAACCCGCACGGCTATCTCGAAATCGACGTCAAACAGAAAGACGGATCGCTCAAGCACTACAGCCTCGAGATGACGAGCATCAACATGATGATGCGCCGGGGCTGGCGCTCGACGATGATCAAAGGCGGCGACGTCGTCGTCGCCACGGTGGCGCCACTCCTGAACGGTCAGCCGGCGGGGCTGCTGCTCGACGTCACGCTGCCCGACGGCCGCACGCTCGAGCCGGGCGTGCCGGCGGCGAACACGTTCAAACGGACACCGCCGGAGGAGCAGCAGTGAAGGCCGCGGCCGTTGCGGTCGCCGCGGCGGTGGCGATGCTCGCGACCGTGGCCGCGCAGCAGACAGCGCATCCCGACTTCACCGGATCCTACGAGCGGTACGGCAACTTCTTCGGCCAGCCGACGCCGGCGCAGCTCGCCGACAAGACGATTCCGCCGCGCAATCCGCCGCCGCCGCTCAAGCCCGAGCCGATGAAGGAATACCAGGCGCGGCTGCAGGCGATTCGCGCCGCCGATCGCAACGGCACGCCGCTCGCGAGCGGCTACGTGAGCTGTCTCGGCGACGGCATGCCGATGATGATGAACGCGATGTTTCCGATCGAGTTCCTCGTGACCGCGCATCAGGTGACCGTCATCGAGGAGGCGTTCACGCAGGTGCGCCGCATCCTGCTCGATCAGCCGCAGAAGGCGATCGACGACGTCGAGCCCGGGTTCTTCGGGCATTCGGTCGGCCACTGGGAAGGCGACACGCTCGTCGCGGACACGATCGGCGTCAAGGAAGAGATCCGCTATCAGAACGTCCCGCACACGAAGGACCTGCACATCCGAGAGCGCATTCACCTGGTCGCGCCCGAGATCCTGTGGGACGAGATCACGATGGACGACCCGGCTGTGTTCGAGAAGCCGTGGACGGTGATCGTCGCCTACAAGAAGATGAAGGACTACACGCTGCTCGAGTACATCTGCGAGGACAACCGCGAGTACAAGGACGCGAACGGCGTCCAGCAGATCCACATCGGCCCGACACAGAAGTAGTGCAGGCCTTCAGGCCTGCGCTTCAGAGGCCTGCGTAGGGGCGGTCCTTTCAGGGCCGCCCCTGTCGTTTAGGCTATGCTGTCTGCATGAGAACGCTTGTTCTGACCGTTTCGGCCGCGCTCGTCGCGGTTTCCGCGTCTGCTCAACAGCCCACGACCCCGTCGCGCGGACGTGCGACGACGCCACCCGCCGCGGCTCAACCTGCGCCGGCACCCCCTGCGCCGGCGCCGTTCCCGGCGGGCGCGAAGGTCGCCTACGTCAACCTGCAGCTCATCGCCGCGAACAGTACCGAGGGCAAGGCCGCGAACGGCAAGGTCACGGCGCTCGTGCAGAAGAAGCAGGCCGAGGCGCAGACCAAGCAGAAGACGCTGACCGACAACCAGACGAAGCTGAACCAGGGCGGCACCGTGCTGTCGGAAGCCGCGCGCACGCAGCTGCAGAAGGAAATCGAGAAGGAGACCGTTGACGCGCAGCGCTTTCAGCAGGACGCGCAGGGCGAGATCCAGCGGCTGCAGCAGCAGCTGCAGGGCGAGTTTCAGCAGAAGCTGTTTCCGATCCTGCAGCAGATGGCGCAGGAGAAGCACCTGAGCATGCTGCTCAGCGCGCAGGACGCGGGCCTCATCTGGGCCGAGCCCGGCCTCGATCTCACGGCCGAAGCGATCAAGCGCCTCGACGCGGCACCCGCCTCTGCGCCGAAGCCGGCCGCCAAATAGCGACGACGGCGGCCCTGAAAGGACCGCCCCACGCTCTCTATTCCACGCCGAACGCCAGCAGGACGTTGCCGCCGGACGCGCCGCTGCCGACGGCGTAGCCCGACCCGACGTACACCATCCCATCGACGACCACCGCGCCGGACGTGGCGATCGCGCCGCCGTGCGCGGGGTAGACGCGGTTGATCGTCTCGAACTCCTTCGCCGTCGGATACGACCAGATCTCCTTGCCGTCCGCGGCGGAGATGGCGAACAGCGTGCCGTCGGATCCGCCCTGGAAGACGACGCCAGGAATCACGGTCGCGGCGGCGCCGAGCGAGGTGCCGCGTCCGCGTCCGGTTGGCGCACCAGCGGGAGCGGGCGGCGTGAACAGCCACGCGCGTTCGCCGGTCGCGGGCTGTACGGCAGCGAGACCTGCCGCCCCGATGCCGTAGTACACGAGCGTGTCGTCGGCGGCGCCGCCCCAGACGATGGACGATCGGCCGCGCCCGTTGCCGTTGAGCGGCTGGCCGAGCGGATGCACGCGGTAGAGGAGCTTGCCGTTGTCATCCGGATCGAGCGCGAAGATGTCCGCCGACTTCGTGCCCGCGATCAGCACGCGCTTGCCGTTCGGCAGCGTCTTGAGGATCGGCGAGTTGCCGATGTCCATGTCCGGGCCCATCGGCTTGGGACACGCTTCGCTCGCGTTCGGGATGTTGCAGCCGCCCATGAACACGTCGTCTGTCGTCGCCTGGTACGACCAGAGGTACTTGCCGGTATCGAGATCGACGGCCATGATTGCGTCCGTCGTCTTCGGCGACGGCGCCGTCGTCGCGTCGCCGGTGCCGAAGTAGACCGCGCGGCGAACCGGGTCGATCGTCGGCGCGTTCCACACCGAGCCGCCGGCCGGTGCGTAGAGTGTCACGCCGTTCGCCATCTTCTTGTACGGCTTCGGCTCGTCCTGCACGACCCACGCTTTCCAGATTTCTTTTCCAGTGTTCGCGTCGAGCGCGACGACCGAACCGCGCGAGGTGCAGCAGGAGTAGCCTGGGTTGCCGCTGCTGAACTCCTCGGACGAAGAGACCGGCACGATCAGCTTGCCGTCGTAGTAGCGCGAGCCGGCGGTGATGCGCGCGACGAAGTGCGGATCGACTTTCGTCTTCCAGAGGAGCTTCCCGTCCTGCGCGTCGATCGCGTACACGTTTGCGTGGCCGTCGCCGACAAACGCGGCGTACTTCGTGTCGCCGTGGCCCGTCACCGCGCCGACGGTGATCGCGTCGCGGATGATCGATCCCGTCTCGAACGACCAGTAGACGCAGCCGGTCTTCGCGTCGATCGAGTAGACGAAGCCGTTGTCGCTGCCGACGAACACGCGTCCCGACGCGATCGTCGGCTGCGCATTCGCCGACACGCCGGACGGGAAGCCGAACGCCCACTTCAACTTCAGCTTCGGCACCTGCGCGGAGGTGAGGCGCGCGACGCTTGCCGACTGGAAGCGCGTGTTGGCGAGGTCGGGACTCCAGCCGTTCCAGGACGGACCCGACGCCGGATCCGGCAGCGGCGGATTCGTGCGGCACTGAAAGCCCATGTGGTCGGCCGCGCCCGAGGCGGCGCTGCCGATCGGCCGTCCAGCCATGAACTCGGCGAGCGCTTTCTTCTGCGCGTCGCCCAGCGCCGACGCCTGCTGCTGCATCGGCCCGGTCGAGAGCGCCTCGTAGATTTTTTCCGGCGTCATCTCGCGGAGCGCGTCGGGCGACGGCGCGCGCGCGACGTCGGGGTTGCCGTGACACTTTGCGCACTGCGTCTGGAACGTCGCGAAGCCGCTTTCCGTGCCGGGCGTGAACGCGGGAGGCGGAGCCTGTCCTGCGACCTGCGGCTGGAACGCGCCTACCCACACGAGCACTCCGGCGGCCCACGCGACGACGGCGACAGTCGGGAGATGTTTCCTCATAACAGGCGCATTTTACATGTGATAATGCGCGTTCGGCGGCCTCACCGAAGCGGTCGTGGACCGCGAAGGCGGGCGCCCTACATGAGGCAGTTATGGTGAAACTCACAGTCAACGGCAAACCCCACACATACGACGGCGATCCGGAGATGCCGCTCCTCTGGTATCTGCGCGACGACCTGCGGCTCACCGGCACGCGCTTCGGCTGCGGCGCCGGCCTGTGCGGCGCGTGCACGGTGCACGTGGAAGGGCGCGCGGTCCGGTCGTGCCAGACGAAGATGAGCACGCTCGAGGCCAAGACGGTGCTGACGATCGACGCGCTCGGCGGCGCGAACGGCCAGCTCCATCCGGTCCAGCGCGCCTGGATCGCGCACAACGTGCCGCAGTGCGGCTACTGCCAGTCGGGGCAGATGATGTCGGCGGCGGCGTTGCTGAAGTCCAACGCGAATCCGACCGATGCGGACATCGACCGCGCGATGGCCGGCAACATCTGCCGCTGCGGCACCTATCAGCGCATCCGGGCCGCGATTCACACCGCGGCGAAGGAGCGTGCGTGATGATCATCGAAAACATCTCGCTGAGCCGTCGTCAGTTCCTCAACGGCCTTCTCTCGACCGGCGCGTTCGTCGTCGCCTCCCGCTTCCTGCCCGAGGATCTGCACGCGCAGGGACAGCCGAAGGCGCCCGCCACGCCGATCTTCGACACGAAGGCCGACACGGCGATGCTGCATCCGAGCGTCTATCTCGGCATCGAGCCGGACGGCACGGTCTTCATCGTCACGCACCGGTCCGAGATGGGCACCGGCATCCGCACGTCGCTGCCGCTCGTCGCCGCCGACGAGCTCGACGCCGACTGGAGCAAGTGCCGCATCGAGCAGGGCGTCGGCGACACGCGTTACGGCGACCAGAACACCGACGGCTCGCGATCGATCCGCGACTTCTACGACGCGTTCCGCGTCGCGGGCGCGTCGGCGCGCGCGATGCTCGTCAGCGCCGCGGCCGCGCAGCTGAAAGTGCCCGCGTCGGAGCTGACGACGGCGAAGCATGAAGTGGTGCATGCGAAGAGCGGGAAGAAGATCGCGTACGGAGCGCTCGTGCCCGCCGCGGCGAAGCTACCCGTGCCGGCGGCGGCGTCGCTGAAGTTCAAGCCGAAGAGCGCGTGGACGTTCGTCGGCAAGGAACAGAAGATCTACGACCTGAACAACATCGCGACCGGCAAGGCGCAGTTCGGCCTCGACGTCTCTCGCGACGGCATGGTGTTCGCCTCCGTCGAGCATCCGCCGGTCGTCGGCGGCACCGTGAAAGCGCTCGACGACAAGGCGGCGCTTGCCGTCAAAGGCGTCTCGCAGACGGTGACGATCGACGCGCCGAAGCCGCCGCTCTTGTTCCAGAGCCTCGGCGGCGTCGCCGTGATCGCGAACAGCACGTGGGCGGCGTTCCAGGGACGCAAGAAGCTGAACGTCCAGTGGAACGACGGCCCGCACGCGGCGTTCACGAGCGAGCCGTTCAAGCAGTCGATGCTCGCGAAGGTGAAGCAGCCGCAGAAGGTCGCGCGCAACCTCGGCAACGTGGACGCCGAGTTCGGCAAAGGCGGCAAGGTCGTCGAGGCGCTCTACTACACGCCGCTCGCCGCGCACGCGGCGATGGAGCCGCCGGCGGCCGTCGCCGAGTTCAGGAACGGCAAGGCAAAGATC
>CAZOIK010000153.1:0-18968 GCA_964579765.1 uncultured Bifidobacteriaceae bacterium
GCTCGTGGGGGTTGAACGGCTTGCTGATGAAGTCGTCGGCGCCGGCGTCGATGCCGCGGATGCGATCGTCGGTCGCGCGCAGGGCGGTGACGAGGACGACGGGAATCAAACGTGTCGCGGCGCTCGACTTGAGACGCCGGCACGTCTCGAAGCCGTCGAGGCCGGGCATCATCACGTCGAGCAGGATCAGATCCGGTTGTGTCCGCGCGATGGTCGCGAGCGCCTGCTCGCCGCTCGCCGCCGACGAGACGCCGAACCCCTCCGACTGGAGGACGGCGGTGGCCAGTCGCACGTTGCCCTCCACGTCATCGACAACGAGCACACGTCCGGCGCTTCCGCGATGTGCGGATGCCACCAGCGCGTCATGTGTCGCACCACGAAGAACGTCCACGGAAGGCGTACCGCGGACTCAGTGTAACTGAAGGATCTGAGTGAGCCACATGCTCACTCAGCATGTAGGAGTCAGGACTACTTCGCTGCGGCCGGCGTGCAGAACTTGTCGAACGCGTCCGTGAGCTGCGACGCGATCGCGTACGCATCGCGGTTCTCGATGTCGCGGCGCTCGAGCATGTACACGAGCGCGCCGTCGCGGAACAGCGCGATCGACGGCGACGAAGGCGGATAACCGGTGAAGTAGCTGCGCGCGCGGTCGGTCGCCTCGACGTCCGCGCCGGCGAATACGGTCGCGACGCGATCGGGCGTGTGCGCGTGGCGCAGCGCGAGCGCCACGCCGGGACGCGCCTTGCCGGCGGCGCACCCGCACACCGAGTTGACGACGATCATGAGCGTGCCCGAGCCGGACGTGACCGCGGCATCGACGGCGTCGGGTGTGCGCAGTTCCTCGACCCCGAGCTGGGTCAGTTCCTGGCGCATGGGTTGAACGAAGAATTCAGGGTAGGGCATGTGCGGTATTCTACTCTCATGAGGCCGGTGGCTGCGGCGGCGGTGGTCGTCCTGCTGTTCGCGCCCGGCGCCCGCGCCCAGCGGGCGACGCATGGTGCGGCGCCTGCCGCGCGCCCGACGCAGGCATCGTCAAATCGGACGTCGGCGCCCGCGCCCCGCACGGAACACTCGCATCGACCGACGCCGTCGCCCTTGGCTTCGCCGGACACTCGAGGGCCCTTCGACGCGCGCCCCGGCACGTACGCGCCGCGTTACAACATTCCGCAGCATCGACATCACCGCGACGGCTACAGCGCCGGCTACGCGCTGCCGTTCTACGATTCCGCCGTCGAGGCATCGCCCGACGCGGCTGCGCCTCCAGACGCGGCGGATCAGAACGTGGAGCCGCCGGGTCCATCCGAACCGCCGAACGTCGCGGCGTCGCCCGCGGCGCCGCCCGCGCCGGCTCCCGTCGCCGCGACGCACGGGCCCGACACGTTCTATGTCATTCCGGGTTGTTATGCCGGCAACCGCCCGCCGCAGCCGGAGCGCCTGCCCAAGGGCTGCGAAGTAGCGAAGCTGCGGGCTACGCCCGTTCGTTAGTGAGCGGCCGCTTCGAGGCCGTCACCGCCGCCGCCGAAGACGACGACACCGGGCTCATCCACAGCAGGATGACCAGCGCCGCGGAGAGCGTGACCGAGCTCCACCCGAACGTGGCGAGCACGACGCTGACGCGCGGGCCGAGCACGCCGAGCACCGACGCCCCGAAATCGAACAGCAGCACCAGCGTCGCGACGGCGCGCGGCCAGTTCCGCGACGCGCGGACGACGAACGAGAGCAGGAAGCACGCCACGACGATCAGCAGGTGGTAGCTCATGCGCCCGATGATGATGCTGGTCGCGAAGGCGTTGAGCGGCGCGGATCCGAGCGACGGATCGCCGATGAGCGCCGCGACGGCGTGGCGGTAGAACGGCAGCACCAGCACCCAGAGCAGGTGCAGGGCGCCATTCAGGTACAGCCCGGCCACGATCAGGCGCACGGCCATCGTCGGCCGCCGCGAGCTGAACGAGGCGACGAGATCCTGGATGAACTCGTCGGCCCAGTCGATCAGCAGGCGATCGAAATCCCGCTGGCGCCGTTTCAATGCGTCAACCCGTAGATCAGATAGTTCACGCCGAGCTTGTACGCTTCGTTCGTCTCGTCGAACGGACGGAACCCGCGTCCCGACCACTCCCAGTACTGGGAGATGTCGGTGTTGTAGTTCACGATCATCATCAGCCGCTTGTTCGGGTCGTTGTCCTCGAACAGGCCGCGGAAGACAGGCTGCCCCTGGATGTAGGCCTGCGGGAAGTTGTCGAGATGGTTGATCTCGAAGAACGAGTGGAACACCGGATGCGACGGCGACATGTCGTAGAACCGGTAGTTCGGCATGACGTGCTTCATCATCACTTCGAAGCTCGGCCAGCCGCCGCCGCCCTGGCCCGGCGCGCGCACGTACTCATCGCCGTCTCCGCCGCCGAAGCCACGGAACCCGCGGACCTTGAAGTCGTCCACGATGACGAAGCCGCCCTTGAGCATGTAGTTGCGCATGGCGGTGGACTCGCTCTCGGTGATGTCCCACCAGTCGGGCTCGATCACGTACGCGATCGGATATTTCGAGAGCTCGGGGTCGTCGAAGCGGAGCGTGTTGAACCCCTCGGTGTTCGCGCCGAGGTAGCTGACCTCGTTCATGATCAGCATCAGGTTCTTCTCGGCCACCGGATAGCCGTGCGACCACGCGGGCGTGCCGCCGTACCAGTAGCCGTCGGGCGTGGACTCGTAGTTCATCCGCACGAACGTGAACCGTCCGTCGTACGGCGTGTTCTTCATCACGGGGATGCGCTGGCGAAAGCGCCCGAAGCCGCCGAATCCCCGCCGGCGCTGCGCGAGCGCGGCCGCCGCGGTCAGGAGGAGCACGACGCACGCCGCCGCGAGGATGCGCCGCGTTCGCATCTACTTCCTGACGTACTTCTTGACGTCCTGTGTGAATTCCGCGCCGTAGACGTTGCCCATCGCGTCGGCGACGACGCCCTCGGCCGACGAGGATCCGAGCGAGGCGGGATAGGGGTAGGGCGAGGGATCCGGAATGAACGCGTACACGTCGCCGTTGCGCGCGTCGCCGATGCGGATGCCGCGCCTGGTGCCCGGATCGTAGCCGTATCCAGGGGCGCCGTCGCGCGACTCGGAGTCGGCGACGTACATGACGTCCTGCGGGTCGATGTAGATGCCGCTCGGCCGCCCGAACTGCTTCCACTCGGCGATGAACTCGCCGTCCTGCGTGAAGATCTGGATGCGGTTGTTCTGCCGGTCGCCGACGAACAGCCGGCCGCGCGAGTCGAAGGCCAGCGTGTGCGGGCCGTCGAACTCGCCGGGGCCCGTGCCCTTCCGGCCCCACGCCTTGACGAACTTGCCCGTCTTGTCGAACTTGAGGATGCGCGCGTTGTCGGTCGGCTTCTGCCCGTGCCCGTCGGCGACGAAGATGTCGCCGTTTGTCGCGACGGCGACTTCCGTCGGCTGATCGAACGTCTCGGTACCGCGGCCCGACACGCCCGCGCGGCCCAGCGTCAGCAACACCTTGCCGTTCCGATCGAACTTGAACACCTGCTGTCCCTTGCCTCCGCCGATGCCGTTGTCGGCGACCCAGATGAAGCCGTCGCGATCGACCGTGATCTTGTGCGGGCTGACGAACAGGCCCGCGCCGAAGCTTTTGAGAAACGTGCCCGACGGATCGAACTCGAGAATCGGATCGAGCGGTGAGCGCAGGCAGTTGGTGCCCTGCGATCCCGACGCGCCGCAGCGATCAATCGCCCACAGGTGGCCGTCGGGTGCGATCGTGATCCCGGCCGTCGATCCCCACCGCCGTCCGCCCGGTAATTGCCCCCACGATACTCCCGGCCTGTAAGGGTTCGGTAAGTCGTTGCGCGCGCCGAGCGGCGACACGGCCGGGAGCTGCGGAAACCTGATCGGCGCCGGACTCGACGCGGGCTGCTGCGCGGCCGCGGCGACGCCGAGCGCAAGCGCGAGGGCCAGCGATCTCATTGGAACTCGCGCTGGATTTCGACCGGCCAGCGCGACAACAGCAGGAATGCGGCGCTCACAATCGGCCGATGATAACGCAACAGAACGGCGGCGGCCGCGCTACACTGTGCCCCGCGCGAAAGGATTCCGTCATGAAGGCACTGGCGCTCGCCTGTGCGATTGCTGCAACCGCCGCGCTCGCGGCGCAGGGGCCGTCGAAGTACGTGCCGGCCAGAACACCCTGGGGCGATCCGGATCTGCAGGGCACCTACACGGACAAGGACGAAAACGACATCCCGATGGAGAAGCCCGGCCAGTTCCAGGGCAAGAGCCTCGAGCAGGTGGACGACTCGGAGCTCGCCGACATCGTGCGCGAGCGGCAGGCGCACGCGGTCGAGACGGCGCCCGGCATCGGCGGCGCCGGGACCGGCGCGGGGCCCGTGCACTGGTACGAACACTTCGGCGAGAAGAACAGCCGGGCGTGGCTGATTTCCGATCCGTCCGACGGCAGAATTCCCGCGATGACGCCCGCGGCGCAGGCGCGCGCCGCCGCGTGGACCGCCGCGCGCCGGGCGCACGGACCGTACGACTCGTACGAAGACCGCGGACTCTACGAGCGCTGCATCACGCGCGGCGTCGTCGGGTCGATGCTGCCCGGTATTTACGGCTCGTCTTACCAGGTTGTCCAGGGCCCCGGGTTCGTGGCGATTCTCGACGAGATGATTCACGAGACGCGTGTCGTCCCGCTCGGCAATCGGCCGCATGTCGGCGCGGCGCTGCGCAGCTATATGGGCGATCCGCGCGGCCGCTTCGACGGCACCACGCTCGTCGTCGAGACGACGAACTTCACCGATCGGACGGCGATCGGCTTCTATGGCAACGGCACGCCGCACAGCGACCGGCTGCGCCTGCTCGAGCGTTTCACGCCGACGTCGCGCCGCACGCTCGAGTGGACGGTGACCGTCGACGACCCCGGGACCTGGGTCAGGCCGTGGACGTTCGGCCTGCAGCTGACGAAAGACCCGACGCAGCAGGTGTTCGAGTACGCCTGCCATGAAGGGAACTACGCGATGTCGAACATGCTGCGCGCCGCGCGGCTCGACGATCGGCGATAACAGTGCATGGCGTCCGGCTTCAGCCGGGCGTGGAGGGCCAATGAAGACAGCACTCAGCGCGATTCTGACAACCCTGGCGATCGGCGCGTCCGTCGCTGCCCAGCAGCCGCGGACGCAGACGCCGGCCGGCGGCGGGCTGCCGCCGCTGTTCTTCAGCGAGACGTGGAAGCAGACCGGGCTCGAGCGCAACGTGGACAACGACGTGCTGGCGAACGCGAATCTCGAGCTGCACCTCTACGGATCCACGTCGAAGCTGATTCAGATTGCGCCGACGACGCCGAACACGCGGCAGGATCCGCCGAATTTGTGGACGGGCATCTGCACCGGCCCGGTCGCGGCGACGCTGCGCGACAAGAACAACTACGTCAACCTGACCGGCCGCGCGAAGATTCGCTGGCAGACGCGCTCCGCCGGTTTCCACGTCGTCCGTCCGGTGCTGAAGCTCGCCGACGGCACGTGGCTCATCGGCGATCACGCCGACGGCGACGGCGGCACCGAAGACTTCACCGAATCGGAATTCGCCATCGCGTCCGTGCGCTGGCTCAAGCTCGACATCAACACCGTCACGACCGTCCATGCCGATCGTTCGAAGCCACCGGAGATCGGCCGGTGGGTGGAGAGGCCCGATCTGAGCAAGGTGGACGAAGTCGGCTTCGCGGACCTGATGCCCGGCAGCGGCCACGGCTGGGGCGGATTCGTAAACGTCGGCCGCATCGACGTGTACGGGAGTCCGGTTCACAGGTAACGCAGGGGGCGAACGCAGGCCGGGCTTTCAGGCCCGCCGGGCGTGCGGCCCTGAAAGGGCCGCGCGACGAGAGCAGCCACGAAGATCAATGCAGCGGAGGCGTCATGCGTGTCGTCGCGTCCGTCGTCATCGCCGTCGTCGTGTTGGGCGGGACTCGTGCGTTCGCGCAGGACGATCTGTCCGGCGAGTGGGCGACGCTGCTGCACGAAGACGTCAACCATCGCAACGACGCGATCGGCGGAGGCCCGCGCGTCGGCGACTACGCGGGCCTGCCGATCAACGCCGCGGCGCGCATGAAGGCCGACACGTGGGATGCCGCCGTCGAGACCGAGCCCGAGCGGCAGACGGTGTTCGCCCCGGCGGCGTACTGGGCGCGCGGCGGCGGGGGCATGCGCATCTCGAAAGTCGTGGACGACGCCACGCAGCAGCTCGTCGCCTACAAGATCTTCCGGTCGGCGGCCGGCGCGGCGATCACGCGCATGATCTGGATGGACGGGCGTCCGCATCCACCCGAATACGCGGCCCACACGTGGCAGGGCTTTTCGACGGGCCAGTGGGACGGCGCGATGCTGACCGTCACGACGACGCACGTCAAGGCCGGATACATCCAGCGGAACGGCGTGCCGGCGAGCGACCGCGCCACCATCACCGAGCACGTCGTGCGCCACGGCGACGTCCTGACGATTGTCAGCGTCGTGGACGATCCGGTCTATCTGGAAGAGCCATTCGTCCGCAGCACCAACTGGCGCCTGGATCTGCAGCAGCAGCTGAGCGGCGTGACCTCGGAGTCGGTGGACGAGATTGCCAACCGCGCACGCGGCGTCGTCCCGCACCACCTGCCGGGCACGAATCCCTGGCTCGACGACGCCGCGAAGGAGTTCGGCATTCCGGCCCGCGCGCTTCGCGGCGGACGCGAGACGACGTATCCTGAATACCGGCCCCAGTGATCGCGTTTTCGAAAATCAGCAAACAGTACGGCCGGCAGGTGCTCTTCGTTGACGCCTCGTTCCAGCTGAACCCCGGCGAGAAGGTCGGCCTGGTCGGCCCGAACGGCTCCGGAAAAACCACCCTGTTCAGGATGATCTCGGGCGAAGAGCAGCCCGACGACGGCGACGTGTCGGTGCCGAAGCGGCTGACGATCGGCTACTTCCGGCAGGACGTCGAGGAGATGGCGGGCCGCTCGGTGCTCGACGAAGCGATTGCCGGCAGCGGCCGCCTCGGCGAGCTGCACCACGAGCTCGAGCGGCTGCAGCAGGCGATGTCGGATCCGGACCGCGCGGACGAGATGGAGAAGATCCTCGCGCGCTTCGGCGACGTCCAGGAGCAGTACGAGCACCTCGGCGGCTACGCGCTCGAAGCGCGCACGCGCGAGATCCTGCACGGCCTCGGCTTCGACGACGAGCGCATCGACGGCGACGTCGGCGCGCTGTCGGGCGGATGGAAGATGCGCGTGGCGATGGCGCGCGTCCTGCTCGGCCAGCCCGACGTCCTGCTGATGGACGAGCCGACGAACCACCTCGACATCGAGTCGATTCTCTGGCTCGAGGCGTTCCTCACGGCGCGAAGCGGCGCGCTGCTCATGACGTCGCACGACCGCGAGTTCATGAACCGCGTCGTCTCGAAGATCGCCGAGATCGACGGCGGCGAGATCACGACCTACTCGGGCAACTACGACTTCTACGAGCGCGAGCGCGCCGTCCGCGAGGCCAACCGCGAGGCCGCGTACGCGCGCCAGCAGGCGATGCTCGCCAAGGAGCAGCGCTTCATCGAGCGGTTCGCCGCGCACGCGGCCAAGGCGGCGCAGGTGCAGAGCCGGGTGAAGGCGCTCGAGAAGATCGAGCGGATCGAGCTGCCGAAGAAACGCCGCGTCGTGCACTTCGAGTTCCGCCAGCCGCCGCGGTCCGGCGACATCGTCGCGACGTTCGAGCACGTGCGCAAGGCGTACGGCGCGCGCGTCGTCCACGCGGATCTGAGCCTGACGATTCAGCGCGGCGAGCGCTGGTCGGTCATGGGCCGCAACGGCGCCGGCAAATCGACGCTGCTGAAGATGGTGGCGGGCGCCGTCGTGCCCGACGCGGGCGCCATCACGCTCGGAGCGAGCCTGCAGCTGGGCTACTTCGCCCAGCAGGCGCTCGATCTGCTCGACGCCGACCTGACGATCGAGGAGCAGCTGCAGAAGGACTTCCCGCACGAGTCGATCGGCGCGCTGCGCGGCCTGGCCGGCGCGTTCCAGTTCTCGGGCGACGACATCGACAAGAAGATCCGGTCGCTGTCGGGCGGCGAGAAGACGCGCCTGGTGATGGCGCGCATGCTGCTCCATCCGCCGAACTTCCTCGTGCTCGACGAGCCGACGAACCATCTGGATCTGGCGACGAAGGAGATGCTGATCGAGTCGCTCGCCAGCTTCGAGGGCACGATGCTCTTCGTGTCGCACGACCGGGAGTTCCTGCGCGGGTTGAGCAACCGCGTGCTGGAGCTCGGCGGCGAAAGCGGCACCGACGCGACGCCGCACGCCTATCCCGGGTCGTACGTGGACTACGTCTCGCGCACGGGCCGCGAAGCGCCGGGCGTCCACGCCTGAAGAAGCGCTAAAGACGCCACCATCAAATTCGTCCAGAGATCTGGCGACTCTGACAATTGTGTCAGATCTCGCGCCGAAAGCCGCGCTTCTGTGCGCCGCCCTCGTCGATCCCGACATCAATGGGGCATTCGGCCAGTACTGATTTGCCACATGAATGTCGTGCTTAACCGTATCGTTCGACAAAAGTGTCGAACGTAGATCCCGCGCCTTCGCGTTTTTCCTAAGAAACTTTGCATCGCCGTCACACCCGAGGTGGATTCGGGTTTGCACTTCGACCGTGCGCATCACGTTTCATCGCGTGCGCCCCGTTCGGGCCCACGTCATTCATGACTTGGCGCTTCGGGCGCCAGAAGGGATGCCCATGCTCAGAGGTTCCTCGCTCGCCGTGTCGGCGGGCCTGTTTTGTTGCTCGGCCGGCGCGGCCTTCGCGCAGACACCGTCGGTGACCGTCGGGGCCGGCGTGCGGACCAGCTATGTCCGCACCGACACGGACGGCGCCGCGTCCACCGACCAGCTCCCGGTGGACAGCGTCCGCTTGTACGTCAACGGGACGGCGGCGCCGAAGATCACTTACATGTTCAACACCGAGTACGACGGCGGCGGCAACCACGTGGACGTGCTCGACGCCGCCGCGCAGGTCTCGCTGTCGAAGCACGTGAACTTCTGGGCCGGCCGCTTCCTGCCGCCGAGCGACCGCGCCAACCTGTACGGCCCGTACTACGCCAACGAGTGGGCCGTGTACACCGACGGCGTGCAGGACGGCTATCCGTTCATCTTCCAGGGCCGCGACAACGGCTTCATGTACTGGGGGCAGTTCGACAAGGTGAAGGTGTCGGGCGGCGTGTTCGACGGCAAGACGGCGACCGGCAATCCGACCGTCCTCAGCGCCGGCCGCGTGCAGGTGGACTTCTGGGATCCGGAAGACGGCTATTACCTGAACGGCACCTACTACGGCAAGAAGAACCTGCTCGCGCTCGGTGTTGCCGGGCAGGTGCAGAGCGCGAACGACCAGCTGCAGAACGTCCCGGTGTCGTTGACGCAGGGGCACAACACGGCGTGGTCCGCGGACTTCCTGCTCGAACGGAAAGTCCTCAACGGCGGCGCGTTCACGATCGAGAGCGAGTACGCCGACTACAACCAGCTCGGCGGCTACAACGCGCGCTACCTGCGCGACCAGGGCGGCTACGGCCTCGCGAGCCTGCTCTTTCCGCCGGTGATGGGCATGACCGGCAACTTCCAGATCCTGGGCAAGTTCGCCGGCGCGCAGTTCACCAAGGGCCTCACGCCGCTCGACCAGGACTACACGCAGAAGACGACGGAGTTCAACTTCAACTACGTCATCAAGGACTTCAACGCGCGCGTGATGCTCTTCTTCAAGAACACCAACTACAACGCCATCCTGCCCAACAACCGGCAGTACGGCGTCGGCCTGCAGCTGCAGATCTGAGCGATCGCTGTCCCTTGTTTTAGGAGGAGTCGAACCATGTTCCGAAACAAACTGCTTCTCGCCGCCGGCGTCATGGCGGCCGGCCTGGCGTGCTCGACCCAGGCGTTCGCGCAGGGCACCATCAAGGTCGGGATCCTGCACTCTCTTTCCGGCACGATGGCCATCAGCGAGACGACGCTGAAGGACACGGTCCTGATGATGATCGACGAGCAGAACAAGAAAGGCGGCCTGCTCGGCAAGAAGCTCGAACCGGTGGTCGTGGATCCGGCGTCGGACTGGCCGCTCTTCGCCGAGAAGGCGCGCGAGCTGCTCGAGAAGGACAAGGTCGCCGTCGTCTTCGGCTGCTGGACGTCGGTGTCGCGCAAGTCGGTGCTGCCGGTGTTCGAGAAGGACAACGGCCTGCTGTTCTACCCGGTGCAGTACGAAGGCGAGGAGTCGTCGAAGAACGTCATCTACACGGGCGCCGCGCCGAATCAGCAGGCGATCCCGGCCGTGGACTACCTGATGAAGGAAGTCGGCGTGAAGCGGTGGGTGCTCGAGGGCACCGACTACGTCTACCCGCGCACGACGAACAAGATCCTCGAGGCGTACCTCAAGTCGAAGGGCGTCGCCGACGCGGACATCTCGATCAACTACACGCCGTTCGGCTTCTCCGACTGGCAGACGCGCGTGGCGGCGATCAAGCGCTTCGGCTCGGCCGGCAAGAAGACGGCCGTCGTCTCGACGATCAACGGCGACGCCAACGTCCCGTTCTACAAGGAGCTGGGCAACCAGAAGATCTCGGCCGAGGACATCCCGGTCGTGGCCTTCTCGGTCGGCGAGGAGGAGTTGTCGGGTCTCGACACCAAGCCGCTCGTCGGCCACCTCGCGGCCTGGAACTACTTCGAGAGCATCAAGACGCCGGCGAACACGGCGTTCATCAACCAGTGGCACGCCTTCATCAAGAACCCGAAGCGGACGACCAACGACCCGATGGAAGCGCACTACATCGGCTTCAACCTCTGGGTGAAGGCGGTGCAGAAGGCCGGCACGACCGACGTCAACAAGGTCATCGCCGCGCTGCCCGGCCTCGAGACGCCGAACCTCACGGGCGGCATCGCCAAGGTGCTGCCGAACCACCACATCACCAAGCCGGTGTACATTGGTGAGGTCCGCGCGGACGGCCAGTTCGACGTCGTGAACAAGAGCAACGGCACGGTGCCTGGCGACGCGTGGTCGGACTACCTGCCGGGCAGCAAGGACATCGAAGCGGACTGGGTGACGTTGAAGTGCGGAAACTACAACAAGAAGACGAAGGTCTGCTCGGGTCAGAACTACAAGTAAGCCGCCGTGTGGCGCGCGGGCAGTGGCTGTGGCCGCTGCTCGCCGTCCTGTTCCTCGCTTCGCCGGCGTTCGCGCAGTCGTCCAACGAGGCGTTTCTCGCCAAGGTGGGAGAGCTGCGCGACGCCACGTACGCCGACAAGGCGAAAATCGTCGATCAGCTGAGCGACAGCGGCCATCCGAGCACGCGTGCCGTCCTCACCGCGCTCCTCGAAGACCGGCTTTTCTACCGCACCGCCGACCAGCGCGTCTTCATCGTCAAATCCAACGACGACAGCCTGACGACGCTCGCGCTGGTCGATCCCGTCACCCTCAAAGACGCGGGATCCGCGTCGCGCGACGACCTGACGCGCATCGGCACCAACAACGGCCTGCGCCGCGCGATCCGGATCTCGGTCGCGCGCTTCGGCCTCTCGAGCCCCGACGCGGGCGTGCGGCTCGCCGCCGTGCAGGAGATGGAGAAGTCGCTCGACGACGAGACGATCGCGCTGCTGCAAAAGCGCGCGGCCGTCGAGACCAACCGGGGCGTCAAGGGCGAAATCGCCACCGCGCTCGCGCTGACGGCGCTCGACGGCACCGACCGTCAGGCGCGGCTCGCGGCCGTCGCGGAGCTCGCGGGACGGCCGCGCCAGCAGGTCCGCAATCGTCTCGCCGCGCTCGTCGAGAAGAACGCCGACGGGAGCTTCGTCGAGCCGGACGCGGCGGTCCGTGACGCCGCGACGCAGGCCCTCGCGCGCATCGATCGCACGCTGGCGATGTACGGCGGCGTCGAGACGATGTTCTTCGGCCTCAGCCTCGGGTCGGTGCTCGTGCTCGTCTCCATCGGCCTCGCGATCACGTTCGGCGTGATGGGCGTCATCAACATGGCGCACGGCGAGCTGATGATGCTCGGCGCCTACACGACGTACGTCGTGCAGCTGCTCATGCCGCAGCACATCGGGGCGTCGATCGTGGTGGCGATTCCGGCGGCGTTCGTCGTCGCCGGCGCGGCGGGCGTGATCCTCGAGCGCAGCATCATCCGCTTTCTCTATACGCGCCCGCTCGAGACGCTGCTCGCGACCTTCGGCGTCAGCCTGGCGCTGCAGCAGATGGTGCGCTCGATCTTCAGCGCGAACAACCGCGACGTCGAGACGCCACAGTGGCTGAGCGGCACGCTGCAGGTCAACGACGCGCTTGCGATCACGTACAACCGGCTCTACATCGTCATCTTCACGGTCATCGTGTTCGCGGTGCTCCTCGTCGTCCTGAAGCGGACGCGGATCGGCCTGCAGATCCGCGCCGTCGCGCAGAACCGCGCGATGGCGAAAGCGATGGGCGTGCGCAGCGAATGGGTGGACGCGATGACGTTCGGCCTCGGCTCCGGCATCGCCGGCGTGGCGGGCGTCGCGCTCAGCCAGCTCACCAACGTCGGCCCGAACCTCGGCCAGTCCTACATCATCGACGCGTTCATGGTCGTCGTCTTCGGCGGCGTCGGGAACCTCTGGGGCACGTTCATCGGCGGCATGTCGATGGGCATCGTCAACAAGCTGCTCGAGCCGTACTCGGGCGCCGTGCTCGGCAAGATTCTCGTGCTCGTGGCGCTGATCGTCTTCATCCAGGGCCGTCCGCGCGGGCTGTTCCCGCAGACCGGCCGCGCGGCGGAGAGCCAGTAGTGGCGGACATCCGAAAGATGCTGTCGAGCGGGGACAACCCGGGCGGCACGACGCTCCTCGGCCTGCTCGGCGCGGCGGCGATCGCGGTCCCGATTCTCAACCTGCTCGTGCCGGCGTCGTCGCCGCTGCACGTCTCGACGTACTTGCTGACGCTCGTCGGCAAGTACCTCTGCTACGCGATGCTGGCGCTCGCCGTGGACCTCATCTGGGGCTACTGCGGCATCATGAGCCTCGGCCACGCGGTGTTCTTCGCGCTCGGCGGCTACGCGATGGGGATGTACCTCATGCGCCAGATCGGCCCGCGCGGCGTGTACGGCGACCCGGTCCTGCCGGACTTCATGGTGTTCCTCAACTGGCACAAGCTGCCGTGGTTCTGGTACGGCTTCAACCACTTCGGCTTCGCCATGCTGATGGTGCTCGTCGTGCCGGCGCTGCTCGCGCTCGTGTTCGGCTGGCTGGCGTTCCGCTCGCGCGTCACGGGCGTCTACCTGGCGATCATCACGCAGGCGCTCAGCTACGCGATGATGCTGGCGTTCTTCCGCAACGACATGGGCTTTGGCGGCAACAACGGCTTCACCGACTTCAAAGACATCCTCGGCTTCGACCTGCACCGCGACGGCACGCGCGTCGTGCTGTTCGTCGTCACCGCGGTGATGCTCGGGGCGGCGTACGTCGCCTGCAGCGCCATTACGCGGTCGCGCGCGGGCCGCGTCATCCGCGCCATCCGCGACGCGGAAAGCCGCGTGCGGTTCCTCGGCTACTCGGTCGAGTCGTACAAGCTCTGGGTCTTCGTCTTCTCGGCGGTCGTCGCCGGCATCGCCGGGGCGCTCTACGTCCCGCAGGTCGGCATCATCAACCCGAGCGAGTTCGACCCCATCAACTCGATCGAGATCGTCATCTGGGTCGCGGTCGGCGGACGCGGCACGCTCGTCGGCGCCGTCGCGGGCGCCATCCTCGTCAACTACGCGAAGACGTTCTTCACCGGCGCGCTCCCGGAAGTCTGGCTCTACGCGCTCGGATCGCTCTTCGTCCTCGTCACGCTGTTCCTGCCTCGCGGTCTGATGGGCCTGGTGCCGCGCACGAGCGAGACGCAATGATCGCGGCGACGCCTCCCGAGCTGCTGCGCGGGACGATCCTCGACGTGCGGGATCTCACCGTCAGCTTCGACGGCTTCAAGGCCCTCAACGCGCTGACGCTCTCGGTCGAGGCCGGCGAGCTCCGCTGCATCATCGGGCCCAACGGCGCCGGCAAGACGACGATGATGGACGTCATCACGGGGAAGACGCGTCCCGATCACGGCTCCGCGCGGTTCGGCGACATCGACCTGCTCGGGCTCTCCGAGCCCGAGATCGCGCAGGCCGGCATCGGTCGCAAGTTCCAGAAGCCGACGGTCTTCGAACGGCTCACCGTGTTCGAAAACCTGGAGCTGTCGCTCTGGGGCGACAAGCGGTTTCTCACGTCGCTCTTCGCGCGCCTGACGTCGTCCGATCGCGCGCACATCGACGACATCCTCGACGTCATCGGCCTCAGCGATCAGCGCCGGATGATCGCCGGCGCGCTGTCGCACGGCCAGAAGCAGTGGCTCGAAATCGGCATGCTCCTGATGCAGGAGCCGGATCTGCTGCTCGTGGACGAACCGGTCGCCGGCATGACGCCTCAGGAAACGGAGCGCACGGCGCAGCTGCTGCTGTCGCTCATGGCCGAGCACACGGTCGTCGTCGTCGAGCACGACATGGAGTTCGTGCGATCGATCGCGCGGCGCGTCACCGTGCTGCACGAAGGACGCGTCCTCGCCGAGGGCAGCATGGACGAGGTGCAGTCCGATCCACGCGTCATCGAGGTCTACCTCGGGGAGTAACGTGCTCGCGATCAAGGGCCTCAACCAGTATTACGGCGGCAGCCACACGCTGTGGGACGTCGATCTCGACGTGCCGGCCGGCTCGCGGACCTGTCTCATGGGCCGCAACGGCATGGGCAAGACGACGCTGCTCAAGTGCGTGATGGGGCTGCTCGCGGCCAGCTCGGGCGAGATCACGTTCGAGGGACGCAGCCTGCGCGAGATGCCGGCCGAGGCGCGCGCGCGGCTCGGCATCGGCTACGTCCCGCAGGGGCGCGAGATCTTCTCGCACCTCACGGTGGAAGAGAACCTGCGGGTCGGCCTCGGCATCAGGGAGGGAGGCCCGCCCGAGATCCCCGAGACGATCTACCAGCTCTTCCCGGTGCTGAAGTCGATGCTGCGGCGGCGCGGCGGCGATCTCTCGGGCGGTCAGCAGCAGCAGCTCGCCATCGGGCGCGCGCTGGTGCTGCAGCCGAAGCTGCTCATCCTGGACGAGCCCACCGAAGGCATCCAGCCGAACATCGTCCACGAGATCGGCGACGTCATACTGAAATTGAATAAAGAGTCGGGGGTGACGGTGCTGCTCGTCGAGCAGAAGCTGCCGTTTGCCCGTCGTGTCGCGAGCGAATTCCGCATTCTCGAGAAGGGCCGCTGCGTCGCCGGCGGCCCGATCGAGGCGCTGTCCGATGAGGTCGTCCACGCGCACCTGAGCGTATAATTCATTCGTCTGGAGGAAATTCCCCGATGATGAAGCGATACGTGGTGGCGGCTGGCGTGGCCGCGATGGCATTCGCGACGCTCGCGCAGGCGCAGGAGTCAAAGGGCGACGTCAGGACGGCGAAACCGATCAGTCAGAGCGATCTCCCGAGGCAACTGCGGCCCGAAGCGAAGATCGTCAAAGGTTACGTCCCGCCGAAGACGGTGTGGGGCGATCCGCAGATCTCCGGCGCGTACACGAACAGCGACGAGAGCGGCATCCCGTTCGAGCGGCCGGCGCAGTTCGAGGGCAAGAAGGTGGAAGACATCTCGCCCGCCGAGCTCGCGAAAATCCAGAAGCAGCGCCAGGAAGCGACGCTCGAGCGCGCGCCGACGCTCAGCGAGTTCCCGGGCGCGACGAGCCCGCTGCACTGGTTCGAGAACTACCGCGCCGAGAACAGCCGCGCGTGGCTTGTCACCGACGAGACCGACGGCAAAGTGCCGCCGACGACGCCCGAGGCCGACGCGCGCAATGCGCTGCGTCAGCGTCTGCGCCGCGCGCACGGCCCGGCCGACAGCTACGAGGATCGCAGCCTGTACGATCAGTGCATCACGCGCGGGATTCCCGGCTCGATGATGCCGGCCATCTACGGCAACTCGTACGCGATCTACCAGGGACCGGGATACGTCGCGATCCGCTACGAGATGGTGAACGAGACGCGCATCATCCCGCTCGTGAGCGACGCCAGGGAGCCCCACATCAGCCCGAAGATCCGCGAGTATCTCGGCGACGCGCGCGGCCACTTCGAAGGCAGCACGCTCGTCGTCGAGACGACGAACTTCACCGACAAGACGGCGTACCGGGGATCGAGCAAAGACTTGAAGCTCGTCGAGCACTTCACGCCGATCGGTCCGAACACCGTCGAGTGGAAGGTGACGTTCGACGACCCGCACACCTGGACGACGCCCTGGAGTTTCGCGATGAACCTGACCAAGGTGCCTGACGCCCAGGGGCCGTTCGAGTATGCGTGCAACGAAGGCAACTACGGCCTGCACAACCTGCTCAGCGCGGCGCGCGCCGAAGAGAAAGAGATCGCCGACGCGGCGAAGAAGGGCATCGTGAAGGCGCCGTCGGCGCAGGATCCGGACGAGGGCGAGAAATAGAAGTCAGGCAGTCGTCAGTCATCAGTCGGAAGTGGCTAGAATACGCGGTATGAGACCGCCACTTCCGATCCTTCTTGCCGCGGCGATGCTGGCCAGTGGGGCCGGCCTCGCCGCCCATCATTCGTTCTCCGCCGAGTTCGACAGCAACCAGCCCGTAAAGGTCACCGGGACGATCACCAAAGTCGAGTGGCAGAACCCGCACATCTGGTTCTACGTGGACGTGAAGAACGCCGACGGCACGGTGACGAACTGGGCGTTCTCGGGCGGCGCGCCCGGGCAGTTGATGCGCCGCGGCATCACGCGCGAGGCGCTCAAGATCGGTACGGAGGTCATCGTCGAGGGCTTCCGCGCGAAGGACGCGTCGAACAACGGCTTCGGACAGAAGGTCACCTACAAGGACGGCCGCAACGTGTTCACCGCGCCGCGTCCGTCCGAGCAGTAACCCTATGACGCGTGCAGCCGTGATGCTGACCGCCGTGTGCGCCCTCGGCGCCGTGACGCTGGCTCAGCGTGCGCCGGCCTTCAACCCGCCGCGCACGGCCGACGGCAAGCCGGATTTCACGGGCACGTATCAGTGGCCGACGTATCTCCCCGGCCAGGAGCGCGGACGCTCGGCGGCGACGGTGTTCGACCGCAAATACTTCGCGCCGCTCAAGCCCGGCGGCGAAAACTTCCTCGAGCCGCGGACCGGCGATCCGCGCCACGACGAGCCGCGCGACTTCTGCCTGCCCGCCGGCTTCCCCGGCAGCATCCTCTCGGGCAACGCGATGCAGTGGTTCCAGACGAAGAACGACCTCGTCATCGTCCACGAGTTCCAGCGGAACACGCGCATCGTCCCGCTCGACGGCCGGCCGCACCGCACCGGCATGGACCCGATGTACGACGGCGATCCGGTCGGCCACTGGGACGGCGACACGCTCGTCATCGACTCGACGAACTTCCGGCGCTGGCAGCTCGACGACTACTACTACACGAACCCGCAGGAGTTCCGGATGCACAGCGACGCGCTGCACACGATCGAGCGCGTCCGCTGGAAGAGCGCGAAGGCGCTCTCGTACGCGATCACGATCGACGACCCGAAGATCTTCACGCGGCCGTGGTCGCAGGAGTTCGAGATCCTCGCCAAGCCGGAATGGGACAAAATCGGGCTGTTCGAATACGTCTGCGACAACAATCGATGTCCGGGGGGCAAATGCGGAACGAAGTAGTGCAGGCCTTCAGCGTCGCGCTGGCAGCAATGCTAGCCCTGGCGTCCACGGCGTTCGCGCAGCAGAGCCCGCCGGCGAGGGCCACCGCGACGATCGGCGGCAAGTCGGTGTCGATTCAGTACTCCGCGCCGTCGGTGCGCGGACGCAAGATCTTCGGCGACGGCGGGCTGCTGTCGCGCGATCCGACGTATCCGATCTGGCGCGCCGGCGCGAACTCTTCGACGACCTTCAAGACCGAAGGGCCGCTCGACGTGGGCGGCCTGTCGGTGCCGGCGGGTTCGTACTCGCTGTACGTCAACGTGAGCGACCCCGAGCACTGGGAGCTCGTCGTCAACAAGAGGACCGGGCAGTGGGGCCTCACCTATCCGGGCGCCTCGAGCGATCTCGGGCGCGTGAAGATGACGATGAGCAAGCCGCCGGCGCTCGTCGAGCAGTTGAAGTACACGTTGACCGACAAGGGCGGCGGCGCGGGTGAGCTCCGGCTCGAATGGGAGCACCACGTCGCGACCGTGCCGCTTCGCGCCAAGTAGCGCGAATGCAGGATCCGCCTTCAGGCGGACGAACGAACTGTCGGCGCTTCCGCCGGAATCGCCGACAGCGTCTGACGCCAATCCGTCAGAATCCCGCCTGAAACGAGGCACATGCCTTGCCCTTCCGGGAGGCATGCTCGGCACCTATCTCACGGCGTTCTTCGCCATGGCGTTCGCGGCCGCCTCGATTCTGTCGATCAAGGCCACTGTCGATCGCATGTGGCACCTGGGCGAGTAGGCTCCGCCTTCGCCCGCCTTCACTCGCGCCTGCGCGCGCGCTTCGGCGCGGCGGGCGCTTCGCGTTACCATTCTTCGTCCCGTCCAGAGACCAGGAGGTTTCGTGACAACGAAGATTGGTGGGGTGTTGACGGCGGCCGTGTGCGCCGCGTCGATCGCCGGCGCGCAGCCGGCGCCGCAGCCGGCCCCGGCACAGTCCGCGCAGCAGATGCTCACGCTGGCCGACGCGACCATGCGCGCGCTGGAGCGGAATACGGATATCCGGCTCGAGCGCGAGCAGGTGACGGCGGCGGAGCAGCGCGAGGCCGGCGCCTTCGGCAGCTACGACATCCGGTTCCACGCCGAGGCGACCGAGCACCATCACGTCGATCCCATTACGACGCTGTTCTCCGGCGCGCCGGAAGGCGAGGTCGCGCCGGAGAACACCGACTTCGCCTCGTCGGCCTCGCTGACCAAGCTGTTCAAGACCGGCGCGACGGCGACCGCCTCGGCGTCGG
>CAZOIK010000154.1:0-8258 GCA_964579765.1 uncultured Bifidobacteriaceae bacterium
CCGCGTGCGGATCGACCTTCGCACCCGCGGCTGTTAGCCACCCACGATGCAGCCGGATCATCTCGGCACGCACGTACTCGGGCGAATCCCGCTCGGCTCCCGGCGCATTTTTCACGGGGGCGAACACCTCGCGCTCGTCCACCTCGACGACGATTGCCGCGCGCTGCAGTTCGCCCCGCTTGCTCGCCGCATCGTGGCACACGTCGGCCTTGTTGAGCAGGACGACCGGCGTGGCCCCGCTCTCCCAGACTGCCGCCAGATACCGCTCGACGCGCCGGACGTTGAAGTCGCCGTCGAGGCCGAGCATCACGAAAACGGTGTCGAGGTTCGCCGCGATGATCTGATCCTCGGGTCGGTCACCAGCGGCGCGCCGTACGAGTGCCGTGCGCCGCGGCAGCACGGTTTCGATGACGGCGGGGCCGTCGCCGCCGTCCATTCGCAACGCCACGAAGTCACCGACGGCCGGCAGCTCGGACCGGCACATCGCCTGATGACGCAGCCGCCCGGCGAGCACGCCTGCCCGCTCGCGATGTCCGGTCTCCACGCGGAACGCGCCGCGGTATTCGGCCGCGATGCGGCCAGGGATCGTCAGGTTGCGGGAAGTGTACTGCTCGAACAGATCGCGCCAATGCGCGTTCCACCCAGGTAAAGCGAAATCCATTGATTGCCCCACGCGGACACACCACGAGAGACGTCGCGTGTGCCGATCTTCAAAGCTGGTTGAAGGGAAAGTGGAGAGCGCTTACGCGCGGGCAATCATAGGCGCGGCGCGATTATGCCACGGGCCTAGCGCTCGAGGAAGTACTGAATCGCCGGCGTGACGACGAGCGACAGGATCATCGAGATCAGAATCCCTCCGATCACCGCAATCGCGAGCGGCTGAAGCATCTGCGAGCCGGCGCCGACGGCCAGCGCGAGCGGCAGCATGCCGGCGACGGCGGCGAGCGCCGTCATCACGATCGGCCGCAGGCGCCGGTGGCCCGCGTGGACGATCGCCTCTTCGAGCGACATGCCCTCGGACCGGTACTTGGCGTTCGCGTCGAGCAGCAGGATGCCGTTCTTGGCGACGATGCCGACAACCATGATCAGGCCCATGAACGACGAGACGTTGAACGTGGTCCGCGTGATGAGAAGCGCGAACAGCACGCCCGAGGTTGACAGCAGCGCGGACGACAGGATCGCGATGGGCGCCGTGTACGAGCGGAACTCGAACAGCAGCACGAGAAACACGAGCACCACCGCGAGCACGAGCACCGTCGTCAGGTCGCGGAACGACTTCTGCTGTTCCTTGTAGGTGCCGCCGTACTCGATCCGAATAGACGGCGGCAGCTTCAGGCCGGCGACCGCTTTCTGTACCGCCGCGATGCCCGTGCCCATGTCTACGCCTTCGAGCCGCGCCGTCACCTCGACGAGCCGCTGCAGGTTCTCGCGGATGACCTCGGTCTGGCCGGGCAGTTCGTCGATCGTCGCGAGCGATCCGAAGGTCGCCGCCGATCCGCTCGAGCTCACCAGCATCGTGTTCGACATCGCCGCGAGCGATCGGCGTGCCGACGCCGGATAGCGCACGCGCAGCGGGTACGGCCGTTCGTTCAGCAGCACCGGCGCGAGCGCCGGCTCGCCTTCGACCATGGCGACGCCGACCGTGCCGAGTTCTTCCGCCGTGAAGCCCGCGCGATCGGCGGCCTCCGGGTTCACCGTGAAGCGTACGGCGGGTCCGCTCGTCGTGTTCTCGATGCCGTTCTCGACGTCCACGATCGGGGCCTTGCCGCCGATTCGGACTTTCTCGAGCGCGTCGGCAACCTGCGGCGCCCACGTCGCGAGCAGATCCGCGTCGGGCGAGAACAGCTTGACGACAATCGGCTCGGGCGCGCCGGTGAGATCGCCGATCATGTCCTGCAGCACCTGGATGAACTCGACGTCGAGACCCGGCTCCGACGAGACGATCTTTGCGCGCACGTCGGCGATGACGTCCTCGACGCCGCGGCTGCGCTTCTCCTTCAGCTTGACGGCGAAGTCGCCGGTGTTCGGCTCGGTGACGGCCGCCAGGCCGAGCTGCAGGCCCGTCCGGCGAGACGTGCTCTCGACTTCCGGCGTGGCGTGGAGGATCGACTCCACGTGCCCGAGCACGCGGTTCGTCTCCTGCAGCGAGCTGCCCGCCGGCATCACGTAGTCGAGAACGAAGCCCCCTTCGTCGAACGCCGGCAGCAGATCGCTGCCGAGCGCGCGGTACGAGAGGTACGACGCCCCGGCGAGGACGAGGCAGAAGGCGGCGAGCGCGACCGGCTGGTGCAGCGCGCGCTGCATCACGCGCTCGTAGAACGCCGTGACGTGCGCGAAAAATCCGGTCGTGGGTTCGGCGTCGTGCACGCCGTGCTGGTGCCGACGCACCAGCCGCGTGCTGAGGTTGCTCGTCCACACGAGCGCGAGCACGAGCGACGACAGCAGCGACACGCTCATGGCGATCGCGAGCGCGCTGAAGAACGTGCCGGTGACGCCGGTGATCGTGATGAGCGGAAGAAAGACGACGATCGGCGTGAGCGTCGATCCGACGAGCGGGACGGTCAGCTCCTTGAGCGCGCTCGCCGTCGCCTGCAGCGGGCCCTCACCGTGGTCGCGGTGCAGCACGATGTTCTCGACGACGACGATCTTGTCGTCGATGACGAGCCCGACCGCCGCTGCCAGGCCTCCCAGCGTCATCAGGTTGAAGCTCTGGCCGAGGAGCTTCATCGCGATGAACGTCACCACCATCGTCACGGGCACGACGAGGCCCGTCATGATCGCGGTGCCCCAGTCGCGCAGGAACAACCAGATGATGAGGCCGGCGAGGAAGAGGCCGATGACGATGGCGTCGCGGACGCTGCTGATCGACGCCTGCACGATGTTGGACTGGTCGTAGAAGGGGCGGACGGTGACGCCGCGGGGCAGCGACCGCGCGATCGCTGTCATCTCCGCGTGCACCTCGTTCGCGACGTCTACCGTGTTGCTGTCCCGCTGGCGGTTCACGTTGACGAGCAGGGCGGGCTTCCCGTCCGCGGAGACGGCCGTATACACCGGCGCCACGGCGGGCCGCACGTCGCCGACGTCGCGCACGCGCACCGGCACGTTGTTCACGTGCTTGACGACGATGTCGCCGACCTGTTCGGGGGTGCTCGTCTGCCCGGTGACAAGCCCGAGAAACAGCTGGTGCTCGCGGTTCATCAGGCCCGGCGAGTCGATGATGTTCGTGCGGTTGATCGCGGCGAGGACGTCGGCGATGGACGACTTCGCCCGCAGCATGCGCGCGGGATCGACCACGACGTGGAACTCCGGCCGTTCGCCGCCCTGGACGAGCACGCTCGCGACGCCGGGCAGCGCGTTGAGCCGCGGCTTGATGTCGTAGGTCGCGAGCTCCCAGAGGTCTTTCTGCGGCACCACGCTGGACGTGAGGCTGTAGCCGATGATCGGAAAGCTCGCGAAGTCCATGCGGTTGGTCTGGATCTGCACGGTCGGCGGCAGCGTGCTCTGCACGCGCGCGACCGCGGCGTCCACCAGCTGCAGCGTCTCGAGCATGTCCACGTCCCATCCGAAGTTGAGGTCGACTTCGGCGGATCCACGGCTCGTGATCGACCGTACGGTCTCGATGCCGGGGACCGTGCGGACCGCCTCTTCGATCGAGCGCGTGATCGAGACCTCCATCTGCTCGATGGGCATGACGCCGTTGTCGATCGCGACGATGATGCGCGGGAAGTTCGTGGTCGGAAAGACGGCCACCGGCAGCGTGAACGCCTCGAACACGCCGACCACGGCGAGCATGACGATCAGGAAGATGATCGACTTCGAGTGCCGCGCGAACCAGTAGCGGTCGGGGTTCTCGAGGTTCTCAGGGGACGCGGGGTTCACGACTCCTCGGGCTCTTCTTCTTCTTTCGCGGGAGCAATCTGCACTTTGGTCTTCTCGAGCACGTCCGGATCGAGCTTGAAGAGCTCGTACGCGCCTGTCGTGGCGACGCGATCTCCGCTCATCAGGCCGTCGGTGATCTGGGCCTGCCCGGCGTCGCGGATGCCGACTGCGATCTTGCGCAGGTGCGGCTTGTTGTCCTTGTCGATCAGAATCGCGAACGTCGCGCCCTGCGGACTCGTCACCACGGCCACTTGAGGGATCACGAGGGCATTCGGCACGGTCTTCGCCACGATTTCGACGCGCGCGCTCGCTCCCGCGAGAAGCTTGCCGTCCGCGTTGTCGGCCTCGAGCCACACCTCCACGGTGGTGTTCGACGCGTCGAGCGCCGGGCTGACCTGGGACACTTTCGCCGGGATCGGCACGCCGTTCGGGCCGATGATGCGCGCGTCGTCGCCGACGGCGACCAGTGCGGCGTCTCGCTGCGCGAGGTGCGTGCGGGCGATCACCTTCGAGAGATCCATGACGGTGACGACGGGCATGCCCGGCGGCGGCGTCTCACCCGGGTAGAACGGAAGATCCGTGACGACGCCGTCGACGGGGCTGGTGATGCGCGAGTACGACAGCTGCGCCTGCGCCGCCTCGTCGCGCCCACGTGCGGCGTCGCGCTGCGCCTCGGCCGCTTTCAGCGCCTGCGCGTTGGCGAACGCCTGCAGATCGGCGAGATGCGTGCGCGCGGTCTCGTACTGCGTGCGCGCCTGGCTGAGCGCGACCCGCGCGTCGTTGACGTCTTTCTGCGCGATCGCGCCTTCGCGGTACAAACGCTGACGGCTGTCGAAGACGGACTGCTGCGCGTCCACCGCCGACTTCGCCGCCGCTTCGTCGAGCTGCGCCTTCTGCAGATCCTCGGGCACGGTGGCCTTCGACGTCGTCTCGAACGTCGCTTCGGCCTGTTCGAGCGACGCGTGACTTTCCGTTGCGGCAGCGACGAGATCGCGGTTCTCGAGCTCAACGAGGAGCTGGCCCGCGCGCACGCGCGTCCCCCGCTGCACGTACGTTTTCTTCACGGGGGCCGTGATCTTCGGGACGACGGCTGCCTGCTGGCGCGGATAGAGGACGCCGTCAGCGCGGATCGTCTGCTGGATCTTCGACAGCAGGACGGGCGCAACGTCAACAGTGACGACCGGCGCCGTCTCCTGCTCTTTCGCGCCGCCGCAGCCGGCGGCGAGCGCGGCCGTCAGTGCCACGATCGCGGTGCGGCTGCGCATCAGAAACGTCCCGTCAGCGTCTGCAACTCGGCGAGCGCGACGCGATAGCGCGCTTCGGCGTCGTCTGCGGCGTCGCGCGCCTGCACGAGGGTGGTCTGCGCGTCTGCCATCTCGAGCGCCGTCGATTCGCCGGCCTGATAGCGCAGCGTCGTCAGGCGCAGGCTCTCGGCGGCAAGATCGGCGGCGCGCCGGAGGTTGTCAACCGCGTCGCGCGCCGTGAGCGCTTCGTTGTACATCGCGTACAGATTGCTCACGACCTGGCGCTGCGTCTGGCTGAGCGTCGCTGCCGCCTGGCGCTGGCGTGTTTCGCTCTGATGCAGCTTGCTGCGCATCGCGCCCCAATCCCAGAGCGGCACAGTGAGGTTGGCGGTGACCGCGTAGCCGAGGTTCGGGAGTACGCCGAGCGCCGGATCGGCCACGGGGATGCTGTTCAGAGCGAACGCGTTCGCTTCGATGCCGTACACCGCGTCGATCACCAGGTTGGGAAAGAACGCGCCGCGCGCCAGGCGCACGTCCTCGCCGGCCGCGCGCAGCAGTTCGTCGGCAGCGCGCAGATCCGGATTGCCGCGCTCGGCCATCGCGCGGGCGTCGGCGAAGGGCGGCAGCGCCGGCGCGCTCTGCATGTCGTCCACGACAGAGAAGTTCTCGGTGAAGGTCGGGAACACCAGCACGGCGAGCGACAGCCGCGCGTTGTCCATCGCCAGCGACGCTTCGTCGAACGCCTGGTGCTGCTGGCGCGCGGTGATCTCGGCTTTGACGACGTCGCTGCGTGCGACCTGCCCGAGTCGCTCCTGCTGCTGCGCGATGTCGTAGAAGCGCTGGGCGGTCTGCGCCGCCTGCTGTGCCGTCGCGTATTTCCGCTGCGCGGCGACAAACGCGTAGTAGCTGCGCGTCACGGTGACGGTCAGTCCGCGCCTGGTGATTTCGAGCCTGGCCTGCGCGGCTGCCTCCGTGGCCCGCGCTTTCCGCAACGACGCCCCCGTCAGCGTGCCCGCTGACAGCTCCTGGTGCGCCTGCAGCCACTCTCGGTACATGTTGGGACCGTCCATCGACACGAACCGGCCGGTGAGGAGTCGCGGGCTCGACTGATTGCCGATGTACTGCGTCGAGTCGCTGAACGACGGCAGCATCGCCGCCCGCGCCTGGACGCGATCCTCGCGCGCGAGCTCGACATCGGCGGACGCGGCGAGAAACACAGGCTCGTTCTGCGTCGCGCGCTGCAGCGCGTCGGCGAGCGTGATGACGACCGGCGCACCCGTCGCCCCGTCCGGATGCACGAGCGCTGGCGAGGGCACGACAGGCGGAGCGGCCGGCGTGTTCTGCGCGCCGGCCGCCGCAGCGCCGCTCGCTGCCAGGATGACTGCGAAGGCGGCCGCTCTCATTTTCCGATCACGAGCACTTTGAAGGAGTCAGGCAGGTACGGCGCGCGCCCGCCGCCCGTCGCCTGTCCCTGCACCGCGGTCGGGAGATACACGCGGTGCGTTTTCTCGTCGAGCGCGATCGTCCGTGCGCCGCGCAGGGTCGCGATGTTCTCGACGACGTCGTACTTGCCGCCCATCTGCTGGACGATGGTCAGCGTGCCGTCGCCGTTCGAGCTCATGGCGTAGCCCGGGCCCGGATCGAAGACGACGCCGTCAGGGCCGGCGCCGATCGCGGGCGTGGCGATGACCGTCCCTTTGTCCGGATCGGAGACCGCCATCACACGATTTCCGCAGACCGAGAAGAGCCGGCGCGCCTTCGTGTCCATCGCGAGTCCCGAGGGACCTTCGCAGCCGGTGAGCGGGTACTTCTTGACGACCGCGGCCTTGGCGACGTCGATCTCGACGATCTCGGCGCTGTCTTCGAGGTTGTCGTAGATTCTGCCCTTGCCGTCGGCGACGCCGAACTCGGGCTTACCGCCAAGCGGCACCGTCGCCACCGCGGCGCCGGTCTTCGCGTCGATGACGGTCGCGCTCCTCGAGCGCCCGTTGAACGCGATCACGCGCTTCGACACGGGATCGTAGGTGATCGCGTCGGGATTCATCTCCGTCGTGACCGTGCCGGTGGCCTTCAACGTCTTGAGATCGAAGATCGTCACGTTGTTGCCCCGGCCGTTGCTGATGAACCCCTTGCCGAGGTCGCCCGCGATGGCGATGCCGTGCACGCCCGGGGTGTCGGGAATGTCCCCGACGACCTTGTTCGTGTCCACGTCAACCACCACCACATGGGTGGCGTGCGACACGTAGAGGCGCCGCGCTGCGCTGTCAACGGCCGAGTAATCCCAGCCTCCCTCGCCGCCAATCATGATCTCGTTGAGGATGTGGTAGCCGGTGGCCGCGGCTGACAGGCCGGGAGCCAAGGGCAGGAGACCGATCAGGACGAGCACACTGGGCAGAACGAGCAGCTTGCGCATGCGAGCCTCCTTCAGGAAGGGGAAACGCTATCGCGCTCGGGGACGAGCTGTCATCCAGCATCTGCTGGAGAGACATCCGATCGATGACGTACGCTCGGGAGCAGCAGATCTTCCAGGAAGAACGCGGCGAGATCGGTGCGTCCCGAGAGCCCGGCCTTGCGATACACGGAGAGGGCCTGCTGACGCACGGTGCGCTCGCTCGTCTTGCGAAGCTCTGCGATTTCCTTATGCCGGAGGCCCTTGAGCTGGAGCAGCGCGACGTCGCGCTCGGCGGGCGTCAGTCCCCATTTGTCGAACTGCCGGTCGATGGCCGCGCCGAGGCCGTTGAGGACGTCCTGCGCTTCCTGACTCCAGCGCTGCGCTTCAGCGCGAGTGGCCGTCAGCTCCCGGTCGAGCCGCTCGCTGTCAGATCGCGCGCTGGCGAGCTGCCAGCCGTGGATCGCGATGCCAGCCAGCGCGGCCGCGAACACGAGCAGTTCGAACGTCTGCGCCGCCAGCGAGCCGCTCTGCCGATAGTCGAGGATGGTGTCGATGGCCATGAGCAGCGCGATGAGCGCGAACATGAGAATCGACGTCCAGGGCCGGACCATCGCGTCATTATGTGCCAAGCGCCGCGGCGGCCGCATGCGCGCTCGACCAGGCCCACTGGAAATTGAAGCCGCCGATGCGGCCGTCCACATCCAGGATCTCGCCGGCGAGCGACAGCCCGTCACAGACGCGTG
>CAZOIK010000155.1:0-2995 GCA_964579765.1 uncultured Bifidobacteriaceae bacterium
GGTCATGTGGTAGTCCTGATGGAACGCGG
This sequence comes from uncultured Bifidobacteriaceae bacterium, assembly GCA_964579765.1. Lineage (GTDB taxonomy): Bacteria > Acidobacteriota > Vicinamibacteria > Vicinamibacterales > CAVVIG01 > DATNBT01. The sequence continues at coordinate 30 of CAZOIK010000155.1, forward strand.
TCACGTGCCAGGGGATATCGGGCGAGACGCCGGCCAGGAATTCCGCTGCCTGTTTCAGTTCGTCGTCGGAATCGTTGAAGCCCGGAATAAGCAGCGTGACGATCTCCACCCAGAGTCCCATCTCGTGCAATTGCCGGATCGTCCGCAGGATCGGCGCCAGCCGCCCTCCGAGTTTGCGGTAGTGCGCGTCGTCGAAGCTCTTGAGATCGACCTTGTAGTAGTCGATCCACGGGCGCAGGTATTCGAGCACCTGCGGTGTCCCGTTTCCATTCGAGACGAATCCGGTGACGAGCCCCTCGGCACGTGCGCGCGTGAAGATCGAGACGGCCCACTCCACGGTGATGAGCGGCTCGTTGTAGGTGCTGACGAGGACGCGCGCGCCGAGGCGCACCGCGTCGCGCGCCATCGCGTCGGGCGAGGCGTCCGCCGGCGGAGACACGGCGGCCGGATCGCGGAGCGCCTGCGACGTCACCCAGTTCTGGCAGTAGGCGCAGTGCAGATCGCAGCCCAGCATCCCGAAGCTGTACGCGAGCGCGCCCGGGTAGGCGTGGAAGAACGGCTTCTTCTCGATCGGATCGCACTGCACGCCGCCGACGTAGCCCCACGGCACGCGGAGCCGCCCGCCCTCGTTGAAGCGCACTTTACACACGCCGAGCGCGCCCTCCGGCAGCGGACATTCGTGGCCACACGCGTAGCAGCGCAAACGGCCGTCTGACAACACGTCGTAAAGTTCGCCGTCGCGCGTCCGGCGCGCCAGCACCTCAGCTAGATTAGACATGCGACTTCTGACTTCTAACTTCCAACTTCTCTATTGTACCCACCATGTTGGGATTACCGACTGCGGTCTGGCTGCTGGGCTGGGTGAGTCTCGCGACTGACGCGGCGAGCGAGTCGATCTATCCGCTCATCCCGTTCTTCCTGACCAGCGTCATCGGCGCCGGCGCCGTGTCGCTCGGCGTCATCGAAGGCGCGGCCGAGGCGGTGAACAGCCTCCTCAAGGTGCTGTCGGGACGCCAGTCCGACAAGTCGCGTGCGAAGCGGCCGCTCGTGCTGCTGGGCTACAGCGTGTCGTCCGCGTCCAAGCCGTTCATCGCGGTCGTGACGACGCCCGTTCAGGTGTTCGTCGTGCGCATCCTCGATCGGCTCGGCAAGGGCGTGCGCGGCGCGCCGCGCGACGCGATGCTGGCGTCGTGGGCCACGCCGCAGACGCGCGGCAAGGTGTACGGCGTCCATCAGGCGATGGACAACCTCGGCGCGGTCATCGGCCCCGCGCTCGCGACCGTGTTCCTGCTCGCGTACCCCGGCCACTACCGGACGCTCTTCGCGCTGACGATCGTTCCCGGCGCGATCTCGGTCGCGCTGATCTTCTTCATACGCGAGCGGGACGGCGACGCCCGCCTGAAGCCGGGCCCCACATCCGGAGCTCCTGTGGGGGCGGGCGCGCCTGTGGGGGCCGGCGTTCGCCAGCCAGACTCCGCGCCCCTGCCGCCGCGGTTCACGCGCTTCATGGTCATCCTGTCGATCTTCGCGCTTGGCAACTCGAGCGACGCGTTCCTGCTGCTGCGTCTGACGGAGGCGGCAGGAAGCCCGAAGTTCGTGCCCCTGATGTGGGCCGGCATCCACGTCGTGAAGTCCGGCGTGTCGTTCGTGAGCGGCAGCTGGTCCGACCGCATCGGCCGGCGCGCCGTGATCACGACCGGCTGGATCGTCTACGCGATCGTGTACGCCGGCTTCGCGTTCAGCAGCTCGCTCACCGCGCTGCTGTCGTGGTTCATCGTCTACGGGTTCTACTTCGGCTTCGCGGAAGGGACGGAGAAGGCGCTCATCGCCGATCTCGCGCCCGCCGCGCGGCGCGGCACTGCCTTCGGCATCTACAACGCCGTCGTCGGCCTCGGCGCGCTCGCGGCGAGCGTCGTGTTCGGCGTGCTGTGGACCGTGTACGGCGCGACGATCGCGTTCGGCACCGGCGCCGCGCTCGCGGCGGTCGCGACGCTGCTCCTGTTCGTCGCCTTATAATCGATCTTCTGCATGCGCCGAATCCTTGTGACCAATGACGACGGGTATCGATCGGAAGGGCTGATCGCGCTGGCGGATGCGCTGCGTCCGCTGGGAGACGTGACGATCGTCGCGCCGATGACCGAGGCGAGCGCGATCGGGCATGCGCTGACGCTGCGGCATCCGCTCCGGTTCGAGCACATGGGCGACAGGCTGTTCGCCGTCGAGGGCACGCCGACCGACTGCGTCAACATCGCGGTCACGCAGATCTTCCGCGGCCTCCCGGATCTCGTCGTCTCGGGGATCAACAAGGGCTGGAATCTCGGCGACGACGTGACGTATTCGGGCACTGTGTCGGGCGCGCTCGAGGGCGCGTTGCTCGGCGTGCAGGCGATTGCCGTGTCGCTGCGCTACTCGCGCGCGTTCGATTTCAGCCATGCGGCGCGAGCGGCGGCCGCGATTGCCGAGTCGCTGGTTGACAGCCCGCTGCCGGCGCGGACGTTTCTCAACCTCAACGTGCCGAAGGGCGAGCCGAAGGGCTATCGCGTGACCGTCCAGGCGCGGCGCAACCACATCACGTCGGTCGCCGAGCGGCACGATCCGAAAGGCCGGCCGTACTACTGGATCGAGGAAGGGCAGGACGAGTGGCACCCTCACGACCGCTCCGACTACCAGGCAGTGCTCGACGGCTACGTGTCGGTGACGCCGCTTCATCCCGATCTCACCGCGCATCAGGCGCTTGCGGCGGTCGAGCGGCTATCCTTCGAGGCGGCGGCTAAGGTAAGATAGTCAGTCTCACGCACCGGTCGGGGCGTGGCTCAGCCTGGTAGAGCACTCGGTTCGGGACCGAGGGGTCGGAGGTTCGAATCCTCTCGCCCCGACCAAATTTTCCCGAAAACATTGAGGAAATCGTTCGGACATGGTCGGAAGGGATCCGCCATGATCCGCTGTTTTGGGGCCGATCTTTGTAT
>CAZOIK010000156.1:0-14790 GCA_964579765.1 uncultured Bifidobacteriaceae bacterium
AAGAAGGTGACGGCGGTCTCGTCCGGCTCGCCGAACCACGTCGTGTAGAGCGACGCGAGCTGGCCCGAGGCGTAGAAGTGCGAGAGCGTGCGGTCCACGAACAGGCGGAAGCGCTCGTCGCCGGGCGGCAGCGCGAGCGCGAGCGGCTCGTACGTGAACAGCCGATCGAGCACTAGCAGTTCGCGCGCCGACGCTTGCCGGTGCATCGAGTCGCGGAGGATCGCGCGTTCACCGAAGAACGCGTCGGCGCGCCGCGCGAGCACCGCGTCGATGCCGGCCTGGTATCCCTCGACCGGCGCGACGGACGTCAGCACGTGCAGATCGTCGATGCGGCCGCGCAGCCCGCCCTCGGCGGACGTGAGCGCGACGACGGCGAAGGCGCGCGCGCGCAGGACTTCGGCGGCCGACGCCCGCCACGTCGGGTGGAACGTCTGGCCGTGCCCGCTCAGGATCTCGCGCAGCCGCACGGGGGCGTCGGCGCGGACGAGGACGCCGATGCCGCCGGGGAAAATCGGCAGCGAGAAGGCGCCGGCGCTGCGCCGTTCGAGCGTGATCGTCTCGCCGCCGCAGAGGACGTCGATCGTGCGATCGCGCAGCAGCTCGTAGCGGTGTTCGCGCGCGACCGGCACCCAGTCCACCGTCAGCATCGACATCCGCAGTTCGGTTTTCGCCGCGCTCGCGATCTCGCGGCAGAGCGCGACCGAGTAGCCGCCGGCCGTGCCCGAGACGTCGCGATAGGAGAACGGCCGCGCGTCGGTGAGATAGCCGAGCCGGATGCGTCCCGATCCCCAGACGTGTTCGAGCGCGCCGGCCGGCGCGCATTGCGCGTGCGCGAGCGTGAGCGCCGCGACAACCGAGAGCGTGCAGACGAGCGCGGTGCGTGGCATCGCCGTCTCCTTTCCTAGGCCGCGTGCCGGATCTCGGCGACCGCGCCCGTGGCGAAGCGCGGCGCGATGAAGCCCCAGATCACCAGGCCGATGCCCCAGGCGACCATCCCGCCGAACACGGCGTCCTTGCCCGACGCGTAAATCGCGTAGACGCTGTAGGCCATGGCGACGAGCCCGATGAGCACCGTTCGGCGATAGTGCGGGTTCCGGATGCCGGCCGCCTGCAGCATCACCGGCAGCGCGGAGAGCGCGATGATGTAGGGCACGACGTTGGTGACGACCGCGAGGTTGACGAGCACCCCGAACTGGTCGCTGAGCGTCGGCGAGATCGTCGAGAGCGCGAGCAGCGACTGCGCGACGCCCATGACGACCATGCCCGCGACCGGCGCGCCCGCGCGGGTCACCACGCCAAAGAGCGCCGGGAACATGCGCTGGTCGGCCGCCGACCTCGCCGTCTGCGCGATCGTGAACTGCCAGCCGAGCAGCGAGCCGAGGCAGGCGACGACGGCGAGCCCCATGATGATCGAGCCGATCGCCGGGTTGAACATGCGCGCGTACGCGAGGCCGAACGGCCCGGTCGATTTCGCGAGGTCGGCGTTCGGCACGATCCCCTGAATCACGGTCGTGGACAGGACGTAGATGAACGCGGCCCCGAGCGTGCCGAGCATGCAGGCGAGCGGCACGTCACGCTTGGGGTTCTCGACGGCGCCGGAGTTCTGCGCGGCCGACTCCATGCCGAGAAACGCCCAGAGCGTGAGCGAGATGCTCGAGCCCATGCCCTGCGCGAACGTGAGGCCCTTCGGGTTCCACGCCGCCGCGAAGACGGCCGGCCTGAACCAGAGCCAGCCGGCGATCGAGAGGAACCCGACCGGGATGATGACGCCCCAGACCGTGACCGATCCGATGCGTCCCGTGATCCTGGGGCCGCCGAAGTTCGCCACGGTCGTGAGCCAGAGCAGCGCGATCACGCCGACGCAGGTCGCCACGGGCGTAGACGACAGCCACGGGAAGAACGCCGCGAGATAGCCGACCGCCGAGATCGCGATCGCGACGTTGCCGATGGCGAGCGAGAGGAAGTACAGGTAGAAGACCTGGAAGTAGCCCGACTTGCCGTACGCGTCTTCGGCGTACGCGGACATGCCGCCCTCGCGCTGGTTGAACAGGCCTGCCTGCGCGAACCCGTACGCGATGGCCATGGATCCGAGCGCGGTCACGACCCACGACAGCAGCGAGATCGCGCCGACCTGCGCCATGTTGGTCGGCAGCATGATGATCCCCGACCCCATCATGTTCACCGCGACGATGAACGTCAGCTGAGTGAGCGTCATCTTCTTAGTAGCTGTAGGCAAGGAACACCATCCCGTACTTGAAGGTCTTCGTGCGTCCGCTCGTCTGTTGCACCGCCTGCTGCGGATCGGCGAACGCGACGACGACGCTGGCGGTGAAGGTCCTGTTGATCTTCCAGTCCACGTAGGTGTCGGCCTCGAGCGCGAGGTCGGCGCTCGTCACGCCGGGCGCGTACGACTTCGGCTGATCGGCCAGGAACTTGTAGAGGATCTCGCCGCCGCTGATCGAGTCGTTCGGCGTGAAGTGCACGCGGGCCAGATGCGACTTCAGATTCGAGTTCGACAGGAAGTACTCGCCGGCGATTTCGCCCTGCCACCACGTACCCCAGTCGGAGAAGCCGAGGAAGAGCGGGTCGAAGCTCTCGTTGGCCGTCGTCGAGGGCTTGTCGCCCTCGAACCAGGCGTAGCGGTAGGTGAGCTTCGGCTTCCAGGTGATGTGGCTCAGCTGATAGGAAGCCTGGCCCGTCCAGGCGTTCGAGTCGAGCAGTTCGTGGTTGCGCTCGGCGGCGTACTCGAACTCGAACGACAGATCCTTGGCCGCAGGAATCGGCGACGTGTACGCGCGCACGTTGTAGACGTTGAGGTGATTGCGCTGCGGATCGACGTCGGGCGTCGCCCACAGCTTCAAGTACGTCGCGCCGAGCGTCGTCTCGTCGCCGATGCGGAACTCGTAGTTCGCGCCCCAGAGTCGGCTGCCGGTTTCGTGCTCGGGCAGATCGTCCTTCTTCAGGTAGAACGTCTCGAACGTGTGATGGCCCGGCTTGAAGCGCCCGACGGCGGCGAGCGCCCAGTCCTTGCGGACGTTGCTCCAGTAGCCGCCGCGGCTGCCGCCTTCCGCGGCGCCGTCCCACACCAGAAAGCCGTGGCCGATCGTGAACGGCGCGCGGCCGACGTAGAGATCGATCGCGTTCTCGCCCAGTCCCTCGAGCGACGTGCCGGATCGCCAGCCGCCGTAGAGGTCTTCGGGCAGGAACGAGTTCTCGTCGTTGCCGACGAGCGGCGGCGCGTTGGCGTACGTCCGCTCACCGGCCGCGCTCAGCTTGCCGTAGAACTGGCTCGAGTTGGCGAGCGTGAAGGCGCCGGAGATCGCGGGCTTGACGTAGCCCTCGAACCAGTGGTCGCCGTAGCCCTGCGGTACGTGCTCTTTCGGATCCTGGTAGAGCGAGTTGAGAAAGCCGAAGCTGCCCCAGCCCGCGTCGAAGTTGAACGTCCAGTCGATCGACGAGGGCAGACCGGTCGGCTTTGCCTGTGGCGCCGGCGGCGAGGCGTCCTGTGCCCGCGCGAGCGCCGGCGCGACCGCCAGCGACACCAGCAGGAACAGCGACTGCGTGCCGCGCGTGCAGAAGATCACGGGTGCGCGCCGGTGCAAGGCCATCGCCACGCGGTGCGCGGCGGCGACACGCCGTCCTTCGACGTGGAGCAGGACGCGTGACGAGACCGGCGGTGGCGCGCTCACTGCATTTCGTCATCGCCCTGTCGCGTGCGCGCTACGCCGTGCGGCAACGGCCTTGCACAGTCCCCGAGCGGATGGGAGGGAGGTATCCGTCATGGGCACCTGGTTCATCCTCACCGCAGTCGCGTTCATCGTGCTCGGCACGATCGCGATCGTCGAGCCGTTCGTCGGCGGCCTGGCCGTCACCGCGTTCGTCGGCTGGGTGCTGATCGCGGGCGGCTTCACGCACGCCGTGAACGCGTTCCGCACCGAAGGCCTCTGGCGCTCGCTCTGGCAAGTCGTCGTGGCCGTCGTCTACGTCGTCGGCGGGTTCTACTTTCTGACGCACCCGCTGATCGCGCTCGGCACGTTGACGCTGTTCCTCGCGGCCGTGCTGTTCGTCGAGTCGGTGATGGACGTGGCCGCCTGGGTCGCGACGCGCGACGAAGAAGGCGCCGGCTGGTTCCTGGTGAACGCGGCGATCACGTTCCTGCTCAGCGTGCTGATCTGGCGGCAGTGGCCGTCGATCTCCGTGTGGGCGATCGGCACGATGGTCGGGATCAACCTGCTGGTCAACGGCTTCTCGCGGCTGATGCTCGGCACGGCCGTCCGGAGCGTCTTTCGCGAAAGGCACGCATGAAGCGCGCATCGCTCGCACTGTTGCTGGCGCTCAGCTCCGGCGCGATGCCGGGGCCGCGCCTCGTCCATCTCGATCGCATGGGGCCGCATTGCCTCATGCTCTCGGCGCAGAGCGCCACGCTGCCCGCGCCCGGCAATCCCGGCCATCAGGAGCCGGCGCCGGGCGACAGCTGCGTGCACGACGCGAAGGATCCCGCGCACAACTGCACCTGTCATCGCGAGTGCCGGCAGAACACGGACGACGACGGCAACCCGGCGCCTGGCGCGTACGTGCAGGAAGACCCGAAGTGCCGCGTGTACTGCTTCAAGGATCACTGCCACTGCCCGGTCGAGAACTGTGACTAGACCGCTCGTCGGCGCGATCCTGCTCGTCGCCGGCCTCGGCGCGGCAAACGGCGGCCGGCCGCTCGAGAAGACCTACTGGAAGGCGACCGACCTCGGCGGCGTGCGCGTCGGCCACATCGAGCACGTGCGCGAGCCGCACCTCGTGTTCGACGCGGGACGGCTGAGCGGTGCCGACGGCTGCAATCGGATCACCGCCGGCTACACGCTGCGCGGCGATCGGATCCACGTCGCCACGTTCGCAGCCACGCGAATGGCCTGTGAAGACACGCCGCGGATCGAGCGCGCGTTCGCGGCGGCGTTGACCGGCGCGTCCTGGTGGCGCATCGAGGGCGGCGTCCTCGAGCTGTTCGACGCGAAGCACGCGCGCCTCGCGCGATTCGAGGCCCAGACGGCGTCGTAGCGAACGGCAGCGCCGTTGCACCCATCCGATCTGAATGGTGAGGAGAGGAGGTTCCGATGAGAACGTTCCCTCGCATTCCGATCGCCCTCGCCGTGTGCGTCGCGCTGTGGTCAACGACCGCGCTGGCGCAAAAAACGACGTTCGACTACCGGCGGCAGCAGAACTTCGCCGGGCTGCGGACGTTCGCCTTCAAAGACACAGTGCCGCTCGCGCCGGTCGCCGAGAAGACGACGACCTACGACAGCCCGCTGATGGTGGAGCGCACCCGCGCTGCCATCGCGGCGCAACTCGAACGCCGCGGCCTCAGGCGCGATGACGAGAACCCGGACGTCTACATCCTGACGCGCCGGACGTACAGAACGGAGTACACGTACTACGGGCCGTACGGGTGGACGCCGTACTCCTGGTATGCCGCGGGCTGGGATCCGTACGGCGTGCGGAGCTGGCCCTGGTACGCGTACGACGGATACGGTCCGATGTACCTCGCGGAGTCCGTCAGGGGCACCCTGGTCATCGACGTCGAAGACGCGGCGACCGGCGAGCTGCTCTGGCGGGGCGTTGGAGAGAAGCACGTGCACGAGCACTCGAAGCCGTCGAGCCGCGACCGGCGCGTGGCGAAGGAAGTGGCCGAGATCTTCAAGCACTTCCCGCCGCCCGCGCGGTACTAGCAATCCAGCGCCGCCACGTCGTGCCGGCGGACGCGGTCAGTTGTTGACCGCGCCGCCGACCGAGGGGAAGCGCTGGAACATCTTCGTCAGCGCCTTGGTGATCTTCTTCGTGTTCTTCTGCGGCTTGTCGCTGGCCGTGTCCGTCGCGACGCCGCGCCACACCATCTTCTTCGTCATGGCGTCGTAGAGATCCACGATCAGCGTGCCCTGCACGTAGGTCTGCACGTTGATCGTGCCGACGCCGCCGCCCCAGCCGCCCCAGGGACCGTAGCCGAAGCCGTTGGCGATGAGCTCTTTCTCCTCGTGCGTCAGCACGTGCGTGGCGACGTAGACGTCCGGATCGCTCTGCACCTGCGTCAGGCCCCGTGCGGCGAGCTGCCCGTCAACCGCGGCGTGGATGCGCTGCTCGCCGAGCGGATTGGGCGACGGCGTGCCGGCCGTCCACATGTAGGTCTTGTAGCTGGCGAACGGCGCCGCCGGATCCGAGTCGGTCGTCACCTTCTGCGCGGACGCGACGGCGGTCGCGAGGACGGCACACGCCAGCGCGCCGACGATCGTAGCTGTCTTCATGGTGTCTCCTTGTGGTGTCATCGTGGCCGCCGACGTTTCACGCGCAGCTGCGCAAGCGATCGCGCAAGCGAGGCGTTGACGGTCGCCACTTCTTCGTCCGAGATCCGTTCGCGCAGACGCGCGAGCGCGCGTTGTCGCGCCTCTTCGACCTTCAGCTCGTCGATGTCCGTCGCCGCGACGGCCATGTCGGTGACGACGGACACGCGGTTGGCGGTGACGAGGACGAGCCCCTCGCCGACGGCCAGCGCGTCTTCGCCCTCTGGCGTGCGGACGAGGATCTCGCCCGGCGTGACGCGCGTCAGCAGCGGCGCATGGCCGGCGAGCACGCCGATCTCGCCGCTCGCCGACGGCAGCGTGACCATCTCGACCTGCCGCGAGTACGCCGTGCCGGCCGGCGTCACGACGTCGAGCGCGAGCGTCCCGCTCATGCGGCCGCGCTCCGCACCTCGTCGATGCCGCCCTTCATGTAGAACTGCTCCTCGGGCACGTCGTCGTGCAGGCCGTCGAGGATCTCCTTGAACCCGCGCACGGTCTCGGCGACCGGCACCTGCCTGCCTTCGTGGCCGGTGAACACCTGCGCGACGCTGAACGGCTGGCTGAGAAACCGCTGGATCTTGCGCGCGCGCAGCACCGTCAGCTTGTCCTCGGGCGAGAGCTCGTCCATCCCGAGGATGGCGATGATGTCCTGCAGATCCTTGAACCGCTGCAGCACCTTCTGGACGCGCCGCGCGACGTCGTAGTGCTCGTCGCCGACGACGTCGGGCGTCAGCGCGCGCGAGGTGGACGCGAGCGGATCGACAGCGGGGTAGATGCCGAGCTCGGCGATCGCGCGGTCGAGCACGAGCGTCGCGTCGAGATGCGCGAACGTCGTCGCCGGCGCGGGATCGGTCAGGTCGTCGGCGGGGACGTACACCGCCTGGAACGACGTGATCGATCCGTGCTTGGTGGACGTGATCCGCTCCTGCAGCGTGCCCATCTCGGCGGCGAGCGTCGGCTGGTAGCCGACGGCGCTCGCCGTGCGCCCGAGCAGCGCCGAGACCTCGGCGCCGGCCTGCGAAAAGCGGAAGATGTTGTCGATGAAGAGCAGCACGTCCTGGTGCTTCTCATCGCGGAAGTACTCCGTGATGGCGAGTCCGGACAGCGCGACGCGCAGCCGCGCGCCCGGCGGCTCGTTCATCTGGCCGTAGACGAGGGTGATCTTCGAGGCGCCGGGATTCTGCTCGTCGATGACGCCGGCCTGCGTCATCTCGTGATAGAGGTCGTTGCCCTCGCGCGTCCGCTCGCCGACGCCGGCGAACACCGACACGCCGCCGTGCAGCTTCGCGACGTTGTTGATGAGCTCCATGATGACGACGGTCTTGCCGACGCCCGCGCCGCCGAACGCGCCGACCTTGCCGCCTTTGAGAAACGGGCAGATGAGGTCGATCACCTTGATGCCCGTGGCCAGCACCGCCGGCGACGTGGACTGCTCCTCGAGCGAGGGCGGCGGCCGATGGATCGGGTAGCGGACGCGGGCATCGACCGGACCGCGATCGTCCACGGGCGTGCCGGTCACGTCGAACACGCGTCCCATCACGGCGTCGCCGACCGGCACCGAGATCGGCCCGCCCGTGTCGGCGACCAAACACCCGCGCTTCAGGCCCTCGGTGCCCGCCATCGACACGGCGCGGACGCGGCGGTCGCCGAGATGCTGCTGCACCTCGAGCGTCAGCGCGACGGGCTGCTCGTTCACGACGTACTCGACCGACAGCGCGTTGTAGATCGCCGGCATCGCGTCGAGGAACTCGACGTCCACCACGGGGCCGACGACCTGCACGATCGTTCCGGTGTTCATGTGGTCTGCCCTCCGGAGATTTCGAGCAGCTCCTGCGTGATGCGGCCCTGGCGCAGGCGGTTGTATTCGAGCGTCAGGTCGCGAATCATCGCGGCCGCGTTGTCGCTGGCGGTGCTCATCGACACCATCCGGGCGCTCTGTTCGCTCGCTTTCGCATTCAGCAGCACGGCGTGGACGGCGACGTTGAGCCAGACGTCGAGGAGATAGCCGACGACGTCGGCGGCGTCGGGCTCGAAGAGGAACTCGGCGTGCCCGGCGAGCGCGTCGTCCGGCCGTGCGGCGCCGGGGATCTCGATGCCGGTGATGTCCGTGACCGGCAGGAGCTCGATGGCGACCGGCTGCTGCACCAGCGTGTTCACGAAGCGCGACGCGACGATGCGCACTTCGTCAACCTCTTGCTTCACGAACAGGTCCCGAACGAGCGCGGCGACGGCGCGCGACTCCGTGTAGCGCGGCGTGTCGCCGTACGGAAACTCCGCGACGAGCTGGCGCCGCGTTCGCGCGACGAACTGCGCCGCCTTGCGCCCGGCCGCGATGAACACCGTCGAGCTCGGATCGTAGCGGCCGGCCAGCCGGAAGACGTTGCTGTTGAGCGCGCCGCACAGGCCGCGGTCGGAGGCGACGAGCAGCACCGCCCGCCGGCGGACCTCGCGCGCCTCGAGCAGCGGGTGCGTGAAGGTGGCGGCACGGGCCGTCGCGATCCGCTGAATCCGGTAGAGGAGCTGGACGAACGGCCGAATCTCGGTCGCGAGGTCCTGCGCCCTCCGCATCTTCGAGGCCGCCAGCATCTGCATCGCCCTGGTGATTTGCGCCGTGCTGGCGATCGATCGAATGCGCCGCCGGAGGTCGTGCGTGCCGGCCATGGCTACGTCCAGAGCGCCGCGAAGCGGTTGCACGCCGCCCGCAGCGACGCCGTCAGCGCGTCGTCGAGCGCGGGCCGGGCCGCGATCGCCGCGAGCACGTCGGACGCCGAGGCGGTCAGGAACTCGGTCAGCCGCGACTGGTATTCCTTGACCCTGGCGACGGGCACCGGATCGAGGTAGCCGTTCTGCGCGCACCAGAGGAGCGCGATCTGCACCTCGGCGGACACCGGCGCGTGCTGCGGCTGATTGAAGAGCTCGAGAACGCGCTTGCCGCGGTCGATCCGCGCCTGCGTCGCCGGGTCGAGCTCCGATCCGAACTGCGCGAAGGCGGCGAGCTCGCGAAACTGCGCGAGCTCGCCCTTGAGCTGGCCGGCCACCTGCTTCATCGCCTTGCGCTGCGCCGCCGATCCGACGCGCGACACCGACAGGCCGACCGAGATGGCCGGACGCGTGCCTTGATAGAAAAGATCGGTCTCGAGATAGATCTGGCCGTCCGTGATCGAGATGACGTTCGTCGGGATGTACGCCGACACGTCGCCTGCCTGCGTCTCGACGATCGGCAGGGCCGTGAGCGAACCGCCGCCGTAGCGTTCCTCGACGCGCGCGGCGCGCTCGAGCAGCCGGCTGTGCAGATAGAACACGTCGCCGGGATACGCTTCGCGGCCGGACGGCCGCTTCAGCACGAGCGAGACCTGCCGGTACGCGACGGCGTGTTTCGACAAGTCGTCGAAGACGATCAGCGCGTCCATGCCGTGGTCCATGAACCATTCGCCGATCGCCGCGCCGGCAAACGGCGCGAGGTACTGACTGGTCGCCGAGTCGGCGGCGGTTGCGGCAACGACGACCGTGTCGGGCAAGGCACCGGCGTCGTCGAGCACCGAGACGACCTGCGCGACGGTGGACTGCTTCTGGCCAATCGCGACGTAGATGCAGTACACCGGCCGGTACGCCGAGTCGCCGGCCGCCCGCGCCGCGGCGTTCAGGCGCGCCTGGTTGAGGATCGCGTCGATGCAGATGGTCGTCTTGCCGGTGGAGCGGTCGCCGATGACGAGCTCGCGCTGGCCGCGCCCGATCGGGATCATCGCGTCGATGGCCATGGTGCCGGTCTCGAGCGGCTGCGAGATGGGCCGGCGCCGCATGATGCCCGGCGCAATCTTCTCGACCGGGTAGGCCGTGTCGCTCGCGATCGGCCCTCGGCCGTCGAGCGGTTCGCCGAGCGTGTTCACGACGCGGCCGAGCAGGCCCAGCCCGACCGGCACCTGCAGCAGCCGGCCGGTGCCGCGCACCTCGGTGCCTTCCTCGAGCCTGGTGTGATCGCCGATGACGATCGCGCCGACGTCGCTCTCTTCCAGACTCAGCGCGAGACCGGTGACGCCGCCGCCGAAGTCGAGCATCTCGTTGAGCATCACGTCGCGCAGCCCCTCGACGCGCGCGACGCCGTCGCCGATCTCGCGGATCACGCCGGCGCTCTGCCACGCGCGCTCGCGCACCGCGCCCGTGAGCTGGGCCTCGATCTCTTCGACGAGCGTCGTCATGACTGCTGCTCCAGCGCGGCCAGCCGGGCGCGCACGCTGTCGTCGAACACGTCGCTCCACGCCACAATGCGGAGTCCGCCGATGAGCGCGGGATCGACGGTGAACGTGACGTCCATCGGGCGCGCGTAGCGGCGTTCGAGGCCGGCGGTCACGGCCGCGCGCGTCGCGGCGTCGAGCGGCGCGGCGCTGGCGACCTCGGCGGATCGGCGCGTGTCGTCGCGCCTGAGCAGTCGAACGAAGGCAGCCAGCACGGCGAGCCCGCCGGGGCGAGGCGTCGCCAGCAGCGCCTGCGCGATCCGGCGGACGCCCGCCCCGGCGGGCGCGCCGGTCACCCCCCCACGGCGCCAGAGGCGGCCCTCGTCGCGCGCGATCTGGCGCTTCGCGATCATGCGAGATACCGGGCGGCTTCGGCCGCAAGCCGCCGCTGATCGGCGTCAGTGAGCACTTTGCCCGCCACCGCCGCGGTGGTTTCGACGACCAGGTGCGCGGCGTTCCGCCGCACGTCGGCCAGCATGCGTCGCCGCTCCTGCTCGGCGGCGTCCCGGGCGCGGCCGACCATCTGTTCGCCGAGCGCGCGCGCGCGCAGCACTTCGCGGTCGGTGATCTGCCTGGCCGCGTGCCTCGCGTCGCCGATGACGCGTGCGGCCTCGGCCTGCGCGGCCGCGAGCACGTCCTGGCGCTCGGCGTCGATCTGTCTCCGCTCGGCGGCGATCGCCGCGGCGTTCGCGAGCCCCTGCGCGATCTGCTGCTGCCGCGCGTGCAGCGTCTTCAACACGGGCGCGTAAGCGAAGCGGTAGAGCAGCGCGCAGACGATCGCGAAGCTGATCATCTGCGACAGCAGATGCGGCCAGTCCACGCCGAAGCTCCGGGCAATCTGGTCGAGGGCGCCCATGCGCTACCTGGCGAGGAACAGCGCGTAGAAGACAATCGCTTCCGCGAAGGCGATCGCGAGAATCGACTGCACCATCACCTGGGTGGCCGATCCCGGGTTGCGGCCCACCGCCTCGGACGCCTTCGCGCCGATGTAGCCGACGGCCAGCGCCGCGCCGAGCGCGGCGAGCCCGATGTGAATGTTGCCGGTCATGAGGCGCTCGCTTTCTCGTGGGCCGGGCAGACGAGGAGGGTGAAGACGGCCGTCAGCAGCATGAACACGAGGGCCTGCACGAGGCCCACGAGCAGTTCGAGGAAGTAGAACGGCACCTGCACGAGCCAGCCGACGGCGGGCACGCGCGCCATCCGGTCGAGCATCGTCTCGCCGGCGAACACGTTGCCGAACAGCCGGAAGCTCAGCGAGACGGGACGGAAGAGAATCGAGACGACTTCGAGGCAGCCGGCGGCGAAGAACACCACCGTCAGCAGCACGCGCAGCGCGCCGGTGGCGTCGCCTTTCGGCGCGAACAGCTCGACGAAGAATCCGCGGACGCCGACCGCCTGCACCGCCCACACGATCCAGCACGCGAAGAAGATCAGCGCCATCGCGAGCGTGAGGTTGACGTCCGCGTTGGCGCCGCGCAGCAGCGGCTCCTCGACGACGAAGCCGTCGCCGGCGTGGTGGCCCCAGCCGATGGAGCCGACGCCGGGGACGAGGCCGATCCAGTTGGCCGAGAGGATGAAGATGAAGACGGTGCCGAAGTACCAGAACGTCTGCTTCGTCAGCGGCGGACCGAGGATGCCTTCGAGAAACCGGTAGAGCCCCTCGACCATCCACTCGAGCACGTTCTGCGGGCCGGACGGCACCATCTGCATCCGCCGCGTCGCCGTCTGCGCGAACACGACCAGGCCGAGCGCCACCGCCCACATCACGACCATCGAGTTCGTGATCGGAAGGCCCGCGACTCTGGCGATCTCGACCGCCTGCGGCGTCAGCTCGTGCTCCATGCGTCGGCGCGTCGTGTTGCGCGAAGCCTGCCAACGCGATTGCGCCCGCACTTGTGGACTTGCGGACCCGCGGCTCACGGCCGATCAGCGGACGATCACGGCACGTCGTGACACCGCGCGCGGCCGATCGCGCTGCCCGGCGACGCGGTCGGGGCGAGCATCTTGCACGACGCTCCAGCCGGCTGCGACATGCATCGACAGACGACGTGTTTCTTGCTTCTCGCCGTGGTCGCCGCGGCGGCCGCCGGCGTCGCGTGCCGCCGGTCGGCGACCACCAGCGCGCCGTCTCCTCCCGAGGTGTACGTCGCAGCCGTCGTACAGCAGGACGTCCCCGATTACCTCGATCTGGTCGGCCAGACGGTCGGCTTTCAAGACGTCGAGATCCGCGCGCGCGTCGAAGGGTTTCTGCAGACGATGGACTTTCGCGAGGGCTCGTTCGTGCGGAAGGGCGCGCTGCTGTATCAGATCGACCCGAAGCCGCTGCAGGCCGTGCTCGACGCGGCCGTCGCCGACAAAGCGACCGCGCAGGCGCGGCTGACGAAAGCGACGAACGACGTCCTCCGCTATACGCCGCTCGTGTCGCGCCAGGCCGTCAGCCGTCAGGAGCTCGACGACGCGCGGTCGGCGCAGGAGGCCGCCAGCTCGCAGGTGGCGGCGGCCGCGGCCGCTGTCGAGAAGGCGACGCTCGATCTCGGATACACGCGCGTGGTGTCGCCGATCAACGGCCTCGTGGGCACGACGCGCGTCAAGCCGGGCAACCTCGTCGGGAAGGGAGAGCCGACGCTCTTGACCGTCGTCTCGCAGATCGACCCGATCCTGTTTCACGTCGGTCTCACCGAAGCCGACTTTCTCCGCCTGGCCCGCCGCGAGCCGTCGCGCATCGGCGAGCCGCCGCGGACCGGCGGCATCGAGCTGACGCTCGCCGACGGCAGCCGGCATCCGCAGACGGGGCGCGTGTACGCCGTCGATCGTCAAGTGGATCCGGCGACCGGCACGCTCGGCATCCAGATCGAGTTTCCGAACCCGGCGTTCATCCTGCGGCCGGGCCAGTACGGGCGCGCGCGCGCGGTCATCGGCGTGCAGAAGAACGCGCTCCTGGTGCCGCAGCGCGCGGTGCAGGAGATTCAGAACCTGTACACCGTCGCCGTCGTCCGGCCCGACAACACGGTCGCGTTCAGGAACGTGACGGTCGGCCCACGTGTAGACACGCGGTGGGTCGTCGAGCGCGGTCTCGCGCCCGGCGACGTCGTCGTCGCCGAGGGCCTGCAGCGCGTGCGCGACGGGATGGCCGTGCGCACGCGTCCGTTTGCGGAAGCGCCCGCGGAAGGCGCGGCGAACTGAGCCATGGCGCGCTTCTTCGTCAACCGGCCGATCGTCGCGATGGTCATGTCGATTGTCGTCGTCCTGCTCGGGCTGGTGGCGATGCGCGGTCTGCCCATCGCGCAGTATCCCGAGATCGTGCCGCCGATGATCCAGGTGACGACGACGTTCATCGGCGCGAGCGCGGCGGACGTCGAGGCGTCCGTGGCCACGCCGCTCGAGCAGCAGGTGAACGGCGTCGAGAAGGGCATCTACCTCAAATCGACCAACGCCAACGACGGGACGCTGACGCTGAAGGTGTCGTTCGAAGTCGGGTCGAACCAGGACATGGACAACGTGCTCACGCAGAACCGCGTGTCGCAGGCCATGCCGCAGATGCCGCAGTCGGTGAAGAACTACGGCGTGACGGTGAAGAAGGCGCTGGCGTTCCCGCTGCTCATCATCTCGATCAAGTCGCCGAAGGGCACGTACGACAACAACTTCCTGTCGAATTACACGACCATCAACGTCAACGACGCCATCGCGCGCCTGCCCGGCGTCGGGCAGATCAACCTCTTCGGCGGCAGCGACTACGCGATGCGCATCTGGCTGCGCCCGGATCGCATCGGGCCGCTCGGCATCACGGTGCCAGACATCGTGAACGCCATCGGCCAGCAGAACCAGCTCAGCCCGGCGGGGCAGATTGGCGGCCCGCCGGCCGCCGCCGGCACCGAATACACCTACACCGTGCGCACGCAGGGACGGCTGCTGAACGAGCAGGAGTTCGGCGACATCATCCTGCGCACCAACCCCGACGGATCGCAGGTGCACCTGAAAGACGTCGCCCGCATCGAGCTCGGCACGATGCTCTACAACGCCGTCGGGCGCCACGACGGCCAGCCCGCGGCCGTCATCGCCGTCTTCCAGATTCCCGGCACCAACGCGGTGCAGGTCGCGAGCGAAGTGAAGAAGACGATGGCGGAGCTGTCGGCGCGGTTTCCGCGCGACATGACGTACCTGATCTCGCTCGACACGACGCTGCCCGTCATCGAGGGGATCAACGAGATCGTCAAGACGCTGTTCGAAGCGGTCCT
>CAZOIK010000157.1:0-11265 GCA_964579765.1 uncultured Bifidobacteriaceae bacterium
TCCTGGCGGAAGCTCACCCTGGCGCCCACACCGGCATTTGTCGCTTTCTTCTGCGCCTGGTTCAACAGATCGGCGTCGAGCTCGACCCCGACACCGCGCGCGCCGAATTTCTTCGCGGCCGCGATCACGATCCGGCCGTCGCCCGATCCGAGGTCGTACACGACGTCGGCCGCCGTCGTCTTCGCGAGCCTCAGCATCGCTTCGGCGACGCGGTTTGACGTCGGCACGTAGTGAATGTCGGGTGTCGGCAGCTGAGGCGGCTGCGCCGAGGCAACCGACGCGCCGGCCACGCACGCGGCCGCGACGAGGATCCGTGTGAGCGTCATCCGAGCACTTTACATCGAGAGGCGCCGAGCGCGCCGGCGCCGCGAATTCCGCGGACTCCGGCATAATCGGACGGTGCGCGTCCGCCGGTTCGCTGTCCTGCTCACCGCCCTCGTTCTCGTGACCGGCGTCGTCGTCCTCGCGCAGGCGGCGCCGCCGGATATTCTGGTGTCCCGCCAGTTGATGGCGAGAGCGCACCTCGCCGTCGGCGACGTCGTCACGCTCGCCGCTGCCGCTGACGGCGCCCGGGCGCGGAGGTTCCGCGTGGCGGGCGTGTACGAGCCGACTCCCGACCCGATGAAGTTCAACGTGGAGCGCCTCGAAACGCGGCTGCACCTGGACGACCTGCTGGCCCTGACCGCCGATCCCGCCGACCCGTCCTCCGCCGACGAGGTGTCGTCGATCAACGTCGCGCTGCCAGACGCGCGCGGCGACCGGTCGTTCGCGCGCGCCCTGTCGGCCCGCGTGCCCTTCGTCTTCTCGATGCCGACTCGCGATTCCGAGAACACCACGTTCCGCGTCATCGATCGGTTTCATACGGCCATCGCCGTCGTGACGGTCATCGGCAGCACGGCCTTTCTGCTCGCGCTGATGGTCATTCGGGCGGAAGAGCGGAAGGAGACCGTCGGCGTGCTCCGGCTGATCGGCATCTCACACCGGACGATCATGACGGAGGTCGTCGTCGAGGGCCTGCTGGTGGCGTTCGCCGGCGCGGTGTTCGGCGTGCTCGTTGCGGTGGCGGCGCAGCACGGTGTCAACCGGTTCTTCCAGGCGCGCTACGACACCACGCTCGTGTTCATGCGGATCTCTCCACGGATTGCCATGCGCGCCGTGGCCATCGCCCTGCCGATCGGCATCGCCGCCGGGACGGTCGCGTCGTGGACGCTCCTGCGGCGCGGCATGTCGGCGCTGGTGCGGCGATGACGCCGTTGTCGCTGGCCTGGCGCACGGCACGGCGCTACCGGGCGCGCGCGGTCCTCGCCGTCTGCGGCGTCGCCGTGATCGGCGCGCTCAACTTCGACATGCTGATGCTGTCGCGCGGGCTGATGCTGTCGTTCGCGGGGCTCATCAACGGCACCGGGTACGACGTCCGCATCGCCGGGAGCGCGGGCCTGCCGCTCGCGCGGACGCCGATCGATCACGCGGGCACGCTGCTGGCCGAGGTGCAGGCGCTTCCGGAAGTCGCGTCAGCCGCGATCATGCGCACGGCCACGGCGACGCTGCTGCACGAGAACCGCCCCGGCGACAGTGTCGAGCTCATCGGGTCGTCCGATCCGGCGGGGCTCGGCATCTGGCGGCCGGTCAGCGGCTCCAATCTCGACGGCGCCGAAGGCGACCCCTCGCTCGCGCCCGCCGTCATCGCTCGGCCCATCGCGGATCGTCTCGGCCTCTCGCCCGGCGCGACGATCGCCGTGCGCGTGCGCGCGTCCGGCCTCTCGGCCGTCCCGTCTGTCCGGTTCCGCGTCGTCGGCATCGCCGATTTTCCGTTCGAGGCCTCCGGAGCGTTCGTCGTCGCCACGACGATGGACGGGTTCGCCCGCGCGCAGGGCGGCGTGTTGAACGACCAGGCGGAGTTCATGTTCGCGGCCTCGCGGCCGCAGGCCGGTCCGGAGGCGGCCGCGGCAGCGATCTCGAAGCTGCGGCCGGACGTGCGGGCGTTCTCGAACGAGCAGGTGATCGCGAGCTTCAGCCGCAACGCGTTCACGTACTTCCGCCAGATCTCGGTCGTGCTGTCAACGACGACGGCAGCCTTCTCGTTTCTGCTGGTGGCGACGCTGCTGACGGTGTCGGTGAATCAGCGCCTGGGCGAAGTGGCCGCGCTCCGCGCGCTCGGGATCGCGCGGCGCCGCATTGCGGCGACGCTCGTCTGGGAGGCGGTGCTGCTCGTCGGCGTCGGCGGCCTGCTCGCGCTGCCGCTCGGCGAGCTGCTCGCGTCGGTCCTCGATCGTATCCTTCGGCGCATGCCCGGTCTGCCGGCCGGTCTGCACTTTTTCGTCTTCGAGCCGCAGGCGCTGCTGCTGCACGCGGCCGTGCTCGCCGCCACGGCCGCCGTCGCCGCGACGTATCCCGCCTGGCTCGCCGTGAAGCTGCCCATCGCGCAGACGCTTCGGCAGGAGGTCGTGTCGTGACCATTGTCGAGGCGCGCGACCTCACGCGGGTGTTTCCGATGAGCGCGGGCCCGGTGACGGCCGTCCGCGACGTGTCGCTGCGTGTCGAACGCGGCGACTACATCGCGATCGGCGGGCCGTCGGGCTGCGGCAAGTCCACACTCCTGCACCTGCTCGGCTGCGTCGATACGCCAACCACGGGCGCGGTGACGTTCGAAGGACGCGACGCCGGATCGCTCGGCGAGACGGCACGGGCACGCATCCGGCTGACGCGGATCGGGTTCGTGTTCCAGCGGTTCTTCCTGTTGCCGATGCTCACGGCATGGGAGAACATCGAGCTGCCGCAGTCGGAGGCGGGCGTGCCCGCGGCCGAGCGGCGCGCCCGCACGCGCGCGCTGCTCGAGTACGTCGAATTGTCGCACCGCGCGCACCATCTGCCGTCACAGCTGTCGGGCGGTGAGATGCAGCGCGTCGCCGTCGCCCGCGCGCTCGCGAACCGCCCCGCGCTGCTGCTGGCCGACGAGCCGACGGGCGAACTCGACGAGGAAACCGGCGAGCACATCGCGGCGCTCTTCGACCGCGTACACGCCGACGGCATGGCCATCGTCCTGGTCACGCACAACCCCGGGCTCGCCGAGCGGGCGAAGACGCGACTCACGATGCGATCCGGAGCGCTGGCATGATCGTCCGGCTGGCACTGCGCTCGCTGGCGGTACGTCCCGTTCGGACGGCCGTGCTGGCCTGCGGCTTCGGTCTCGGGATCGCCGTCATGGCGGCGCTGCTCGGCGTCGGCGACGTGATCCTCGAGCAGGCGCAGTCGCCGGCCCTCGTCGGGGGCGGCGACGTGCTCGTGTCGGGCGCGTTCGGATCCATCGAGAACGGCCCGTTCGTGCTCTCGACCGTGCGCGCGCTCGCGCCGGAGGCGTCGCCGTCCCGCCGATCGACGATCTATCTCCTGAGCGACAGCGGCGCGATTCCCGTCGTCGCGCGAGGCGGCGTGCCGAGCCTCGAGAAGGCCATCGGCGATCCGGAGACCGCCAGTGTGGCGGCGTGGACCGACGCGCCCGAGGACGCGCGGTGGACGCACGTGGATCCGGGTGCGGTGCTGCACGCGCTCGATCGGTTTCACCCGGTGCCGGACGTGCCCGAGTTCGCCTCGTCGTGGGCCGAGTGGCTGTACTTCAACGGACGCACGAGCGACGGACGCGTCCGGTTCTATCTCACGTTCATGGTCGGCCCTGCCGCATCACGCCCGGGGTTCCGATCGGCCGGCGTGCGGCTCCAGCTCGATCGCGACGGCAGGACGACGAACTACGGCGCCGTCGATCAGATCGACGACCACGCCGTGCTCGACGGCGCGCCCGATCTCGACATCGGGCGCAGCCGCGTCCGTCTCGACGGCGAACGCTATCGCATCACCCTGCACCTGCCGGGCGTGGACGGCGAGCTGACGCTCGACCCCGCGCGCGGCCGCTCGCTGCCGCCTGCGGAGCTGCACGGGGCGCGCGGCTGGGTGTCGGGGTACGTCGTGCCGGTGTTGTCGGGCTCGCTCTCGGGGACGCTCACGCTCGCCGACGGCGAGCTCCGCCTGGACGGCGCATCCGGCTATCACGATCACAACTGGGGTTTCTGGCGCGACGTGCGCTGGCAGTGGGGACAGGTGAGCGGCGGCGGCCTGTCCTTCTTGTACGGACGGGTCTTTCCGCCGGCCGACGTGGCTGCCGCCGATCGCATTCCCGGCTTTCTGGGTGTGCTCGACGACCATGGCCTGGTCGGCGTCGCCACCAACGTCGTCATCGCCGAGCATCGGGACGGCGACCGGCCGGCCGGGGCGCCCTCGTCGATCGACGTGAGCGCGCGGGGCAGCAATCTGGATCTGCGCCTGAGTTTTGCAACGGATCGCGCCGTGCGGACGGCGCTCTCGATGACCGGCGGCGCAACCGATTTTCTCCAGCTCGGTGGCACCTATCACGTCGAAGGACGCGCCGCGGGGCGCGCTGTCGGTTTCTCTGCGCGCGGGGCCGCCGAAACCTTTCAGCCGAGGTGATGATGAACGTGAGGAGATCCCGCATCGCGTGTCTGGCGGTGATGGTGTGTGTGGCGGCCGCTACCCATGCATGGGCACAGCAGCCCCCACCTCCCCCGGCGGCGACGCCGCAGGGGCTGAGCGGGTCGGCCGGCTTCGGGCTGTCGCTCACGCAAGGCAACAGCGACACCCTGAACATCAACGCGACGGTCGATTCTGTCTACGATCCGAAGACCGGGAACGTCATGAAGTGGAACGCGCTGTACCTGCGCGGCAAGCAGAACGGCGTGCTCGCCGTGAACCGCGTATCCGGCACGTTCCGCGACGAGAACACGGTCTCAGGGCGGATGTTCGTGTTCGCGGAAATGGACGCGCTGCACGACACGTTCAAGGCGATCGATTACCTCCTGGCGCCGGCGGTGGGCGTCGGCGTCAAGGCGATCGACACGGCGCCGACCAAACTGGCCTTCGACGTTGGCGTGGGCGGCGTCGTCGAAAAAGACACCGATTTCGTCGCGCGCGGGAGCGCGACGGTGACGTTCGACCAGAAGCTCATCCGTCAGCTGTCGGAGACGACGACGCTCAAAGAGACGCTGACCGGACTCTTCAAGACGGACAACTTCTCGGACAACCTGCTGACACTCCAGGCCGGCATTGCCGCGCGCGTCAACTCGCGCCTGCAGCTCACGGTGGACCTGCTCGACACGTTCAAGAACCTGCCGGTGTTTCCCGAGGCGAGGCAGAACGACGTCGCGATCGTCACCGGCGTGCTGATGAAGTACTGACGCCGCAGCGCGCGAGCACCGAGGCCAGCGACGGCGCGTCGCGCGTCCGCTCCGTGTACGGCGGATAGCGATCGATGCCGTCGGTGGGCGAGACGATGATCCGCTCCCGGGTGAGGAACGTCAGCGGGTAGCTCTCCCAATAGCTCGCGCGCGCGGCGGTGACGCCTTCGCGATCGAGGCAAGCGAGCGCCCGTGCACGGTCGGCGTCCGGAGTCAGTCGTCCATACCACACGGCTTGTTGCGCCCCGAACATCGCGACCAGTCCCGCGAGGACGACGGCGCCCGCGACGCGGCTTGGACGCCAGATCGCGTCGATGCCCACGGCGTAGACGACTGGCAGCGCGGCGTAGATTGGCATCAGATAACGGTACGACTGCACGTCGATGTACGCGCCGCCGGCGAGGAACATCGCCGCCGCGACCAGCGGCAGCATGTGAAAGAACGGCGTGAGCCGGCGCTGATGTCCGCTCCAGTAGGAGAGCAGGACGAGGAGCACCAGCGCGAGCGCGAGCGGCGCGAAGACGGTGACGCGCCCCGCCGGGTCTCTGAACCCCAATAGCATCGGCAGCATGACGCCCCAGAGGTCGGGCATGGCGGCGCGCAGGCCATTGGCGTCCATGCGCGCAATCGGAGAGCCGAGGCCGTGATTGCCGATCCGGCCCAGAATCGCCGGCGCGTAGCCTGCGAGAAACGCGAGCGCAGGAACCATCAGTCGGCCGCGTCCGATCGCGACGAGTCCCACGCCGGACGCTGCCACAAGTAGCGCGCCGGCAATCCACCACATCTTCTGTGGGTGCGTCGCCGTGATGCGCGCACCCGCGACGCGAACGTCCACGCCAGCCGTGAAGAACGCGATCAGGCCCAGGAGGACGTAGACGGCTGCGACCGCGGCAAGCGCGATCATCGCGGCCCGCAGCCACGGCGGAACGTGCGCGCGCACGGCCGCGCGGAGAGACTCCGGCCATCCCGGCATTCTCAGAGCGGCGGTGACCGCCAGCGCGACGACGTAGTAGAGGATGTACTGCTGAATCCAGAGGCCGGCGCCAAGCGCAGCCGCAGCCGCGGCGAGCGCGCGCTGCGATCCGGTCGTCCGCCAGATGTCGAAAGCGAACAGCAGAACGGCGCCTGCGAGCAGCGTCATCACGATTTCGGCGCTTCCGCTGAGCGTCCACAGCACGAGCGACGGCGGTCCCGCGATGAAGAACGCGGTCGCGATCCATGCGATCCGCGGCGTCAGGACGCGCTCGACCAGCCGGAAATTGACACACAGGAACACGACGAAGCAGGCGAGCGTGACGGCCTTGAGCGCGACGACGCTCGAACCGGCGACGTGGAACAGCGCGCCGGAGAGCACGACCTCGGGCGTGCCCTTGTAGCGCTGTCCCCAGAGAAACAGCGAGTGTTCGCCGAGGTGCCGCGCCATCAGGCCTTCGACGGCTTCGTCGGCGTCGAAGAAACGATGGGCGCGCAACAGAAAGGGTAGCCGTGCCGCGATTGCCGCGGCCGCGATCAGGCCGAAGGCGAGCGCGTCGCGTCCAGGGCGTCGCACGATCGACGTCCCCGCCGCGAGCGACGTCGAGGGCATGGCATATTATGGCCGCGA
Source organism: uncultured Bifidobacteriaceae bacterium (assembly GCA_964579765.1). Taxonomy (GTDB): domain Bacteria; phylum Acidobacteriota; class Vicinamibacteria; order Vicinamibacterales; family CAVVIG01; genus DATNBT01. Next base: position 6,847 of record CAZOIK010000157.1, read on the forward strand.
ATGGATCGCGATCAGCTGATGAGCGAAGCGCTCGCCGAGGCGCGGCGCGCGCGCGACGCGGACGAGGTCCCGATTGGCGCTGTTGTCGCCCTTGACGGCGAGATCGTCGGCCGCGGCTTCAACCACCCGATTGCCGCCGTCGATCCGACGATGCACGCGGAGATCGCCGCGATGCGCGCGGCCGCCGCGCGCATCGGGAACTACAGGCTCACCGGCGCGACGCTGTGCGTGACGATTGAGCCGTGCCTCATGTGCGTCGGCGCGCTGGTGCACGCGCGCATCGCGACGCTGGTGTACGGCGCGGCGGAGCCGCGGACCGGCGCGATTGTCTCGACCGTCCGCGGCGCCGACCTGCCGGGACACAATCATCGATTCGAAGTCGTCGCCGGCGTGCGCGAAGAGGAGTGCCGCGCGCTGATGGTGGAATTCTTCAAGGAGCGACGGTAAGATGGAGGTTCGGCCTGCCGAACGGAGAGGTACCGAAGTGGTCGTAACGGGGGCGCCTCGAAAGCGTCTTGTCCCGTAAGGGGCACGTGGGTTCGAATCCCACCCTCTCCGCCAACCTTCCTGCAACCGTCGGATCAGCAGTTTCAATCGGGCGTCGGCGTGCGTTCGAGGCGATCGAGCACGATCTCCTCGACGGGCGCGGTGCGGGGCACGAGCGCGAGGCCGAGCTCGCCGAGACTGCGGACAATGGAGACGCCGGCAACACCGTCGGCGGTTGATCCGGCGTCGGCTGCAGACACCGACGCGTCGGGCGCCGCCAGCCCGGCCGATTGCGCCGCCGTCAGCATGTCTTCGCGCGACAACGTCAACGCGATCCGATACGCGCCGTCGATGCCGGTCATGTCGATGACCGAACGCCCGACGTAACGTGCGAGCATGCGCGCGAGCGACGCCATCGTGACGCCGTCCGCCTCGAGCCGGATCGCGCCGTCGGGCGCGGGCGCCATGCGGGGACGCGCGTCTGCCGGCGGCCCGCTTCCCGAGGCGGACGCATCGGCCGATCGCTCCAGTCGTGGGCCGTTCGCGGCGACGACGAGCGCAAGAACGGCACGCTGGCGCTGCTCGCGGTGATAGACAAGGCCGAAGCGCTCCGCCAGGAGCGACTGCAGCATCTCCGGGACCTGCTCGATCGTGGCACCCGCCGGCATGACCGCGCGGACCTCGAAGCGGTCGGCATCCAGGCCCGCACTCAGCCACCGCGGACCCTTGACCCGATCTCGCGTCGTCTGAAACGCGCCCGCAATCAGATCCGCGAGCGACACGCCGCTCAATTCCACGCGCGATGTGTCCATTCGCATGCCGGCGCGCGCCTGACCGGCGACGGATGGCTTCACCGACGCCGCTTCGAACGCTCGAGAGGTCTGCCCGTGCGGATGCCTCGCCGCGGCGAGGACGACAACCAGCCCGACGACGATTCGAGTACGCATGGGCGGCCACAAAGCATGAGCTGGACCAGCGCGCGTCCTCGCGAAAGTCGTTGATACGGGGCGAGGCGATGGTCCTGGCCTGCGTAGCAGATACCCGCCCCGGCGATGAGCAGGGCAGTTGCTTCGCGCGCTGGACCGCGGGCGTGAACTACCCGATCGCGAGCGCGTAGAGCGCGAGGCACCAGGCGACGAAGGACGCGGCGATGCGCACGCGGCTCAGCATGACCCAGCGTCCGACGATCGCGACGATGGCCGCTGTCGAGAGGCTGGCGCCGTGTTCCATGAACAATCGCACGAGCGTCGGCCTGAAGTAGAGCAGCGTCGAAGCCACGACGCACAACTCGAGGACGGCCGCCGCGCTGCGCCAGAGGCGCTCGGCGTGCGGCGCTCGGAGACCGAAGACGAGCGACAGGATCGCCACGATCGCCACCGCGGAAGTCAGGTATGCCCAGAACCCCACGCCGGCGTTGATGGCGACGCGCGCGTACGGGTTGCCGGCTGCAAGCGTGTCCGGGACGCCTCCAGCCCAGAGCGGGACGACGACGCGCGCTTCGTAAATGCCCGCGCCGAGGTCGAGTCCAAGGGCGATGACGAACAGCCACAACGTGAAACGGGCCATTGGTAGTCCCCAGTCTCCAGTCTCCAGTCCCCAGTCTCCAGTCTCCAGTCTCCAGTCCGAGTCGGTGTCGTCAGTAGTCGGGCAGCACCAGCGCGTCGGAGAAGCCACGGCCCGCGACGGCTTTGGCGACAAGCGGAATCGACAGCAGCCGGAACACCTGGTTGCGCAGGAAGAGCGAGAAGGACGACGTCGGCGCAAATGTGCCGGCGAAGCGACGCGCCGCGCGCTGCTTGCCGGCGACGAACGGCGCGAAGATCCGCTCGTATCGCCCGAAGGCTCGCGCGTAGTCACCCGCGGCGCGATGGAGCTCGCCGGCGAGGATGTACGCGGCCGACATCGCAAGGGCCGAGCCCTGCCCGCCGAGAAGCGAGACGCAGAATGCCGAGTCGCCGAGCAGCGTGACCCGTCCGCGTGTCCACGATCCACCCATGTCGATCTGGCTCACGCGGTCGAAATAGAGATCGTCCGCGCTCTCGAGCGCGTTGAGGATCTGCGCGCACTCCCACCCGCTCGCGCCGAACCGGTCGCGCAGCACCTTCTTCTGCTGGGCCGCATTGTCCGGGATCGACGGATCGGAATCGGCGAACGTGAAGAGCACCATCGTGCGGTCGTCGCGCATGGCGAAGCGCGACACCTGCTGTCCGATCCGCGAGTACATCACGTACGTCAGCTCGTCGCGCGGCCGGTAACCAGGCAGCGTCGCCGCGGCGACCTTGATGCCCATGTAGCGCTCGAACGTCGCCTCGGGACCGAACGCGAGCGCGCGGACGCGGGAATGCAGTCCGTCGGCGCCGACGACAAGATCAAACGATCGCGCCTGATGGTGTTCGAACGTCACGTCCACACCACGCCCGGTCTCGACGATGGAAACCGGCGTGTCACCGAAGATCGTCTCCACGTGATCATCGAGCGATCGGTAGAGCGCGGCGGCGAGATCGCCGCGCGGCACGCTCGTGAACGCCGACCCCACCGCGCTCGCGAAGATCTGCGCCGGAAACGCGGCGACCGTGTGGCCGTCGGAGGCGACCGCGCGCACCTCGCGGACCGTATAGCCGGCGGCGAGGATGTCGGGCAGCACGCCCATGCGGCGTGCCACTTCGTACCCCGTGCCCCAGAAGTCAACGACGTAGCCGGCCGCGCGCAAGGCGGGTGCGCGCTCGACGATGGTCGGATGGAAACCGAACCGCGCCAGCCAGTACGCCAGCGTCGGTCCGGCTACTCCGGCGCCGCAGATCAGGACGTTCATCGACGCGACGATGCTACCTGATCGCGACGCGGGGTTCGGCCCTAGTTCGCCGCTTCGCCCTTGTCGTTCACCGCGTTGCCGTTTTCGTCGATGCGTTCGATCTTGTCGCCGTTCTTCGACAGCACCGTCGAGTGCGTACGGTGCGCGATGACGAGCGCCTGTGCCCGCGGGTAGATGAACTCGTAGCCGATGCGCTCACCGGGGTAGTTGTACGACTTCACCGCGTCTGGCTGCCCCTGCGCGGTTTCCTTGAAGAGCACGACCGGATCCTTCGGGATGTCGCGCAGCTGATTCGGGACGGTCAGCAGCATCGCGAGCTGCTTCTTGCCGTCCTCGCTCTGCACCTTGATCACGCGCCGGCTCTCCTGCGTGTCGGCGAGCTCGAACCGATAGCGTCCCGCTGGCAGCGTCACGCCCGGCAGCTGCACCGGCTGACTGAACGTCAGGTACGTGAGCTTGGTGTTCTCGTCCGCTCGCGCGGTGCCGCCGATGAAGAGCGTTGCCGCGGCGGCGGTGACGGCGAGCAGCAGTTTGAGTGTCCGCATGGTCCTCTCCTTCAGGTTTAGTCGGGCGACACGTCGGTCGGGCCGGGGGTGAGGTTGTCGGGGGGCTCGCGTGTCTCCGCGAGCGGGTCGTCGAGCCGTCCGCTCGCTGCGTTGTCGGGGTGCACCGGTGGCATGGCGGGCGGCGCCGGACGCGGCGTCGGTCCGCCGGTCTCCGGTCCGCCGCCGCCAATCGTCCCGCTGGTGCTGCCGTCGAGCGGCCCGTCCTTGTCGCGCGGTGTCATGGGCATCTCCCTTCGGCCTTCACGCGAAGCTGAGCGTGCCGGAACGGCCGCTCTTGCCCGGCTTGCCGGTCATCATCGACGTCGCGAGGGCTGCGACGACCTGCATCGCGCCGCCGGGGCTCTCCCAGAACGCCCCGCCGACGGCGTCAAATCGGATGAGCGTGAGATGCGGATCGTCGAGCCCCTCGGGAAACCACGTCCGGACGACGGGCGTGTAGAGCTCGCGCATTTTCGCTTTGTCCTTCACCAGCGACGCGGTGCCGTCGAGCTGCAGGTAGGTGCTGTCGTCGTCGTTCTGGAAGAAGAGCGAGACCGCGGTGTCTACGGCGAGTTC
>CAZOIK010000158.1:0-2438 GCA_964579765.1 uncultured Bifidobacteriaceae bacterium
GCCGGGTAGCTACGTCCGGAAGGGAGAAACGCTGAAGGCATCTAAGCGTGAAACCCTCCACAAGATGAGACTTCCCTGGATCGCAAGATCCCTAAAGGCTCCTGGAAGATGACCAGGTCGATAGGTCGGGTGTGTAAGCGCGGTGACGCGTTGAGCTTACCGATACTAATCAGCCGTGAGGCTTGACCATATTTTCTAATTTGCCTCTTCGACGTCATTGGCGACAATGCCTCGAAGAAAAATGCACGACAAGAACGCTGCGTGCTCAGGTGGAAGGTCAAACTACCGTTTGCAGGATATTCAGTTGCAGTGGTCTTTGACAGAGATTGTCTGGGACGATTCCGACTTCGCTCGCTCCGCGAGCTTCGTCGGGTGGGCCGTATAACAGGCCCGTCACGCCGTAGCGCCGTCAGGCGCGGAGGCGGAAACCCCAGGCAGCAAGTATGCCGGTGGTCATAGGATCAGGGTCACACCCGTTCCCATTCCGAACACGGAAGTTAAGCCTGATACCGCCGATGGTACTGCATGGGAAACTGTGTGGGAGAGTAGGTCGCTGCCGGCAGTAATTCACTCAGAAGGCCCGACGCGCAATCGCGCGCCGGGCCTTTTTCGTTTATCGCGGAGGCAATCGCCGCACCGCGGACGGCGTTCCTGCCAGCGCCAGCGGTTCGTCGAAACCCGGCCGAACGAACTCCATCGCTCGGGGAAACCGTTCCGAGAGTGACCTGTCGATCCGCTCGAGCATGGGCACGAATTCCGTCAAAGGCGAGCCCGCCGGAGCCTCGCCTTCGCGCAGCACGACACGCCAGCTTTCGACGGATTCGACGACGAGAATCCGCGCCACTTTTGCCGATCCGTTCCAGTCGTTCTGCACCGCGTCCTCGCCACTGACGATGTCGCGCTCGGCCTGGCCGTGCAGCGCGCGATGCACCTTCGCGCTGATCATGCTCGCATTCCAGGCAATCGTGTCGAGCGCCGCTTCGACGTGCTCGTCCCAGCGGCGGATCGTCCGTGCTGACGCCATCGCGTCCATCACGTTCAGCGCCACGTGCGTGTACGCCGTCGCGAGCTTCTGCAGCGGATCCGCGCGAACGGTCTCCGCCGCGCGTTCGAGCTCCGCCGCTGCCTGCGCGCTTTCGGCCTCGCGGCGAATCTGCTCGAAGTCGATGCCCTCGCGCGTGCACCATTCCTCGAGCAGCCGCAACGTCTCGGCAAACGAATCGCGGACCTGGTCGCTCCACGTCGCGTCGGGATGCCGCCGCTCGTACTCCTGCTCGCTCTGAAAGAGCGTGCAGCGCGCCGTGAACGGACACCGCTCGCAGCGGCGCGTGCAGTAGTTGAAGATCCCGTCGATGCAGTCGGCCATGCGCGGCGGCACTGCAAGAAGCGCGCGAGGTCCGCGCCTCGAAATGCGGCGGGAATTCGAACGCTGACATGCTGGTGCGGCAGAAACTGCGATGACGACGCGCAAACGGATCGCAGAATCTGCGACGTGCCGTCATTCGGCGCCTCCGTGAGAGAATCGTCGAGATCGGCGAGCGGTGGTCGGCTAGAGCGCGTTTCGGTTTAGCCGCCCGTCCTGAGTTCTTGGTGCTTGGTTTCCTGGTCCGTCCCTGGTCCGGTGGTCCCTGGTGCGCAGCCCGCAGGGACGGTGGACGCAGGACCACGAGCGGACCCGGAACCAAGCACGAAGCACCAAGGAAGACGACGTACTCAAGGACGCAGATGAGCAATCCTGAAGTGTGGCTTCGCGGGCCGTTGCCGGAGTACATCGACGAACTGCAGCCGGTGGCGCATTCACTGCTGCAGGTGCGAGAGGAAATCGAGCGCGTGGCGACGCTGCCGCCCGACCGGATGTGGGCGCGTCCCGGCACGGCGGCGTCGATCGGCTTTCATCTGAAGCATCTGAGCGGCAGTCTCGGTCGGCTGATGACGTACGCGCGCGGGAAGTCTCTGACCGCGGCGCAGTTCGAGGCCTTGTCGGCCGAGGGGACGCCGACTGACGAGAGCGTGGAGACGATCGTGGCGCAGGCGCTCGCCGCCGTCGATCGCGCGCTGACGCAGGTGCGTACGACGCCGCTGTGCACGCTCGACGACACGCGCGAGGTCGGCCGCGGCCGTCTGCCGTCCACGGTCCTCGGGCTCCTTTTTCACGCGGCCGAGCACGCGCAGCGGCATTCGGCGCAGATCGTCACTACGAGGAAGATCCTTGACGGGAATCCGACGCGTGGTGATTTGGTGATCTGGTGAGAGGGTGAAACAGGACAGCCGCTCGCCGACCCCCGCGCTTCTATTCGGCCTCATCGTGACGCTCGCGGCGGTGGTCGGCGTGTCGTGGTACGTCACCCGGCAGATCGCCGGACTCCGCGTGCTGCAGACGGAGCTGGCGGATCGCAACCGCATCGACTCGCTCCAGCTCCTGAGGATTCAGAACGACC
>CAZOIK010000159.1:0-9846 GCA_964579765.1 uncultured Bifidobacteriaceae bacterium
TGATTGCGGCGTCAAGCGTCGGCGTGAGCGCCTGCGCGCCGGCCGGCGCGCCGTTCTGCTGCAGCACGAACGCGGCGATGTCCACGTACTCTTCCTGGCTCAACCCGCCCGGCCGTGTCGGCGGCATCGTCAGCTGCATGAAGGAGACGAGCTCGCGGGGCGAGCGCATGCCCCAGGAGCCCATGAACTCGGAGCCGGCGAGCGGAGCCGCGTCGCCCGAGCCCTTGAGGTCGGCGAGATGACAGCTCGCGCAGTTCGCTTGATACGCCGTGCGTCCCGCGGCAGCCTGCGCGGCGGTATAGCCGCCCGCCGGCGCCGGCTGTCCCGCCAGCAGCGCGAGGGGAAAGACGACGACACCGATCGCCACGAGCATCACTGTTCTACGCATTTTGCCCTCTGCCCTCTGCCCTCTGCCCTACTTCAAGATCCATCCCCACAGATTTCCGTCCGGCGCCTTCTCGCTGGCGATCTGGACGTAGAGTCTGCCGTCGCGCAGCCCCTGCAGCTGGTCGGGCGTGAGATCGACGTTGCCCGTGACCGATCCCTGCGTCGCGTGCGAGACGGTGAGGTCGGCGATCTTCGCGCCCCGCACGCCGCGCTTCACGCCGGCCATGACGGCGGCGGTCGTCGCGGGCGACTTCAGGCCGTCGAACGTACCGCTGATCGACAGCCGGCTTCCGGCCAGCGTCGCGGCCGCCGATCCGTGGCCGGCCACCGTGTTCCGCATCCCGCCGTCCATCGGCACCGTCGTCAGCCGCACCTTGTAGCGATCGGCGGTCTGCGCCGAGAGCGGCAAGGCCAGCGCGAGCAGCCCGAGGCACGCGGCGATCAGCATGGAAAACCTTCGCATGACGGCGCATTCTAGCAGGGACGCCGGAACGGGACGTTTGGTGATTTGGCGAGGTGGTGATTGGCCGGGTGTGGTTAACTCGTGTGGATGCTCATGGAGTTCGAGACCGTCCGGATCGAACACTGGAAGGAAATCTCCGACTACGTCTGGACCGACTGGCTGTACCGCGGCCAGCGGAGCGCCGACTGGAAGCTCAAGACGTCCATCGAGCGTTCGTGCGAACGGCGCGACGTGGCGCCCGAACGACGCCGCGAACACGAAGACGCCCTCTTCCGTGAGTTCAGGCGCAGCTATCACCAGTACGGCGGCCACATCCCGTCCGCGACCGCGGTCGTGGAATGGCTCTCGCTGATGCAGCACCACGGCGCGCCGACGCGCCTGCTCGACTTCAACTACTCGATCTACATCGCGTCGTACTTCGCGCTCGAGAAGGCGGAGGGCGACTGCGCCATCTGGGCGGTCCGCGGACCGTGGGCGCTGCAGGCGTCGGCCAGGCTGTTGCGCGCCGCCGGCAAGCCGAACGTCGATCGCATGCTGCGGCGCCCCATCGAGGGCGATGAAGAGATCGTCCAGTCGCTGTTCCTCACCGAGCCGTACGTCGCCGCCGCGTGGCCGATCAACGCGTTCCGCCTGAACGAGCGGCTGCGGCTGCAGCAGGGCGCGTTCCTGATTCCCGGCGACATCTCGAAGCCGTTCATGACGAATCTCGAAGCGCTGCCCGGACACGAGCGCAGAGAGAACATCGTGAAGATCGTCATCCCCTTCAGCGAGCGCCGCGCCGCGCTCAAGAATCTCTTTCAGATGGGCATCTCGCGCACGAGCCTGTTTCCCGGTCTCGACGGCTTCGCCGACACGCTGTCGATCTACCACCCGGTCGTGGACGACCCGACCAACTGGGCGTGAACATCATGAGTGCCTTCGATCATCTGATCACGGACGAATCCCAACTCCGCGCCGTCGTCGGCGGCAGCCCCAGCGAGCGCGCCCTGCTCAAGGAACGGCGCGGTCTCGACGATCAGTCGCGCGCGTTCATCGGCCTGTCGCCGTTTCTGCTCATCGCGACGTCCGGCGCGGACGGCACGTGCGACGTCTCGCCCAAGGGCGACGCGCCAGGCTTCGTCCGCGTGCTCGACGACGACCGCCGGCTCGTGATTCCCGAGCGCAACGGCAATAAGCGCTTCGACGGGATGAAGAACCTGCTGACGAACGCGCACGTCGGCCTGCTGTTTCTCGTCCCCGGCTGCGACCACACGCTGCGCGTCAACGGCCGCGCCTGCATCACGCGCGACCCTGAACTGCTCGCAGCGCTATCGGCTGAGGGCGTGACGCCGCGGCTCGCCATCGGCGTCGAGGTCGAGCAGGCGTTCTTCCACTGCGTGAAGTCGTTCCGCCGATCGAAGCTCTGGACGCCCGCGACGTGGCCGCCCGCCGACGCACTGCCGTCCTACGCGTGCACCGTGTTCAATCAGATCAAGCCGGCAACCGGCACGGTCGAGGAGTGGGAGCAGCAGATCAAGGAGAGCGACGCCAAGCTGTACGCGTGATCGGGACATTGGGTGACTTGGCGAATCGGTGACGCGTGAAACCGCGACGTGGATGCCGCGGATGTCAGCAATTGCGCGCCGCGGGAGCGGCAGGGTACTGACCGAAGGACGGCAGTTCCGGCGTTGGCGACGCGTGACGCGGGCCTGAAAGGCCCGCGCTACTTCTTCAGCTTCGCGCGCTCCTGATCGCGGATGCGCTTGAGCACCGGGAGGTCGTGATCTTCCTCGTGGCAGGCGGCTTCGAACAACTCGCCTGGAATGCGCTTCAACGGGATCGCGATCGTGAACGGGCGCGTGTAGACCACCGGATCGCTGATCGTCGCCTCGTACCGGATCGTGTTGGCATCGACGGGGATGAACCGCTCGGTCACGTGCTCCGCATAGCTGAACACGTCGCCCAACTCGCTGCCCCACGTCCGGCCGTTGAAGTTCGCCGTGTCCACGACGAGCGTGTCGCCGTCCCAGTGGCCGATGGAATCGCCCTGCCACAGGCGTGTGGTGTCAGGCAGATGCGCCGATCGGTTGAGTGAGATCAGACGCCACTGCATGCGTTCGTGCAGCGTCGCGACGGCGTCGCGTGTCTGGACGATGTGAAACGGCGTGGGGACGTAGAGCGCCCGCGGGACGCCGGCAGGGAAACAGTGCGCCGTCGGATCGTCGTACCCGCGGATCGGCGTCGTCCGGTCGAGTCGCTCCTGGCGCGCCCACGGCTGAAACGGCAGCTTGCCGTCGGGAGGATCGACGATGACGCCACGGCCCGGCGGCGTGAGCGCGCCGGCGCTGGGCGGGTGCGCTTCGAGGCCGTAGTTCGCGCCGCCGCCGTCCGCTTCGTAGAGCCCATTCAGATCAGGTTTGCCGTCGGCAGTGCGACGAACGGACGCCGGCGCTTTCGACGGACGAGGCTGCTCGGCTGGCGGCTGGAACAGGAACGTAGCAGGCACGGCATTCGGTCCCGGATACCACGTCCGCGGCTCGCGCTCGAAGTCGCCGTTCGCTTCCTCTTTCTCCGCCTGACAGTGAAACTCCGGGACGCGGTCCATGCCCTTCTGGCGCGACAGCGACGCATCGATCTTCCAGGGCCGCGCGAAGACCTTGGGATCGTCCATCGTCGCCTGATAGCGAATCGTGTCCGCATCGAGCATCGTGTAGCGCTCGACGACGTGCAGCGCGTCGCTGTGGAAGTCGCCGGCCTTGTCGAACCAGGTCTGCTCGTTCTCCTGCGTGACGTCGATGACGAGCGTGTCGCCGTCCCAGCGGCCGCGTGAATCGCCCATCCACGGCGTGAGCCGCGTCTCGTGCGGCGAGCCGTTGGTGTAGATCAGCCGGTAGTCGAGCATCCACGCGAACAGCATCGCGACGTGATTCGGCTCCTGCAGAATCTGGAACGGCCACTCCATGTACATGATGCGGGGCACGCCAGGCATGTAGCACTTCGACAGCGGGTCGGCGGCCCCGCGGCTCGCGGCGTTCTTCGCGCGCTCGGCGGCCGCGGCTGGCAGGTACGGAATGGAGCCGCCTTCGACGAGACGCGCGACATCGTCGCTCGCGGCGGTCTTGACCTGCCAGATGCCCTGCAGGTTCGGATGTCCGTCGGACGTCCGCGGGATGGCGCTCTGCGCTGACGGGCCGGCGACGCTCGCGAAGGTGAGCGCCGCGGCGGCGACGAGAGAGATTCGCGATAGCATGCGACAGGCATTCGAGCATGAGCGGCACCGGCAAATCAAGTGCGTGGACGCACGTCGCGTTCTTCACCGCCGGCTTCGTCTTCGACGCCGTCATGGTGCGCCGCATCGACGACGTGCGCGTGCTCGTCCAGCAGGGGCTGTATCTGCTGCTGTCGGGCGTGCTGCTCGCCACGCTCATCGCCTGGCGCCATCGTCCTCCCCAGCTGCGCGCCGCACTCGCCTGGGTGCCGCGCTGGATCGAGCCGACGCTGCACTTCATGCTCGGCACGCTGCTCAATGCCTACGCGCTCTTCTACATCCGGAGCGCCTCCGGCCTCATCGCCCTGCTCTTCTTCGTCGTCATCGCGCTGCTGCTGCTCGTCAACGAGCTGCCGTCGATCCGGCGCCTCGGACCGGTGGTGTTGTACGGGCTCTACAGCTTCTCGCTGACGAGCTACTTCGCGTACCTCTACCCCGTGCTCGTCGGACGCATCAGGTGGTGGATGTTTCCGCTCGCCGTCGCCACCTCGGCCGTGCCGCTGGTGCTGGTCGGGCGCGTCCATCGCCGGCGCGCGGACAGCGGACGTCAGGTCGTGCGCGAAGCGCTGGTGCCGTCGCTCGGCGTCCAGGCCGTGCTGCTCGCGCTCTACGTGTTCCACCTGATTCCACCCGTGCCGCTGTCGCTGATGGAGATCGGGATCTACAACGACGTGACGCGCACGCCGGAGGGCGCCTATCGCGTGACGTACGAGACGCCGCCCTGGTATCGGTTCTGGTCGAAAGACGACGTCGTGTTCGTCGCGCGTGCCGGCGACCGCGTCTTCACGTTCTTCCGCGTGTTCGCGCCGCGGGGCTTTCGCGACGAGATCCGCGTCGCGTGGCTCTCGGATCAGCCCGGCCACGGATGGACTCGGGCCGGCGACGTGCCGATCGCCGTCACCGGCGGGCGCGAGGGCGGCTACGCGGGCTACTCGTACAAGCAGAACTGGCGCGCCGGCGAGTGGCGCGTGATCGTGACGACCGCGGACGGACGTGAAATCGGTCGCCGCACCTTCGTCATCAGGGTGGACGACGACCCGTCACGTCCGCGCGCCATGACGGTGGACACGCGCTAAGATACGCGCCATGAGGACACTGTCCCTGGCTGCGTCGAAGGCGCCGATGGCGCCCGACGCGAAGTTCACGGAGCAGACGAAAGCGATCGCCGTCGGCCAGGGCGGACTCTGGAAGAGCGCCGTCGAGAAGGCCGGGACGACGAGCGAGCGGCTGATGAACTTCGCGCCGTTCGATCTCGAAGCGGCGCACATCTTCAAGATCTACGGCGACAAGATCCACGAGATCGAGGCGATGGACTTCGTCCTGCCGCTCGACTCGAAGAACGGGTGGTATCCGTTCACGAGATAACGGGGTTCCAGGGGTTCCAGGAGTTCCAGAGGTTCCAGGGGTTCATGATGAAACGACTGAGTGTGTTTGCGTTCGTGTTCGCGCTGGCGGCATCGACCGTCTCTGCGCAGATCGTCAGCCATCCTGACGCGCCGATCAGGATCGGCCACTATCACCTGAACGTCACGAGCATCGACGCACACAAAAAGTTCTGGGTGGACACGCTCGGCGGCAAGGCGATCAAGTTCGGCAAGCTCGACGTCGTCGAGTTCCCGGACGCGTTCGTCTTCCTCCACCAGCAGAAGCCCACCGGGCCGACGCGCGGGACGGCGTTCGACCACATCGGCTTCGCGGTGCCGGACGTGCCGGCGATGGCGAGGAAGCTGGCGGCGGCCGGCTACAAAGAGACGACCGGCCGTGAACCCAAGCCGGGCACTCCGGCGGCGCCGCCTTCGTCAGGCACGTCGGCCGTCTACGGACGGTTCGCGTATTTCCTCGGTCCTGATGGCGCGAAGATCGAGCTCGTCACGAGCGCCGACAAGAATGCGCCGCCAATCGTCGCGCACCACATCCACTTCATCAACAAGCAGTACGTCGAGATGCAGCAGTGGTACATGAAAGTGTTCGACGCCACGCTGCGCCCGGGCCAGACCGACTTCTTCATCGGCGCCGACTTGCCTGGCGTCGGCTACAGCCTCAACTTCTTCCGCTGGGAAGGCGATCAGTCGATCACGCACGTGCCCACGGCCGGGCGCGTCGTCGATCACGTGGGGTTCGAGGTGAAGAACCTCGAGCAGTTCTGCAAGGCGCTCGAGGCGAAAGGCATCACGCTGGCGCGGCCGTACAAGAAAAAGACGGCGGCGATGAACGGCATCGCCACCGCCATGCTTGTCGATCCGTGGGGCGTCTCGATCGAGCTGACCGAGGGTCTCGTCGCAATCAAATAGGGCGACCCTTTCAGGGTCGCCTACGCGGCGGGCCCGAAGGCCCGCCCTACAGGCTCTTGAACGTCGTGTAGCCTTCGGCGCCCGGCGAGTAGAAGGTGTTCGCGTCGAAGTCCACGAGCGGCGCGCTCTTCTCGAAACGGATCGGGAGATCCGGGTTCGACGTGAACAGCTTGCCGTAGACGATGAAGTCGGCGCCGCCGCTCGCGAGCATCGCGTTGCCCGAGTCTTTCGTGAAGCCGCCGCCCGCCGCGAACGGCCCCTTGAAGAGCGGACGCAGCATCTTGAAGTAGCTCGGCTCGGGCGCCGACTGCAGCACGTGCAGGTACGCCAGTCCCATGCTGCCGATCGCCTTCACCAGTGTCGTGTAGGTATCGACCGGGTCGGCGTCGGCGATGTCGTTGAACGGCATCGCCGGGCTGATCTTGATCCCCACCTTCGAGGCCGATCCCGCGGCCTTGCTCATCGCCTCGAGCGCTTCGACCACGAAACGGATACGGTTGGTGGCGCTGCCACCGTAGGCGTCGGTGCGCTGGTTCGTGTTGGTCGAGAGAAACTGCATCGGCAGGTAGCCGGACGCCGAGTGCAGCTCGACGCCGTCGAAGCCGGCGGCGATCGCGTTCCTGGTCGCGTTCGCGTAGTCCTCGATGACGCCCGGGATCTCGCGGAGCTCGAGCGCGCGCGGCGTCGGCATGTCCTGCATCTGCAGCGTGTCCGTCCACATCTGGCCGGCCGGCTTCACCGCCGACGCCGAGATCGGCGGCTCGGTCGTGTAACGGTTCGCCGGATGCGCGATGCGGCCGACGTGCATGAACTGCGCGAACATCCGACCGCCCTTTGCGTGGACGGCGTCGGTGATCTTCTTCCACGCGGCCACCTGCTCGGCGTTCTCGATGGCCGGCGTGCGCGCGTAGCCGAGGCCGACGGCGCACGGCGCGATGCCTTCGGTGAGGATCAGACCGGCCGAGGCGCGCTGCGCGTAGTACTCGATCGCGAGCTCGGAGGGCACGCCCTTCGCCAGCGCGCGGCTGCGCGTCATCGGCGCCATGATGATGCGGTTTCTGGTGTCGAAGCCGTCGATGCGGCCCGGAGTGAACAGCGTCACGTCAGCCACGGAATCTCCCTTTCGTCATCGCAGGCCTGAAGGCCTGCACTACTCTCGTGTCGTGCAGACCCTCAGGTCTGCCCACTGTTGATCAAGAACGTCGCGACGCCGTCGAGAAACGTCCGCATGACGATCTCGACGTCGGCCGGCACACCCGCCTCGGCCATCGCCTCGGTCATCAATTGCATCCAGCGATTGCGCGCGCGCTGGTCGATCGCGAAGCGGCCGTGCCTGGCGCGCAGACGCGGATGACCACGCTGTTCGAGATAGCGCTGGGGCCCGCCGAACCGGTAGATCAGAAAATCGCGAAGCCGCGCTTCGGCGCCCTCGAGATCGTCGGCCGGATACATCGGTCCGAGCACATCGTCCTGCGGCACTCGTCGGTAGAATGCCGCCACCACGCGGGCGATGCCCTGCTCGCCAATTCGTGCGTAGACGTCGTCTTCCTGCACAAGTATATCCGCGGATCTCCGACCGGCGCGCCGCGGCCGCGGCCCTGCGCAAAAACTGTCAGGTGCCACGGTTTGTCAGCGCCCGCGGCCCGTGCATTGTAATGGATGGCCGTTTTCGCGCAAATTTCCGCGACATTGCGCTGGTATGCCCGTTGCTAATCTCCCGACCATCTCCAGGTGCGCACGTGCGTCATGAACACGGCTTCACGCTGATCGAACTGCTCATCGTCGTCGCCATCATCGGCGTCATCGCGGCGATTGCCGTGCCCGGTCTGCTGCACGCGCGCATGGCCGGCAACGAGGCGTCGGCGATTGCGTCGCTGCGCGCCATCAGTTCCGCCGAGCAGGCGTACTCGGGCAAGTGCAACGGGTACGCGCCCGTGTTGACCGAGTTGTCGGCGGCCGGCAACTTCCTCTCGCCAGACTTGACGTCGGCCGCGAGCGTGGCCAAAAGCGGCTACACGGTCACGCTGGTCGCCGGCGCCGGCAACCAGGTGCTGCCGACGCAGGCCGCGGGATGCACGGCATCCGGCACGGCGTATTACGCGACCGCCGTTCCGCTGGCGATCGGATCGACGGGCACGCGCGGGTTCGCGACCGACGAGCCCGGCACGATCTGGCAGGACTCGTCGGGCGCCGCGCCCACGCAGCCGTTCACCGCCGGCGGCACGGTTGCCGTCATCCAGTGACCGCTTGACCTCGAGACCACTTCTGGTCACGCAAATCTGGTCATGTCTGAAAGGCCGCCCGGAAGGAAACGACCCGGGCCGTTACGGGCCATGAAAGGAAGCGTCCTGAAGTACGAGCGCCCCTTCGACCCGATCGACGGCGAGTACGACATCGATCGGTAGCGTGATCCTCGCCTATGCGCGCGGCGGCCATGTCCGCGCACACGACGCGTCGAGGTAGCGACTGCCGCGTCTAGCTCGGGACGTTCAGGCCGCCGTCGGCCGTGAACTCGAACTCGCCCGCCGCCAGCTTCGCCAGCCAGTCGGTCGTCCGCTTCAATCCGCCGAACGGGAAGAAGTGCAGGCCCTGGATCAGCGTCTGCGGATTCTGCGCGCGGTAGTTCGCCAGCGCGACCAGCTGCTCGTCGGGCGCCGAGACGGTGAGCAGTTTGCTCAGCTGCGTCGCGTGCTTTGAAAACGCCTGCAGCGACGGGCCGACGCCGCAGTCGAGCGCGTACTTGAGCAGCGTGCTCGCCTTGGCGAGCCCGGGGAGGCCGATGAAGATCGGGAGCGTGTTGATCGGCGCGATGGCCTTGTCCCACGCGATGACCGGTTCGGCCACGAACGAGAACTGCGTCACCAGCCGCAGGTCGGCACCGGTCTGCTTCGCGTACGCGTTCTTCCGGACGATCGCGTCCTTGAGCGCCTCGGCGGAGACGTCCTTGTGTCCTTCCGGATGTCCCGCGACGCCGATCTTCTTGATGCCGTGCTTGTCGATGAAGCCGCGCTCGAGGATCTGCAGCGCGCTCTCGAATTCGCCCTCGGGCTTCGCGATGTCGCCCGCGACGCACAGCACACGCGTCACGCCGGCTTCGCCGACGAGGCGATTGAGGAAGTCGTCGAGCACGGCCGCGCTCTCCGTCCGCCGCGCGACGATGTGCGGAACGGGATCCATCTCTTCCTTCCGCAGCCGCGCCGCCAGGGCGATGGTGTCCGTGCGCGCGACACCCGGCACGTGCGGGATGTACATCGACGTGCCCTTCGGCACGAGATCCTGATATCGGTCGATGCGCGCGGCCTCGCGTACGGTCGTTTGAATCGAATATACGGCTACAAGGCTGCGCACGCTCTGGGTGTCCATAATCAGTAGATCATATAATAGCGGGTTCGCGCGCTGGAAGAGCGCGGCGGCGCCCTGTCCGCCGCTGACGCACATCGTCACGACGCCGTAGCGTG
>CAZOIK010000160.1:0-13831 GCA_964579765.1 uncultured Bifidobacteriaceae bacterium
GTCATCGAGCCGCATGTCGGCGGCCGGTGCTACACGAGCGAGGCCGACGGCACCGTGTGCCACTGGGGCACGGTGCTCGCCTGGGATCCGCCCCGCCGCCTCATGATCGCGTGGCACATCGCGCCCGATTTCCAGACCATCGCGCTCGATCCGGCGGTGTCGAGCGAAGTCGAGGTTCGCTTCACGGCCGAACCTGGCGGGACGACGCGCGTCGATCTCGAACATCGTCACCTCGAGCGGCATGGGAAGGACTTCGAGGCCCTGCGCACCGCGCTCAGCGGCCCCGGCGGGTGGACGGGCCTGCTGCAGATGTTCGGCCGCACGGCCAACGTGTACCACCCGTCGGTGGCGACCGCGGCGTTCATCCTCGCGATGAACGACAGCCTCGCGGATCGCGCGTTCCTGGGCGTCAAACCCGAGCACCTGTGGACGCAGCCCACGCCGCAGACCAACTCGATGCTCTGGATCTACGGCCACATGGCCGTCGTCCGGGGGCGGCTGCTGAACGCGCTCGGCGACGGCTACGACTCCGGCCTCGGCGACGTCTTCGGCCGCGGCGCGGCGCTCAAGGATCCGGCGGCGTATCCCTCGCGCGAGACGATCGTCGTCGCGTCGCGCAGCGTCAACGCGCGCCTCTTCGCGACGCTCGCGGCGCTCACCGACGCCGATCTCTCCCAGCCCGCGAAAGGCCCGATGCCGCCGTCGGTGCAGACACTCGGCGATCAGATCGCGTTCATCGCCATGCACGACAGCTACCACGTCGGCCAGCTCGCGTACGTGCGCAAGGCGCTCGGCTATCCGGGGGTCGTTGGGTAGGAGGGGTTCCAGGGGTTCCGTCGCGCGAACCTCTGGAACCCCTGGAACGACTACGGCTCGAGAAACGCCGCAACCTGGCGCCGCAGTTCGTCCTGGATGTGGACGACCGACCGGCGCGCGTCTACGACGCGGAAGTGGAACTCGTCGGCCATCGAGCTGTACTCGCGCAGCAGCTTGTTCTGGTACGCCCGGAAGCTGTCGTAGATGTCGTCGCCGTGCTTCAGGTCCATGCCCGATTCCCAGAAGTCCATCCCGCGCGACTCGAGGACGCGGCCGATCAGCGTCTCGACGTCGATCTTCAGGTAGAAGACCATGTGCGGGGCGATGGCGAACCCGTACAGCTTCCGCAGCCAGTCGCGATCGACGCCGCGCACGCCGGCGCGCGCCAGCGCGGTGAAGATGTAGCGGTCGGTCAGGACGACGAACCCGGCCTTCAGCGCCGGGATGATTTCCTTCTCCAGCCGATCGGCGAAGTCCGTCGCGTAGAGCAGCACGAACGTCAGCTTGTTGAGCGTGTTGCTCGACTTCGCGAGCTCGATCGTCGGCTGCATCAGCGGCGACCGCGTCCATCCGGTCTCGACGACGCCGTAGCCCTTCACCTCGAGCCACGCGCGCAGCAGCTGAATCTGCTTGCTGCGGCCGACGCCGTCGGTGCCTTCGACGGCGATGAGCTTGCCGGGATAGCCGTTGATGGGCAGATAGGGGATGCCGCGCCCGTAGTAGCGTCCCGGCTGGATGACGCCGCTCGCGCCCTGGGCGTTGTGCTCGCCGCCGGCCGGCTGTTCAGGCTGACTCACTGGCGATCTCCCGCGCGGCGTCCACGTTCTCGATGTGCTTCGCGATCAGCTGCCGCACCATGCGCTGCTGTTCGGTGATGCTGCCGACGGCATCGACGACGTCCAGGCCGAACTCGTCCACGATGCGGTCGTATTCGTTCAGCACCTTGCCCTGGAACAGGCGGAAGCTCTCGACCGGGTTCGCGCTCCAGCCGAGATCCATCCCGGCTTCGTAGAACTTCAGCTTCACGCGCCGCGCCATCAGCCGATCCACCGAGACGTCGATCGGCACCCGGAAGTAGAGCGACATATCGGGCTTCACCGCGAAGCTGTAGAGCTCGCGCACCCACTGCCGGTCCACGCCGCGCGTCACGTCGCGCGCGAACGCGGTGTACGCGTAGCGGTCGGCCAGGACGATCATGCCGGCCTTGAGCGGAGGGATGATCTTGTAGAGCAGGCGGTCGGCGAAGTCAGTGGCGTGCAGCAAGCTGAACGTCATCGGCGTGAGGGCGTTCTTTTTCTTGCCCGTTTTCGTCGCCGCCTTGACCAGCGCGGACGAGTTCCATTCGGTGACGAACACGCGGTGGCCTTCCGCCGTCAGCCATTTCGCCAGCAGCCCGAGCTGCGTCGTCTTCCCCGATCCGTCGATGCCCTCGACGACGAACAGCTTGCCCGGATACTCGTGCGGAGTCGTGAGAGTGTTCAGCATGAGAGGTCCCGCCCGGGACGGCGGCTGCGCTCACCTCGACGCGCAGCGGTTTGCCGATCAGGCGCTCGAATTCGGCCGCGTGCCGCGTCGCCGCCCAGAGCTCCAGTTCCGCGTCGCCCGCCGCGCGCAGCTGCAGCAGCGCGTCGTCGCCGCGATCGTGCAGGTCGAGGCCGGAGACCGGCTGCGAGTGGCTGCGGTCGAGGCTTTCGGCGAGCCGCTGGATCGCGGCGAGCGTCCGGATGGTGCGGCGCCGCTTGCGCCTCAAGTCGCCGTAGTGCTCGTGCTGCCGCTTGGGCGCCGCCTGCCGATGATACCGCGCGATGAGGCCGATGATCTCGATCTCCTCGGGCTCGAAGCCGCGCAGGTCGCCGTTGGTGATGAGGTAATAGGAGTGCTTGTGGTGCCGCTCGTAGCTGATATGCACGCCGACGTCGTGCAGCAGCGCCGCGAACTCGAGCCACTCGCGCTCCCGATCGGTGAGCCCGTGGACGGCGCGCGTCTGGTCGAAGAGCTGCGTCGCGAGCCGCGCGACCTGCTGCGCGTGCTCGGGCCAGTAGTTGCACCGCTCGGCCAGCTCGAAGACGCTGCGCCGCCGGACGTCGGGATAGCGATCGGCCTGCGCGATCTCCTTCCGGTGGCGCGCGACGTAGTCGAGGATCAGGCCCTCGCGCAGCGACAGGTCGCAGAGCGTGACGTCGCTCGCCCCGAGCTTGCGCACGATCGCGTCGAGCAGGATGCTGCCGGCCACGGCGAGGTCGGCGCGGCGCGGCTCGAGGCCCGGCACGCGCAGCCGCTCCTGCAGGTCGCGCGCGACGAGCTGTTTGCGCGTGCGCCGGATCTGCTTGGCCGTCACGCGGCGGTTGCGCAGCGATCCCGGCGGCGATCCGCCCTCGGCCAGCGCGACGCCGCCGAGGCTCTGAATGGTGCCCGACGTGCCGACGACGCGATCGAAGCCGCGCCGGACGATCTGCCCGAGATACTTGCCGAGCTCCGCGTCGATGTGGCGCGTCAGCCGGCGTGCGTCGCGCGGCGCGAGCGGATCGGTCTTCACGAAGCGCTCGGTCAAGCGGATGACGCCGAGCTTGAAGCTCCGGCCCTCGTCCATCGTCGATCCGGCGCCGTGCGTGATCTCGACGCTGCCGCCGCCGATGTCCACGACGACGACGGCGTCGCTGGTGATGCCGACGCCGTACACCGCGGCCTGGTGGATGAGCCGCGCTTCCTCGGTGCCCGAGATCACGCGCGCGCGGATGCCGGTTTTCTCGGCGATGGCTTTCAGGAAGTCGCTGCCGTTGGTCGCCTCGCGCGTCGCGCTGGTGGCGACGGCGATGATCTCGTCCACGCCGTGGCTGTCGGCGAGGCGCCGGAATTTCGACATCACCTGCAGCGCCGCGTGCACCGCCTCGGGCGTGAGCGCGCGCCCGTCGAGGCCGCCCGCGCCGAGGCGCACCATTTCCTTCTCGCGATCGATCACCTCGAACGACAGATCGCCGCGCACGCGCACGACGATCATGTGGAGCGAGTTGGTGCCGATGTCGATGGCGGCGAGACGCATGCTCGGCTTTTACTATAATGTGCGGATGGGACGCCGGACGGCGGCCCATCTATACCATGTCCGCGTCACGTCGGCGCTACGACCTTCTGCAGAAGCGGCTCGAGCAGTTTACACGGATGTTACACGAGCTCGGTGAGGGCGAGGTGCGCGCGCTCCACCGCACGCGGGTGGCGTCGCGGCGCCTGCGCGAAATCCTTCCCGTGCTGCAGCTGAAGGGCGAGCTCGCCGATCGGCTCGGCCGCCGCCTCAAGAAAGTGACCGAACGGCTCGGCGCCGTGCGCGAGCTCGACGTGCTCGGCGCGCTCGTCGCGGAGCTCGAGCGGTCGGGCCAGCACGATCCCGGCGTCCTGCGCCGGCTGTCGGCGGTGCTCGCCGACGAGCGGACGCGCGCGCGCGAGCGCCTCTACGCCAAGCTGCCGCGCCGCGAGCTCGATCGCATCGCGCGCAAGCTCGATCGCATCGGCACGCACCTGCGCGGCCATAAGCCGTCGCGCGGCTGGCAGTGGGCCGTGGACGCGCGCGTCACCAGCCGCGCCGGCACGCTCCTCCGCGCGCTCGACGACGCGGGCGCGATCTACCTGCCCGAGCGGCTGCACCACGTGCGCATCGCGCTCAAGAAGCTGCGCTACGCGATCGAGATCGCCGGCGAAGCCGACGGCGTGAAGCCGATCGGCGACCTCAAGACGCTCAAGCGCGCGCAGGACGTGCTCGGACGCCTGCACGACGTGCAGGTGCTGATCGACCGCATCCGGCAGCTGCAGCCGTCGCTCGCGCCGCCCGACGTGATCCTGTGGCGCAAGATCGACGTGCTCACCGCGTCGCTCGAGAACGACTGCCGGCGGCTGCACGCGAAGTTCCTGCACCAGCAGAGCGGCATCCGCGCGCTGAGCGAGCGCGTGGCGCGCGCCGGCGGACGGGCGGCGCCCGAGCGCCGCGCGGTGGCGAGCTAGTGGCGTCCGCGTACGAGCTCTACGTGATCCGGCACGGGCTCTCGGAGGAGCGCGGCGAGGCGTGGCCCGACGACACGAAGCGCCCGCTGACCGACGACGGCGTCACGCGGCTCCGCAAGGCCGCGCGCGCGCTGGTGCGGCTCGGCGTCTCCTTCGACGTCGTCCTCACGAGCCCGCTCGTGCGCTCGCGGCAGACCGCCGAGATCGTCGCCGCCGCGTGCTCGCCGCATCCGGCGCTCGTCAACGTCGATGCGCTGGCGCCGGACGGGTCGATCGCGGCGGCCGTCGCGGAGCTCGAGAAATACTCGCGCAAGAACCGCATCGCGCTCGTCGGCCACGAGCCCGGCATCGGCGAGCTCGCCGCGCGCCTGGCCGGCCTGCGCCAGCCGCTCGAGTTGAAGAAGGGCGCCATCTGCCGCGTTGACGTGGACACGCTGCCGCCGAAAGGCCCCGGCATGCTGCGCTGGTTCCTGACGCCGAAGATTCTCCGAAACGTCAAGAAGTAGTGCAGACCTGCAGGTCGGCCGCCTGCACGACACGGTGTCTCGTCAATCCACGAATCGATAGCCCAGGCCGATGACCGTCTCGATGTGGCGCGAGGCTTCGCCGAGCTTGCTGCGCAGCCGGCCGACGTGGACGTCCACCGACCGCGTTTCGACCGATCGGTCGTAGCCCCACACGCGCTCGAGCAGCCGGTCGCGCGACACGACGCGGTTCTTGTTCTGCACCAGATACCGGAGCAGTTCGAACTCGCGCCGTGTCAGACGAATCGTGCCGCCGTCCACCGTCACCGAGACGGCCTCGAAGTCGGCGACCAGGCGGTCGCCGCGATACGCGAGCGTCGGACGGTCGTCCTTCGCCGCGCTCCGCCGGAGCACCGCGCGCACGCGCGCGTTGAGCTCGCGCAGGCTGAAGGGCTTGGTCACGTAGTCGTCGGCGCCCAGCTCGAGCCCCGTGACGCGGTCGTCCTCGGTCGTGCGCGCCGTCAGCATGATGATCGGCACGTGCCGCGCGTCGGCGCGCGATCGCAGGATGCGGCAGACCTCGACGCCGCTCACGACCGGCAGGTTGAGATCGAGGATGAGCAGATCGGGCGGCTCTTCCGACACCGCCTTGAGCGCCGCGTCGCCGCTGCCGACGATCTGGGCTTCGAGATCGCCCGTGCGTTCGAGCGAGTGTTTGATCAGACGCGCGATGTCGTGTTCGTCCTCGACGACGAGCACTTTCTGCCGGGCCATGTGACATCGGCAAAGTACTGAGCCAGCGTTTCCGGCCGGTATCGGGGCTGTTAATTGTGGCGAAATACGGATGTGTCGCCCCGCCGCCTGTCAGACCATGCCTTGCTTGACCGCGAAGCGCACCAGTTCGGCCGTGTTCGAGATCTTCAGGCGGCGCATCACGCGGACGCGCCTTGCCGGAGCGCCTCGGCGGCCAGCCTCGCGTCGGTCCACATCGTCAGGACGACGACGCGCGTGTCGGGTGAGCACCGCTTGAGCGCGTCGAGTTGCGCCAGCCCCAGCGCCGGATCGAGCGACAGCCCGGTGACGGCCAGCTCGGGACGCTTTGGCGGATGCGGCGCCCGGCTTGCGGGTTCCCCGCAGCGACGCCGGAAGTAGAATGCGCCGATGGGAGGCCGGCAATGCGGGCAAGACGACTCTGGCTGCTGACGGCGGCGACGATTCTGGCGGTTTCGGCGGTCCTGACGATCCGCGTACGTGGTGACGCGGCGCAGACGGCGCGCGACTGGGCGACGGTCGGCGGCGCGTTCGGCAACATGCGCTACTCGCCGCTCACGCAGATCTCGACGGCGACCGTCAAAGACCTCGGCGCCGTCTGGACGTCGGAGCCCTTTGCGACGTCCGCGTCCGCGCGCGCGATGCCCGTCGTCAGCGGCGGCGTGATGTACGTCAGCGTGCCGCCCTCGGTGTATGCGCTCGACGCGAAGACGGGGAAGACCCTCTGGCGCTTCGACAGCGCCGGGGGACGCCAGGGCGCGCCGGCGCGCGAAGGCGTCGCCGTCGCCGACGGGATGGTCTTCTTCGGCATGTCGAACGCGCGCGCCGTGGCGCTCGACGCGAAAACGGGCAAGCGCGTGTGGGACGTCTATCTCGGCGACAACCCGCGCGACAAGGGACAGGTCATCTCCGGCGCGCCGCTGTACGCGGGCGGCCTCGTCTCGTTCGGCCTGAGCGCCGACAACGGCTGGCGCGGGCAAATCGTCGCGCTCGATCCGAAGACGGGCCACGAGGCGTGGCGCTTCTACGCGATCCCTGGCGCCGGCGAGCCGGGCCACGAGACGTGGCCGGCGAACAGCCACAGCTGGATGCGCGGCGGCGGTGCGGTCTGGCTGGCGGGGACGGAGGATCCCGACCTCGGCCTCATCTATTACGTCACCGGCAACGGCGTGCCGCAGCTCGGCGGCGAAGGCCGCGCGGGCGACAACCTCTATCTCTGCTCGGTCGTCGCGCTCGACCCGAAGACAGGAACGCTGAAGTGGCATTACCAGGTGATGCGCCACGACATCTGGGAAGGCGACATCTCGGTGTCGCCCGTGCTGAGCGACATCCAGGTGAACGGGCAGACGCGCAAGGCGATCGGCGCGATGCGCGCGGACGGGTATCTCTTCGTCCTGGATCGCGCCACCGGGAAGCCGCTGTCGAAGATCGACGAGCGTGCCGTGCCGCAGGATGCGCTGCAGAAGACGGCGGCGACGCAGCCGTATCCGGTCGGCGCCGATCACGTCCTGCCCGACTGCGACGAGTGGCGCAAGGCCGACATCCCGAAAGGCTTCGTCGTCGGCTGCTTCTTCACGCCGGCGTCGGTGCAGAAGCCGAACGTGCTGGCGCCGGCGTTCGGCATGCGCGTCGCGCCGATGGCCTACAGCCCGCAGACCGGCTATTTCTATGCGACCGGCGCCGCGGGCCTGAGCTGGCTGCGCCGCGCCGATGATCCGTTCTTCTTCGACTCGTTCAACAACCGTGTGCCGGGCCTCAGCCGGCTCGACTACGGGGTCGTCGCCGCGATCGACGCGCGCACGGACAAGATCGTGTGGAAGAAGGCATTCAAGGCGGGACGGCCGAGCGGCGCGACGGTGACGGCTGGCGGTCTGATGTTTCAGGCGACGCCGGAGCGCAATCTCGAGGCGTACGACGCGAAGAGCGGCGCATTGCTGTGGCACTTCGGCATCGGCGCGTCGGGCGGCCCGGCTGTCTCGTACGATCTCGACGGACAGCAGTACATCGCGACCGTGGCCGGCAACCGCGTCTGGGCGTTCGCGCTGCACGGCACGCTGCCGGAGGCGCCGCCCGCCCCTGCGGCGCCGCGCGACGAGCGATTCGTCGGTCCGATTGCGACGACCGCGCAGATCGAGACCGCGTCGCTCGACAAGGACCGCGGCTTCACCGGCACGCACTATTTCACCGACGAATACGCGTTCGCCCCGTACCGCACGCGCGTCAAAGCCGGCACGCAGGTCATGTGGCGCAACAACGGACGCATGGTCCACACGATCGTCGCGGAAGACGGCTCGTGGACGACCGGCGCGCTCAGCGAGGGCGACGTCGGCGCGCACACCTTCTCCACGCCCGGGACGTACGTCTACATCTGCAAGGAACATCCCTGGGCGTACGGCGAGATCATCGTCGAATAACGTCCGTCACGGTGCTCCGGCGGCGTGTCGGGCCGTCTGACGGCGCGTCACGCCGCTCTGGCGGAGAATCAGGGCGTCTAGCGGCGTGTCACGCTGCTCTGGCGGCGAGTCAGGGTCTCTGACGGCGCGTGACCGCGGATTTACGGCGCGACACGTGCTCTGCCGGGCCTGTACGGCCGTCTGACGGGCGCTCCTGCTATTCTGGCGACGTGATCCGGGCGTTGGCGCTTTGCACGGTCGGGCTGGCGGTGCTCTTCTGGCCCACACAGTCCCATGCGCAGTTCACGTCGTACTCGACGAACCCGCGAAACATCCTCGAGGGGAACTGGCAGTCGTGCCGCGAGGCCGACGGCAGCTACACCGAGCGCGTCTACGATCACGTCGTGAACGGCGTGCCGCAGTTCGAGGTGCACCTCGGGCCGAAGCGCGAGTTCGCGATTTTCCCCGGCGTACAGGACGCGCACCGCGATCACGCATCGCCGGCGAATCTGCTGAAGCCGTATCAGCTCGACGTCGCCGGCAACCTCGCGAGCCGCGAGTGGAAGATCCCGTCGCTCAACCTCGTCTTCCGCGTCTCGCTCGCCGGCGGCTCGCGCAGCGACTGCGAGAGCTGGTACATCCTCCTCACGCCAATGAAGTAGCGCAGTACGTCCGGCGCGGGTCCGCCTGACGGCGGACCCCACATTGGGGGCATCTGCGTACGAAATTAACAGCCCCGTGATCGGGCTGGTACAACGGTGTTACACGCTGTCGGTACTCTGGCGGCGTTGACGATTACGGCTGTCGTCTGCGCGTACAACGAAGCTCGACACCTTCCGGCCTGCGTTTTCTCGCTCCTCGCGCAGACGCGCCCCCCCGACGAAATTCTCGTCGTCAACAACGCCAGCACCGACGAGACCGGAGTGGTGGCCAGGGCCATCGCACGCGGCGCGGCCAGCGTGCGGGTGATCGACGAGCCGGCGAAGGGTCTGGTCGTGGCGCGGGAAACCGCGCGCCGCGCCGCACGCAGCAGCGTCCTCGCATATGTCGATGCCGACTGCCGCGTGCCCCTTCGCTGGCTCGAGCGAGTCGAAGCGCAGCTGCACGCGTCGAACGCCGTCGCCGTGACCGGGCCCTACAAATTCTACGATTGGGATCGCCTCGGGCGCGCGCTCATCGCCGCCTACGACATCGTCCTCGCGCCGCCGACGCACGTGGTCGTCCACCACGCGTTCGGCATCGGCGCGATTCTCTACGGCGGCAACTTCGCCGTCCGCGCGGACGCGCTCGCGCGCATCGGCGGCTTCGACCGCACCATCGAGTTCCACGGCGAGGACACGAACCTCGGGCGGCGGCTCGCCGCGATCGGGCGGGTCAAGCTGTGCGCCGACTGCTGGGTCTGGACGTCGGCGCGGCGCTACGTCGCGATGGGGAAGCGCAAGGTGTTCGGCCTGTACGTTCGCAACTTCTGGTCCGAGATCCTGCGGCACCGCCCGGCGGACCGCGAGCATCTCGACGTGAGGGCGTAGTGCCTGGATACGAGCCGTTTCTGCTCTGCGATTTTCACGTGCACACGCGGTGGAGCGACGGCCGCCTCTCGGTGCGCGAAGTCATCGACCTCTACGGACGGACCGGCCATTTCGACGTCATCGCGATCACCGATCACATCCTGATGAAGCGCGACCTGCTGGCGCGCGCGGGCCGGCTGGCGACGCTCGGCTACAAGAACTTCTCGGTCACCGAAGACCGGTTCGCCGCCTACCTCGACGAGATCGAGAGCGAAGCGATTCGCGCGAAGCGCCTCTACGATCTGCTCGTCATCCCCGGCGCCGAGATCACCCAGAACCACATCCGCAGCAAGAAGAATTCGCACATCGTCGGCCTGCGGATCAAGCAGTGGATCAGCGCCGACCAGCCGGCCGACGACATCCTGCGCGAGATCCGGCGGCAGGGCGGGCTGAGCATCGCGTGCCATCCGCACCACCGGACGACGAGGCGCGTGGAGATCGGGACGTGTTATCTGTGGGATCACCGCAAGCGCGTCGCCGAGCTCGTCGATGTCTGGGAAGCGGCCAACCGCGACGACCTGTTCTCTGTCACGAGCCTCAAGCACTATCCGTACATCGCCAACAGCGACTTCCACAAGCCCAAGCACCTCTACTCGTGGAAGACGCTCGTGCGCTGCGAGAAGCACTGGGACTCGATCGCCGCGGCGCTGCGCTCGAACGTGGACGTCGCCCTCACGCTCTATCGGAACGGCTCGTGGGCGGCGTAGCGGGATCGGGCAGCAGCTCCCACAGATAGACCCGCGTTCCGACCTCGTGCTTCCGCACGGCGCAGTCGGGGCCCCGCCGCTCGATGATCCGCGAGTGCGACAGGCCGGTCTTCGGGTCGCACGACACGTAGACGACGCAGCCGCAGTGGAGCGTGAGGTTGTACGACATGGTGCCTCACTGAATACTCCACCCGGATGACGCCGCCGCCACGACGGCGTGACGCGGTTGTAAGACCAGTTTTTACACGCCTGAAACGTGGACGGCGCTCCAAGCCCGCGCGTTGGCGAGTCGTGCGAGGTAGACTGCGAGACGCAGTGAAGCGGCCAGAGAATCTCGCCTTCCGCCTCGGGACCGGCGTGTTCGGTCTGCTGCTCGTCGTCCTCGTCGTCTCGATCGGCGTCGAGCTGTTCCGGCAGTCCACGCTCTCGATTCACAAGTTCGGCCTCGCGTTCTGGCGCACCGACACCTGGGATCCGGTCGCCGGCGAGTTCGGCGCGCTGCCGTTCATCTGGGGCACGCTCTACTCGTCGATCCTCGCGCTCGCCATCTCGACGCCGATTGCGCTCGGCATCGCGGTCTTCATCTCCGAGCTCTGTCCGAACCGGCTGAAGCCGGCGCTCGTGTTTCTCACCGAGCTGCTGGCGGCCATCCCGTCGATCGTCTACGGTCTGTGGGGCGTCTTCGTCCTCGTGCCGTTCGTCCGGTCGATCGAGGTCGCGACGCCGCAGGCGCTCAAGGCGCTGCCGTTCTTCAGCGGGCCGCCGTTCGGCCTCGGGATGCTGTCGGCGGCGCTGATTCTCGCCGTGATGGTCATCCCGTTCTCCTCGTCGGTCGCGCGCGAAGTGCTCAAGTCGGTGCCGATGGCGCAGCGCGAGGGCGCCTATGCGCTCGGCGCCACGCGCTTCGAGGCGATCAGCGCCGCGCTCTACTACGCGCGCACCGGCATCGTCGGCGCGGTGCTGCTCGGCTTCGGCCGCGCGCTCGGCGAGACGATGGCCGTGACGATGGTCATCGGGAACACGCCGAAGGTGTCGCTGTCGCTGTTCGCGCCGCAGCACACGATGGCCGCCGTGCTCGCCAACGAGTTCAGCGAGGCGGCCGACACGCTCTACCTCAACGCGCTCATCGAAATCGGCCTCGTGCTCTTCATCATCACGCTCATCGTCAACTCGCTGTCGCGGCTGCTCATCTGGAGCATGGCGCGGCCGGCCCGGGAGGCGTCGGCGGCCGTCGTGGTCGCGCCGGAGGAGTCGGCGGCATGACGGCCGGCACCCGGCGCCGCAAGGTCGTCTCGTCCCTGTTCGTCGCGTTCTGCGGCGCGTCGGTGCTGCTCGCGCTCGTGCCGCTCGCGCTGATCCTGTTCTTCGTCGTCAGCCAGGGCGTCCAGTCGCTGAACGTCGCGTTCTTCACGCACATGCCGGTGCCGGTCGGGGAATCGGGCGGCGGACTGGCCAACTCGATCGTCGGCACGCTCATCCTCGTCGGCCTGGGCGCGCTGTTCGCCATCCCGATCGGCCTGCTGAGCGGCATCTACATGTCCGAGTACGCGGGCACGCGGTTCGCCGCGCTCGTGCGCTTCGCGGCCGACACGCTCAACGGCGTGCCGTCGATCGTCGTCGGCGTCTTCGTCTACGGCATCGCCGTCCTGCCGTTCAAGCAGTTCAGCGCGCTCGCCGGCGGCCTCGCGCTCGGCGTCATGATGATCCCGATCATCGCGCGGACGACGGAGGAGCTGCTGCTGCTCGTGCCGGGGACGATGCGCGAGGGCGCGCTGGCGCTCGGGGCGACGCATGCGCGGGCCGTGTTCTCCGTCGTCGTGCCCTCGGCGATGCAGGGCATCGTCACGGGCATCGTGCTCGCGATCGCGCGCATCGCCGGCGAGACGGCGCCGCTGCTCTTCACGTCGTTCAACAACCGCTTCTTCAACACCACCCTGACGCAGCCGATGTCGTCGCTGACCGTGCAGATCTACAACTACGCCGGGTCCGCGTACGAGGATTGGCACCGCCAGGCCTGGGCCGGCGCGCTGGTGCTCGTCGTCATCGTGTTGAGCTGCTCGCTGCTCGCGCGCTTCGCCACCCGCCGTCTCGAGAGCCTCAACCCGCGCTGACCGCAACTCGCCGTAGTGTCCGTGTTCCGCCGGACGTCCGCCTGACGGCGGACACCACGGCGATCTGTCGGGGGGGTGTTACCATCTTCCTCCATGCGCGATCCGGTGATGCGCGAGTTCCTGCTCGCGTTCTGGAAGGTCCACATCCTGTATCACGCCGACGAAGACGGCGGCGTGTACGGGCAGTGGATGCTCGAGGAGCTGCATCGCCACGGCTACCGGCTGAGCCCGGGCACGCTCTACCCGATGCTCGCGCGCATGGCCGAGCGCGGCTGGCTGCGCGCGACCGAGCCGCGGGGATCGGTCGGCCGCCGCGTGTACCGCCTGACGCCGCGCGGCCGCGAGGTGCTCGGACAGATCCGCCACGCGCTCGACGAGCTGTCGCACGAAGTCCGCGAGCACGGCGGCGGCCGGCCCCGGCCCAAGCCGCGCAACGGCGCCCGATCCTCAAGAAGCCGTTAGCGCATTACGCGGGCGTCGTCTCGTTGACAGCCGCCGGCTGTACGAATAAGGTCTACGGAATTCGTAGACGGTAAGCGACGAGAACAGCGGAGCTCTCGATGAGACGGTCGCAGGCGCGCAGATGGGCGGTCGGGTGCATGGTCGGCGTGACGGCGACCCTGGCGGGACGCGCGTCGTTCGGCCAGACCTCCGCCGCGCAGGCGCCGCTGCCGCAGCCGCTCACGCTCGACCGGGCCAGTGAGTACGCGGCCGATCACTATCCGGCCGTGCGCGCCGCCATGGAGCAGGTGAACGCTTCGACGTCGGGCATCGACGTCGCGCGATCCGCCTACCTGCCGCGTCTCGACTCGCTGTGGCAGTCGAACCGCGCGACCGCCAACAACATCTTCGGCCAGCTGCTGCCGCAGTCGGTGATCCCGTCGATGTCGGGCCCGGTCCTGCCGTCCGCGTCGTCGCAGAGCGTCTGGAGCAGCGCCACGGGTGCGCTGCTGTCGTGGGAGCCCTTCGACTTCGGCCTGCGCCGTGCGGACGTCGCCGGCGCCGAGGCCG